>CAXNNK010000113.1:0-3020 GCA_964203725.1 Ilumatobacteraceae bacterium | reverse complement strand
GTGGTGCATCCGGTTGTTCGAACCCACCCTGTGAGCAAGCAACGCGGAATCTTTGTCAACTATTCGTTTACTACGCGAATTATGGAGCTTTCAACCCGCGAGAGTGAAATGGTCCTCAGTTATTTGACTTCGCATGTGTCTAAGCCTGAGTTCACGGTGAGATGGAAGTGGAAGCAGTACGACCTCGCATTTTGGGACAACCGACTCACGCAACACTATGCAACTGCCGACTACATGCCACATCGTCGGGTGATGCACAGAGCAACAATCCTTGGCGACAAGCCATTCTTAGAAATGGACGTTGCTATTTAATCCAGGCCGCAAACACGCTCAGGATTCCGATCATTGATGCAAGTGTTGTGCTGATGGTGAGTCCAGCAAACTTCCATCCCATCTTGTTGACGTATTCTTTCAGGTCAGAGTCTTGTTTCGTAAACCTGGAATCAATTTTGTTCTCCAAGATGTCGAAGCGTCCATCAATCTTGTCTAGCCGTGTATCCATCTTGTCGAATCGCGCATCTATTTTCCCAAACCGAGAGTCCATTCGAATTGCATGATTGCGCAGGTCGCCTTTGGTTGCTGGTTCTTTCCATTGGTCTTGTAGGTCGTTGATGAGCTGTTGCTCAATCTCGTTGAATGGATTGCTGTTTTCACTTTCACTATCGGCTTCCATGAGTGCTCCTAATGTTCGTGTTGTCATGCCCACGATGTGTACGTGAGGGTGCGGGTTTGTGCTGTATTTGGTTACGAATTATTTCAAGATTGATACGACGAGGCCTAGTGCTGCAAGGTTGAGTGTCATGGTTGCTGCAGCGCTTGCCCAGACGTTTTTATGAATCATTGCCTGTAAATCTGAGCGAAGTACGTCGAATCGAGCATCAATTTTGTCAAATCGTGAGTCCAATTTCCCAAATCGTGAGTCCATTCGAATTGCATGATTGCGTAGGTCGCCTGTGGTTGCTGGTTCTTTCCATTGGTCTTGTATGTCGTTGGTGAGCTGTTGTTCAATCTCGTTGAGTGGATTGCTGTTTTCGCTATCGGCTTCCATGAGTGCTCCTAATGTTCGTGTTGTCATGCCCACGATGTGTACGTGAGGGTGTGGGTTTGTGCTGTGGATCGTTACACACTCGTTGCTCTGGCTGTCAAGTACCTTGCTATTCGGCGCGATCTGCAGCCCACGTTGACAACACAATCCATATCGAGCATGCTCCGCACACTGTCCACGCCAGGGTGCGAATGAGGTTTGCAGTCATCAATTGATCATGCACTGCTTTATCAAAACCTTCGGCAAGTTTCCCGTGTGCTGGCGCCGACCAAAAACCACTGATCACGAGCACAATGGCCATTGCTGCACCGTTGAGCACTGCGGGAACTCGCAATGTCTTGTGGCCACCAAGAAATGCCAGCGCAAGAATTCCAATCAATGTGAAGCCTTCAGTAAGCCACGGCACAAAAAGCAATCTGCCAATTCGTTCAACGTGTACAGCTTGAAAGCTGGCGTATGTTGACTCTCCGACGTAAGCAAACAATGGGTAATGGACATAGTGAATTGTCCAGATCAGTCCGACCATAAACAATGACGCTGCAGCATGAACAACAATCAGCGGGCGTAAATTTCGTTGTAATGCTTCCATAGCTTCAGGTTATTTGACTACTGGTGTTGCGCGATGCTGTTAAGAATGTGGGCGACGCGGATTGAATCTGCACTTGGCACAACCCAACCTTCTTCGCCACTGATTACGTTGCTGACGTTCTCCACCATCTCCACAAATGCATTGGTGACAGCAAATTCTTCAATCACGTCGTTGATTTGAAGAGAAGATGCTTCATTCCATGTTGTGAATGATTCACCCACATCGGTGTGCATCGATCCTTGCGACCCCCGAACAATGAATTGCTGTTGGCTGGGCAATGCAAAAGAACTCACTGCATGTGCGGTGATTGAGTTGTTAATGCGCACTGAAACGTCAGTAGTTAAATCGATACCCGTTGACCCAATCGCGCGAGTGAGATCAGAAATTTCCAGATCTGTTGCGCCATCAGTGAGTGCGACCCATGCGTGTGCTTGATAGCACCCGACATCGAGTAGCGCCCCGCCACCCATGAGTGGGTTCAGTCGATAGTTCTCGGTCATCTCTGAGGTAAAGGTGAAGGCGGTTTCAATGTGCTCAATGTTTCCGATTGCGCCACTGGTGGCGACTTCAACCATTCGAGAAAAACGTGGATGCCATCTGCCCCAAACCCCTTCAACGAGAAGCCGGTCATTGCGAGAAGCGTGAGCAAACATACTTTCTGTCTCGGATGCATCTAACCCAAGTGGTTTTTCACACAACACGTGCTTGCCGGCCTCAAGTGATTTTGTCACCCATTCAAGATGTTGGCTATTGGACAAACTGATGTACACGGCATCAACGCGCTCGTCGGCCAAGAGATCGTCATACGTTGCATGCACTCGTTCTGGCTCAAGAGTTGCAGAACGTGTCTCATCTCGGCTGGCAACGGCATACAAATTCGCTCCGCGAGACGCGTGCACCGCTGGAGCGAGTCCTCGACTGGCAACAAAACCAGCGCCCAAAAAGCCCCAGTTCACCGTCACTTGTTATGACCGCCGAAGTATGGGCGCAACGGGAATGGCGTTTTGAAGGGCCGATTGTTCGGCTGCTTGCATGATTGCCACGACATTGCGAGATTGTAATGCATTCACTTCCATTGGAATTCCGTTGTTGATGTAGTCGACGATTGAGCGATGGAACTCGTGTGGTGCTAGCGGCTGCAATGGTGCAACTCGCGAGGTTCCATCAATGTGATGCACTGTCAGTATTGCTGGCAAGTCGGCAACTGCTGGTTCGCCAGTTGGGTCCCAATCTCCAATGATTGCTCCCTGTGTGCCCAGCACATAAAACTTGGGTTTGCGAGCAGCCGCAAGATCGGAATGTACAAAAGTTGCTTGCTTACCGGTCGTGAATGTGACCGTGACATGTGCGTGATCAGCATTTGTCGCGTGTGTCCAGACGCGCTTG
>CAXNNK010000112.1:0-3039 GCA_964203725.1 Ilumatobacteraceae bacterium | reverse complement strand
GATTGGAATTTTCTCCGGCTTTATTGACACGAAAGCTCGTCTGATTGGCGTAGAGCCTGCTGGTGGTGCAGCGGTGGGCAAGGGTATGCCGGGCGTAGTTCATGGAATGCGGAGTTACTTGATGCAAGACGAACATGGTCAGGTGCAAGAGGCTCAGTCGATTTCGGCAGGGCTCGATTACCCGGGTGTTGGTCCAGAGCATTCGTATCTCTCATCAATTGGTCGTGCAGAGTATCCATGCGTGAATGACGAAGAAGTGATCAACGCATTTCAAGTGATGTCGCGTAGTGAAGGAATTATTCCTGCTCTCGAATGTGCACATCCGATGGCGTGGATTATCCGAGAAGCGCCAAAGATGCAAGGTCAAACCATTCTGATGAACTTGTCTGGTCGCGGAGATAAAGATGTGGCGCAGATGATGGAGATTTTGGACGGACAAATTTGATGTCGGTTGCAATCGGCACCCTTGAAACGTATTTGCGCAAAAAGCGAAGCGAAGGTCACAAACTCGTCGTTCCATACATAACTGGCGGATTTGAAGGTTGGACCGACGCGATTAGAGCCGCTGCAGCAAATGGCGCTGATGCAATCGAAATCGGTATACCTTTCTCCGACCCGGTCATGGACGGTCCGACTATTCAGCATGCATCCGAAATGGCGCTGAGAAATGGTGCCACGCCGATTTCAATTTTGCACGAGTTGCGATCTGTTGATGTAGATATTCCGCTTGCAGTGATGTGTTACTACAACACGGTGCATCATGCGGGCCATGAGCGATTTGCAAATTCATTGCGTGAGGCTGGCGTTTGTGCAGCGATCGTGCCTGATCTTCCACTTGAAGAGTCTGGTCTGTGGTGCGCGGCTGCTGACACGAGCGGTATGGAAACAGTGATGCTTGCTGCACCAACTGCACCCGATGAGCGTTTGCCACGAATTATTGAGCGTTGCAGAGGATTTGTGTATGCAGTTGGCTTGCTGGGTGTGACAGGCGAGCGAGACACACTCGCTTCAAGCGCACTCACACTTGCCAAGCGTCTGAAGGCAATCACCGATATGCCTGTGCTGATTGGTGTTGGGGTTTCTAATGCCGAGCAAGCAGCCGAAGCCTGCACGATTGCCGATGGCGTCATTCAGGGTGCTTCGGTGATGCGACGTTTGATTGAGGAAGATGCCGATGCGGTGGGCGACTACATAGCCGAAGTTCGTAAAGCGGTAGACCAGTGTTGAAAGAAGGCGCTTTGGCGCCCGACATCGAGCTGTTGGATCAGCATGAGAAGAATTTTTCGCTCAAGAAGTTGTCGAAGCGAACCGTGCTCGTCTATTTCTACCCAAAAGCAGATACTCCCGGGTGCACGCAACAGTCATGTGGATTACGCGACATTGCTGATCAGATTGGCAAAACTGTGATTGTGGGCATTAGCCCCGACAAACCTGCCAAATTATTGAAGTTTGATGAAAAATACAGTCTTGGTTTTACACTTTTATCTGACGACCTCAACGCTGTAGCAAAAAAATACAAGGTCTGGAAGAAGAAATCAATGTACGGTCGTGAGTACATGGGAATTGAACGATCGGCTTTTTTGATCAATGGCAAAGGTGAAATCGTGCATGCTTGGTACAAGATCTCGCCTAAGGACACTCCACTTCGATTGCTCGAGTCGCTCAAGAAGTAGGGGTATTACAGATGACAACATTTCCTGATCCAAGTTCATTGTTGCCTCATCGTGCACCATTTTTGTTTGTTGACTTGATCACCGAACTGACACCAGGCATTTCCGCATCAGCAATTTGGAAGCTCACGGGAAATGAAACATTTTTCGAAGGACACTTTCCTGGTCGACCAACATTGCCCGGCGTGTTGATGTGCGAAGCGATTGCCCAAACCGGAGCATTGGCAATTGTGAGTGACCCGAAGTTTGTTGGCAAGCTTCCCCTTTTTGGCGGGTTGGACGGCGCTCGCTTTCGTCGACAAGTTGTACCTGGTGACACGTTGGAATTGTCGGCGACCATTAGTCGGATGTCGGCTCGTGCTGGTAAGGGAGCAGGAGTTGCTCGCGTTAACGGTGAGATTGCGTGTGAATGCGACTTGCTGTTTGTGGTAGTTGATTCTTAATTAACGTATGGCGTGACGATTACTGAACCGTTGTGTCCACCGAATCCGAAGTTGTTCGAGATCGTTGGGCCTGGTTCCCATGGTCGTGGCTCACCAAGGACGACATCGATTGACATCTCTGGATCGACAACTGTTGTTCCACGAGTAGGTGGAATCAGTTTCTTCTCAAACGACAGCATCACCGCAGCCAACTCGAGTGCACCAGCAGCGCCGAGTGGGTGACCGGTTACGCCTTTGATGGAAACAACGGGAGGACCGTCGTTGCCAAATACTGCAGCGATTGCTTGTGACTCAGCCTTGTCGTTAAGCGGGGTGCTTGTGCCGTGCGCGTTGATTTGCTTGATGTCGCTTGGCTCGAGGCCTGCGTCTTCGAGAGCCAATTGCATGCAGCGTGTTGCGCCAACACCACCAGGCGATGGTGCAGTGATGTGATACGCATCTGCGTTGCTTGCTGCGCCAACTATCTCGCCAAGAATTGTGGCTCCACGCTTTAGCGCGAGATCAAGTCGTTCGAGCACAAAAATTGCTGCGCCTTCACCTTGAATGAAACCGTCGCGTGTTTCGTCAAATGGTTTTGAAACAAATGTCGAGGAGAGAGCAGTCATGTTGGTGAAGCCGGCTAGAGCAGTAACTGTTGCGGCCGACTCGGTGCCACCAGTGACTACCGCATCGCAACGACCCCATGCAATGAGGCGAGCAGCATTGCCGATGGCGTGTGTGGAAGCAGCACACGCTGTGCAAACTGTTTCGGTTGGACCCTGAAGGCCATAACGCATCGAAATTGCGGCACCAGATGCATTGGACATCATCATCGGAACAAGAAATGGTGAAACTCGTCGCTCGCCTTTTTCCATGCGCACTTCTACTTGACCTTCAAGTGTGCGCAATCCACCAATACCAGTACCCAAAATTGTGCCGATGCGTTC
>CAXNNK010000111.1:0-3096 GCA_964203725.1 Ilumatobacteraceae bacterium | reverse complement strand
GCGCTCTTCGGCTTCGCTTGGCTTGACAACAATGCGGTCGTCTAGGGGCTTGAGGTTCATATCGTTTTGTCCTCCGTAGAGCATGAAACACGGTGTCTCATGCGGTTGAAACTGGGTCTTTTACTTGCCGCATACGCCTTGCGCTTGGTTAGCACTCGACCTCTGCGAGTGCTAATGATACGGGTCTAGCCCTCGTTTTTCCAACCACAATCCACCTGCAACAGCAAGTTGGATAGGAGGTCAAGGGGCAAGCCAATCACGGTGGTGAGGCTGCCCTCCACGCGCTCTACCAGGGCACCACCGTCGCCTTGAACGGCATAGGAGCCCGCTTTGCCCATCGATTCTCCGGTCGCCAGGTACCACTCCATTCTCTCAGGGGTGATCTCGAGCATCGAAACGCCCGCCGAATCGAGACCGTGTGCTTGGCTCAACATCGTTCCGTCATGTGCCAGGTGCACCACCGCAACCGCGGTATGGACTTGGTGCGTACGACCCGAAAGTTGGCTCAGCATCGTTCGGGCATGTTGTTCATCAGCAGGCTGTCCGAATATCTTGCCGTCGAGTTCAACCGTTGTGTCGGCAGCAATGATGACAGCCGCAGTGTCATGTCGTGCCGCAACTGTGTGAGATTTGGCCATGGCAAGACGTTGCACATGAGCGATCGGTGTTTCGTTTGCAAGTGGCGTCTCATCGATGTTTGGTGGATCGATCGCGAACGTCACTACCCCTTCCCCAAATTGGTGGTCGAGCAATTGTGTCAACAAGTCGACTCGGCGTGGCGACTGAGACGCTAAAACGATTTGTGCCGACCACTCCATAACTATCAACCGCCGCTGAGTTGCATCACATGACCGTCGTCGGGAACAGTCATGTCATCGAGATCATCAAGATAGTTATCTGGTAACACCACACGAATTGGGCCGTTGGTGTGACCACGCGCAATCCGCTCTCCGCCCTCGACAATCGTAAACGTGTGGTCGAGTGTGCTGCACAGCTCGCGCAAATTTTCGAGCGACATGATTTCGCTGAACTTGCGTCGCGTCTCGCCGCCCACCGGATAGCCAGTGAGATACCAGCCCGTGTGTTTCCTAAAATCACGAATGCCACGCTCTTCACCCAAGTGAAGGCACAACGCGGTTGCATGCTCAACCATCACTTCAAGCACATCACCGAGTTGTGGTGTCGCTTGAATTGGGTTGCCACTAAACGCGTCAATCAAGTCGCGAAATAACCAAGGGCGCCCCAGGCATCCGCGACCGATGACCACGCCATCACAACCAGTTTGCTCCACCATGCGCAAGGCATCTTTTGCTTCCCAGATATCTCCGTTGCCAAGAACAGGAATGCTTGTGACTGCCTCTTTGAGTTCTTTGATCGCTTCCCAATGCGCACTTGGCGCATAGTGCTGACGCGCAGTGCGGGCATGCAACGCAACTGCTGATGCACCCGCCTCTTCGCAAATCACACCTGTTTGCACAAACGTAATCAAGTCGTCGTCAATACCCATTCGAAACTTGCACGTGATTGGAATGCCATAGTTTTTGCCCGTCTCGACTGCTGCGGTTACAAGTGCTCGCAACAATTGTCGCTTGAGCGGCACTGCTGCGCCGCCACCGCGCCGAGTCACTTTTGGTGCTGGGCAACCAAAATTGAGATCAATGTGATCGACCGCATCGGCGCGACCAAGTTTGTCGACGGCACGCGCGAGCATTTCTGGGTCACTGCCATACAACTGCAGGCTGCGAAACGTTTCGTCACTTCCAAACTTGAGCATGGTGTCGGTTTTGCGATTGCCGTGCACTAAGCCGGTAGCCATCATCATCTCATTGACATACACAAGACCAGGACCAAACTTGCGACACAACGACCGAAACGGTGCATTGGTGACGCCAGCCATTGGTGCCAGCACGACTGGGGGCCACACCGAATGCTCGCCAAGTTGCAAAGGCTTCAGGCGCGGCACTGTGGTGTTTGGGATTGGCAAATTGGTTGCGAAGTGAATAGTCATGAGAGTTTGAGGTTTGGCATCGCGCCTATTTCCATAGTGGAAGGGCCATCGGCAACTAAACGGTACCAACCTGCCGATGCAATCATGGCTGCATTGTCGGTGCACATCGCCATGCTCGGCAACACCAATCGCCATCCCGAGTCTGCGCACACCGTTGTCATCGTGCTGCGCAATAGAGAATTGGCTGCAACACCACCGCCAAGAGCGACGGTCTTTGCTCCAATTTGCTGAGCCGCTTTGCGAGCCTTTGCTGCCAACACATCTACCACCGCATATTGAAATGAAGCAGCCACATCTGCAGTCGACACAGATGGGTTCTTGCGCACGTAGTTGATCACCGATGTCTTGAGACCACTAAACGAAACATCGAGTCCGTCGTGCAACATTGCTCGCGGAAATTCGATCGCACTTGCATTTCCAGTGAGTGCAATGCGATCAATCGCAGGGCCGCCTGGATGACCAAGATCCAAAAATCGAGCAACCTTGTCGAATGCCTCACCTGCTGCATCGTCAATTGTTTGGCCGATCACGCTGAAGTCTCCGTGGCCACGCATCTCGACAAACAATGTGTTGCCACCCGAGACCAACACCACGAGCATCGGAAACTCGACAAGCGGGTCGTCGAGCAACGCCGCATACAAGTGTGCTTCTAAGTGGTTGACACCTATAAACGGTTTGTCGAGCACAAGAGCAACCGACTTTGCCGCGGCCACACCTACAAGCAGGGCGCCGATCAAACCTGGCCCGACCGTCGCGGCCACTGCATCAATGCGCTCAATGGGCACTCCGGATTGTGAGATTGCTTGGCGAATGACCACGTTCATTGCTTCGACATGTGCGCGACTTGCAATTTCTGGAACGACGCCGCCATATCTCGCATGTAAATCAATTTGTGTTGCCACCACCGACGACAGCACATCGTTGCCACCCATGACGACTGCAGCAGCAGTTTCATCGCAACTTGTCTCAATGCCGAGCACCACCGTGCTGTCGCCGAACAACGTGTTTGCACTCATGGCCGTGTCTGCACGATCTTGGCAAGCCGCTGTGAATATTCGTCACTCTGGATGTCGGTGCACCACATCACA
>CAXNNK010000110.1:0-3133 GCA_964203725.1 Ilumatobacteraceae bacterium | reverse complement strand
TCTTGTTGCTCTCGTGACGCTTGCTTTCGAGGCGGCGCTCAACTGATCCACGTGTTGGCCGTGACTTTCTGCGTGGAGGGGCTGGGGGCATTGCTGCGGTATCGAGCATTTCGCGTAATTGAGTCATGCAGAGTTGTCTATTGCGCCATTGGCTGCGACTTTTTTGAACCGTAATTCGAATCTCTGCAGGAAGCAATGCTCGTACGCGCTCGACTGCCAAGTCGGGGCCAGTTATCTCAGATGTCGTGACAGTCAACGTGGACTTTGAGGACGTTTTATTGATGTGCTGACCGCCCGCACCTGTGGAGCGCGCAAATGTCCAATTGAGTGAGGCAAAGGCAACGACAAGGCCGCGTGACGTGACGAGATCTTCATCAGCCGGCATAGGTATATTATGACGCATGTCTAGCCCTTGGTTGCCGCTAAAAATACGAGTTTTTAGGGCGCTCTGGATTGCCGGTTTGGTATCCAACATCGGCACGTTCATGCACATTGCGGCAGCTGGTTGGACAATGACAACTCTGACCGAATCGCCGACACTTGTGGGGCTGGTGCAAACAGCGTGGGCTGTGCCAGGTTTTTTGCTTGCGCTGCACGCTGGGGCACTCGCCGACATGGTCGAAAGGCGTCGCCTTATTGCCATCACGCAAGTTATGGCCTTGATTATTGCTGGTGTACTGGCAGTGATGCAATGGAGTGATTTGTTGTCGGTCAACTGGCTGCTTGCTGGCACTTTTTTTGAGTCTGTTGCATTGACAATTTCGGCACCGGCATTTATGGCTCTCACGCCCGAAATCGTTGATGTCGAGCACTTGCCGCAAGCAATAGGACTCGACTCTATTTCGCGCAACATCGCTCAATCGGTAGGGCCAGCACTCGCCGGTCTACTGATTGCCCTGTTCAACCCCGGGGCAGTGTTTGCACTCAACGCTTTTTCGTTCGTCGGTATCGTTTTTGTGGCGCAACACAACAAATCGTCAGGGCCACCTATTGAGCGACAGCGCGGTGTTAATCATGCAATTGGTGAAGGCATCAAACACATCGTTGGAGCGGCACATCTGCGCAACGTCGCCCTACGACTCACGGTCGTGCTCGGCGCTACGTCGGCTCTCACCTCGGTAATGCCGGTTGTTGCGCGAAAGAATTTGGATGTGTCGGCAAGTGGGTTTGGTTTGTTGTCGGGTGCGCTTGGTGTTGGTTCGGTCGCGGCTGTGTGGGTGTTGCCGAGAGTGCGAGGTGCGATGTCAACCGAGATGGTCGTTCTTTGTGCTGCAGCCGTGTGGTCGTGTGGCACCGCAGTATTTGCCAACACGTCTCACATCTCCGTTGCTATTGGCGCGATCTTGGTATGCGGTCTTGGCACAATGGCAATGCTGACCACGATGTTTTCGACGTTCATGGTGCAGTTGCCCGATTGGGTGCGTGGTCGTGGTTCGTCACTCGCGATGCTGATGGTGTGGCTCGGCGCATCGATCGGTGCATTTGCGTGGGGGTTAGTTGCGTCCCAATATGGAGTCAGCACTGCGCTCACCGCTGCTGCCGGCGCAAACATCGCTATTGCATTAATCAACCGCTGGGCATTACCACTGAGAGCGGGTGACGGGGATCGAACCCGCATAACGAGTTTGGAAAACTCGGACTCTAGCCATTGAGCTACACCCGCGAAGGAACCTTCAGTTTATCGGCTCTTACTGACTAAGAAAAGTGCGAATGTCTCGCATTGCCTGGCGATCTTGGGTGAAAAATGGGTGACCGCCCTCATACACGTTGAGTGTTGAGTTCGGAATTCGTGCGGCAATTGCTTGCGAATTTGCCAGTGGTGCGATGCCATCAAATCTGCCAGCAGTAATAAATGTTGGTGCTGTAACGAGGTGAAGCCGGTTGGCGACATCGTGGCCCTTGCGCGCTTCAAGTTGCAGTCGTTCGCCAAGTATCTCGAGTTGTGTTTTCTGCATATCTGGGCGGTCTTCTTGCAAGCGCATGATTTCGGCGTTTTCGGGATGTGCTGCAAGCCATTGATCGGTAAATCGAGTATCGGTCAGCAGCCGCAATGCTTTGTTTCGTTCATCTGTTGGTAGCTGTGCAAGCTGGTGAAGCGGATATGACGAACCGGCACTGCCCCCAGCAGATGTACACATCAGCACCAGACGATCAACACGATCAGGAAATGTGACAGCAAATTCTTGTGCAACCATGCCGCCAAAACTCAGGCCAATAATATTTGTGGTCTGCCATCCAACGTGATCGAGCAGTGCCGCAGCATCTTGTGCATAATCGGCCATGGTGTAAGGGCCATTTGGCACTGAAGTTTCGCCAAGACCGCGTTGGTCGTGGGCGAGCACTTGACACGTTTTGGCAAATGCATTGATGAGCAGTTGCGAGCCTTTGATTGACCCGCCCGAGCCGTTAAAAAACAAAACTCGTGGACCTTCGCCGAGTATTTGATAGTTGATTGAGATTGTCGCTCGGTCAAAAAATGGCATCGTTGTCTATTTCACTGACTGCTTCGTTGTCTGCAGTTCGTTGAAAGGTGTTTTGCCGTCTATGCGTGTGACGCCGTAGGCAGCAATCAAACAACACGTGCCAGAAATGATGAACGACGACTTGTAGCTGCCGGTTGCATCGCGCAAATAGCCTGCGCCAAATGCTGCAACTGCTGCGCCAACTTGATGGCCAGCAAACACCCATCCATACACAAGTGGTCCACGTTGCGGACCAAAGCGTTGCGCGCACAGCGCAACTGTTGGTGGCACGGTTGCAACCCAGTCGAGACCGTAAAACATCATGAAGCCAAGAAGGCCCCAACCCTTCATGTCGAGCATTGGGTCGAGCACCAACAGGCTCAGCCCACGCAGTAGGTAATAGATGAGCAAGAGTTTTGTTGGGTCTGTGCGATCGGTGAGCCAGCCAGAAAAGATTGTGCCAATGACGTCAAAGCCGCCGATGAGTGCAAGGTATCCGGCAGCAACTGATGCCATGAGCAGGTGGTCTTGGGCTGCAGAGATGAAGTGAGTTCCAATCAAACCATTGGTAGAAAAACCGCACACAAAAAAAGAACCCCACAACAACCAAAATGTGCCGTCGGATTTTGCGGCTCGAAAAGCATTAAATGCGGATCGAATTGGATTCTCAA
>CAXNNK010000109.1:0-3180 GCA_964203725.1 Ilumatobacteraceae bacterium | reverse complement strand
AGCTTGTACCCATGCGACATCGGCTGATGCGATACAACGCGGCTGATCGCTTCCAGAGCCTGCTCATGGGTTGGCAGCAAGTCAAGTCGAAGCGCAGTCGTTCCTCTTTCTTTACGTGTTGTCTTGCCACGCTTAGCAGAAGGAAACGGATTCTTTGTAAGTAGTTCACGAGTAACCACGAACTCAAACATTTGCCTACATGCCCGGCGGTAGCGGATAACTGTCGCAGGTGCCTTGTACATTTTTGATCGCGTACCGTCAGCTGCAAACTTGTAACACAACTGCTCAAAAACATCGGCGCATATAACAGGCGTGCAGTCGGTAATCGGCAGGCTGTACTTTGCTAGATACTTTGGCATTGAACCTTGATCGGCAAGCCATTTCAGTGTGTCACAGTTCAACGATGCTGGTCGGACTGGTGCCGTTTTCGAAACAAGCAAGCCGAGCATTTCACTCAGCGGACCGCAATTTGACTGGCGTGTCTTAGGTTCCCAGACTGCTCGATTTTTATCAACAAACTGTTTGCATAAACTGGCAACAGTCAAGCCGGATGTTTCCATCGACATAGGCAGACCGCTGATATCTGAGAAACGCTCGCGCGCATTAATCGCGACAATTAACTTTGCATAGAAATCATTCGCTGGCGCTTTCAGCTTGAACGACTTCCATCTGCTTGTCCCGTTGACATACCACCTGACTGTGTAAGGCGACCGGCGTCCGGGGTTCTCTCCGACGTCTAAGACGCGAATGGGGGCTTCATATTTGCGTGCCATGAGTTAAGCGACTTTCGGCAATTCGATAAGCCAGGCTTCAAACTCTGAACGGCGGATTCGAAGCTCGCCGTTCGGCAACTTTATAAATGAAGGCGCACGGCCGTCGCTTCGCCATTTGTTCATCGTGCTGCGAGAAATGGCGATCTCAGCCAGCACGTCTTTAAGGCTCATCCATGTGGAAGGCGTAACAGTGTTTGTATTGCTCATACCGAAGACTGTTACCGCAGATAGAATCGTCGCATACGCTTGCACACGCTTGGCAACTATTTTTATTGTGTGTGCTGGTGGTGTGCAGAAGGTAAGGCTATAAAATAAAAGCCTTACACCGTAAGGGTTGTAGGGGATGTAACCACGGACTCTTAATCCGCAGGTCCTCGGTTCGAATCCGAGGGGGGGCACTTATTTCGTCGCCCCAGAACGACTAAACGCGCTCACCACTTCTACGTGCGGGGTGTTTGGAAACAAGTCGAGAACCGTGACACCTTCACACGCATAACCCGCATCGAGTAACAAGCGAATATCGCGCGCTCCAGCAACTGCATCGCAACTGACCAAAACAATGCGCTTGGCCTCGGTTGCAACAATGGCGTTAACGCCCATTGCCCCAAGTCCGTTACGTGCAGGATCCGCAATCACGAGACCGGCGTCTTGCACACGCCATTGTTCGACTGCAATCTGTTCGATTGACACATCGTGATCGTGCAAATTGCTGCGTGCATCGGAACACGCTGATGGATTTGATTCAACCAGCACTACCGGTATGTCGGTATCGACAAGAGTTGCAGTAAAAAGTCCAACACCGCCATACGCATCGATAATCGGACCGTATTCGCCAGATAATGCTGGATCGCCTGCTGCATCGTTAACTGCAGACACCAGCAGTTCGGCCGCAACTTGAGAAGCCTGAAAAAACGAAGGCATCGAAACTTGCAATGAAACGCCTTGCACGACTTCGTGCAGCATCGCTTTGCGACCAATAACTACGTGCGACGGCAAACCAGTGACAGTTGCACCAGGCACATCTTCGCCGTCTTCATCGTGCAACCAGATGCCAACCTCACCGGTTGCAACACCGCAGCGCAATGTTGCTTCGGTTGCCCCAGTTACTCGCACGTTGCCAATGAAGTCGTTGAGCAGCGAATGCGCGACAAGACAAGTTGGAGTATCGATCACATCGTGAGAGCCGCCGCGACGAAAACCCAGTCGACCATCTGGAGTGACAGCCATGCGCAAAGTTGTGCGCGAGGCAGTGGGAGGCACAAGCCCACCCGCAACGACTTCGAGTGTTTCGATCTTGCCATTGCGGCGTAACGCCTCGCGAACGATCGCTATTTTTGCTTCCATGTGCTGAGCAACGTTGAGGTGCTGCCACGAGCAACCACCGCAGCCACGGGCCACATGCTCACAAGGTGGGGCAACGCGATGCGCAGATGGCTCAACAATGCTGGCAACTGTGCCACGAGCAAAATCCTTCTTGGCTTGAGTGATCTGCACATCTACTAATTCGCCCGGCAATGCCCCCGGCGCAAACACCACTCGCCCATCAGCCAGGTGCCCAAGCGCATCTCCGCCAGCGACCAACCGCTCAAAACGCACCTGTTCGTTATTCACTGCAACTCATGCTACGACCCAAATGCAAGCCAACTAGGATGACCTACGTGACGCTGCCAATCCAGATTGCGCCCTCTGTTCTTCCAGTCGATTTTTCTAAACTCGGAGAAGCAATTGTTGCGCTCGACGAAGCAGGTGTCGACCTCATTCAATGGGACGTGATGGACGGTCAGTTTGTACCGAACCTCACTTTTGGACCCGACATCATTGCCTCAACGCGATCACTCACGAAGTTGCCATTTGCAGCCCACCTCATGGTGCTCACGCCAGACGTGATGGCCAAGCGATATGTAGAAGCCGGTTGCCAGCGATTAATCGTGCACGCCGAAGCTTGCACGCACCTGCACCGCACGCTTGGCAATATTCGCGAACTCGGTGCGACAGCCGCAGTTGCACTCAACCCTGCAACGCCGGCGAGTGTGGTTGCCGATGTGCTCGACCTCGTTGACATGGTGTTGGTCATGACTGTCAACCCAGGATTTGGTGGCCAGAGTTACATCGCAACGATGGAGCCAAAGATTGCCGAAGTGCGTGCAATGATTCGTGAGCGGGGCTTGGATGACGCCGTCAACGTTGAAGTTGACGGCGGCATCTCGAACAAGACCATCGCTGGCGCAGCCAAGGCTGGCGCCAACGTGCTCATCGCCGGCAGCGCGTTGTTCAGAGAACCAAAAGGTTTGAAGCATGCTGTCAGCGAATTGCGTGCGGCTGCTACAGCCGCATTTGTTGGCTAGCTTCCGACTACTCCACCGTTTTTACGTGTGATCACAATGGTGCAGTCGCGTGGCACTGGGCC
>CAXNNK010000108.1:0-3221 GCA_964203725.1 Ilumatobacteraceae bacterium | reverse complement strand
GGCAAGGCTGCGATTCACCAGAACCACGGCTTGTTCACTGTCGGCACCACTGTTGAAGCCGCCGCGTTTTGGTTCATCACCATGGACCGCAGTTGTCAAGCACAGTTACTCGCCGAAGCAGCAGGCACTCCGAAACTGATCCCCCACGAATCTGCGCTGTACACACAGCAGCTGACGGGATACGCCGAAGCTGGTTGGTTTCAGTTTCAGCCGTTGTTTCAAGAAATTTGCGCGTCAGATCCCGAACTGTTCGAGTGAGCAAACCAGCACCTCGTTCGGACTCAGCAGCGGCGCGCGTTGGTGCGTTACCACCCGAATTATTTTTTATCTGTTCGGCAACCGCCCAATACATTGGCGCGGTCATCGCGTTCAACTTATTTGACAGACTCGCACCAGCAAGTGTGGCGTGGCTGCGTGTCATTAGCGCCGCATTAATCCTACTTATCTTTTCTGCGCGCCGACTTCGCACGCAAGGCAAATGGTCGAAAGATGAACTGGTTTCTGCAGCAAGTTTTGGTATCGCCGTTGCGTTTATGAATCTGACTTTTTATCTGGCTATTGACAGACTTGATCTAGGTAAAGGCGTAGCGATTGAATTCATTGGCCCAATCTGTGTGGCTGCATGGCAAACAAAGTCTCGCCGGAATGCCGGCGCACTTGGGCTCGCAACACTTGGCGTTGTGATTCTGTCGGGATTCGAACTTGGCAACGAGCCGCTAGGTCTGCTGTTTATCTTTTTAGCGTCTGCGTGTTGGGCTGCATACATCGTTGTTGGTTCGCGCGTCGCCCAACTCAACAGAGGGGTCTCGGGGCTTGGTGTAGGTCTCGCAATTGGCGCAGTCGCAATTGCTCCGTTTGGTGCACCGCAAAGTGGCCCTGCGTGGGGTGCTCCCTCAATCTTGGGTCTCTGTCTACTTGTTGGCTTGTTTTCCAATGCTCTCGGATATGGAATAGAGCAATCGATCATGCGCAAGATTCCAGTTCGCAGATTTTCTGTGTTGCTTGCATTATTGCCCGTCACCGCCGTTGTATTTGGATTTTTCTTTCTTGACCAAACACCAACCCTCGTCGATCTGATTGGTATTACATTCGTACTAACAGGCGTGATTGTGCAACAGCGCGACACACTGACCCCGACAAACGAATCTGCCTAAACCATTGCCATTTACTACCGATCACTTTCGGTAGAATAGGACTAGAGAGAAACCTTGAGCATGCGTGTACCCCCAAAAACAAAAATGAAAAAGAAAATGAAGAGCGCAGTTGGCATTGTTGCCATCAGCCTGATTGCCACAATCTTGCCGATCACTCCTGCACGTGCGGATGATGGTTTGCTGCCTAATGCCATCGTGGTCAATGGTCGTGGTTATGGACATGGTCGCGGCATGAGCCAATACGGTTCGTACGGATGGGCCACGACTGGCTCGACGTGGGATCAAATTCTCAATTTCTATTACGGCGGCGCAACTGGTAACACCATCGGTTCACTCGCCGATCCTGGGCAAGAGATGACCACCCATCTTTCGGCCATGAACGACAAATCAACTTCGGTAGTCGCCGACGCCAACAATGCAGTGTTTGTGCAAGATCCGACGCCGGGTCGCCTCTGGACATCACTGGTTGCAATTGAAACTTCACAACGTGTATATCGAGTGTGGGGTTCGACGGAGAGAAAGTGTGCAATAACTGCTGACCCTGCTACTGAAGGGTTCACATTGATTGGAGACGTGCCTACAGTTGCATCGTTCACCACGACCGTTGGTGCAGACCCTGCCGCTGGCGCAACTGGTGTCATCGGCTTGTGTGAGCCGCGTACCAGTAGCAGGAATAAAATCCGCTATTACCGCGGAGAGATTCGTGCTGTCAACAACTCAAGTGGAAGTAATCGAACTATCAATGCAACAAGCATTGAAAGTTATTTGCGTGGAGTCGTACCGCGCGAGTCGCCTGCCGATTGGGGCAATGCTGCAGGTGGGGCTGGTATGCACGCTCTGCGCGCTCAAGCAGTTGCTGCTCGCTCCTATTCGGCTACCGAAAATAGATATGCAGGCTTGGCCCGCACATGCGACTCGCAAGATTGTCAGGTCTACGGTGGCAGCGCATTGCGCGAGTCGGTCAATGGCGCAATCATTGCCCTTGAGCATCCACTCACCGATCAAGCCATAGCCGAAACTGCCGGTGTCGTGATCGTGCAGCCAAACGGCAAACCATCTCGCACAGAGTTCACCTCGAGCAATGGTGGTCGCACTGCAGGCGGCACATTCCCCGCCCAAGTCGACCCGGGTGATCTTGCAAGCGAGCCAGTCAACAACTTGTTGGTCTGGACACGCATCATTTCTGCGGCACAACTCACTGCAAAATACCCTCAGATTGGCACGCTCACCTCTGTTGTCACTACACACGACGGTCTTGGCGGAGACTGGAATGGCTACGCAACATCAGTTGCTATCAATGGCACCGCGTCCACAGTGACCATTAAGGGTTACGACTTCAAGTCGATCTTCGATCTACCTGCTCCATGGTTTGAAACTTCCTCTGTCTATGGCGCTGCATTTGATGCTGCTCCGGTTGGCGCAATGTTGTTTATTGGCGACTCAGTTGGCGAAAGCATTACTAGCCACGTGGCTTCGGTTGTCACACCTGCTTATCCAACAATGAATTATCAGGCGCTCAGCAATCGCTGTCTGGTTGGTCCAAGTTGTGTTGCATCTGCAACTGGTGCACCTGATGCACCAACAATTATCAACTCACTCACACCAGAGCAATACCCAAGTGTCGCGATTATTCAGCTTGGCTATAACGATGATCCAAACACCTTTCAATCTGATGTCGATCAGGTTGTCAATGCGCTCAATGCACGGGGTGTGCAGCGAATTGTGTTTATCAATCTCTCCACTCGTCGCACATCTCGCAACTATTCACTCTCCAATGCCGTGTTAGCAAATGCAACAACTCTGTATCCAAACGTCTCGATGCTCGACTGGAATGCTGCATCGAGTGCTCCTTCGCAAAACCGTTGGTTTAGTGATGATGTTCACCTCACGGGAACCGGGCGAAGCGAATTCACACTATTTATTCGCAAGCAACTTGATACATTACGCGCACAAAATGTCATTACTAATGGAGCAGCAACCGTATTGCCGCTTGGTGTTCCGATGGCCAAGGGTGACCGAGGAGACAACGTCAAGGCTCTGCAAACTGCCCTCAATACATATTTCAAA
>CAXNNK010000107.1:0-3266 GCA_964203725.1 Ilumatobacteraceae bacterium | reverse complement strand
AAGTCATTTCGGGCTTCGGTCGCATGGGCACATGGTTTGCAGCAAACTTTTATAATGTTGCCCCCGATTTGTTGTGCTTTGCAAAGGGTGTTACGTCTGGTTATCAACCTCTCGGTGGAGTTTTTGTTTCACGCAAGGTATGCGATGCCCTCGAGTCTGATCCAAACTTTTTCTTGCGACATGGCTACACATACTCCGGTCACTCTGCTGTGTGCGCCGCCGCATTAAAGAACCTCGAGATCATAGAACGCGAAGGCTTGATGGAGCGCGCCAAACATATTGGTGCCGTGTTGAGTGCTGGCCTTAGCGCTCTTGCCAAAGATGGCACGATCGACCATGTGCGCGGTGACGGCGCAGTCTGGGCCGCAGGGCTCAAGCCAGACCAAAATGCTGTCACTATTCGCGACCGAATGATCCAGTTGGGTTCAATTGCACGCGCAATCAACACTGACACGATTGCGTTCTGTCCTCCGCTAGTGATCACCGACGCCGAACTTGGCAGACTTATTGACGCGTTTGCAACTGCAGCGCAAGGCAAATAAGTCGTTTTAATAAACAGAATTTGAGGGATCATGCCAGGACAATTAGCTCAACAGTTAACTGGACAACGAGCATTCATTACTGGTGGAGCAAGTGGCATCGGCGCCGAGATGGCTCGCCGATTTACCCGCGAGGGTGCAAGCGTTGTTATCGCTGATGTCAACGACACCCTCGGTAAGGACATTGCTGTCGAAGTAGGTGGCGAGTATGTACATCTCGATGTAACAGACCCGACTGCATGGGACAAGATCATGCCAACTTTTGAAACATTTGACATCGTGTGTTTGAATGCCGGTGTTTCCACTAACTCCAATGTCTTTGGGGCAATTACCAACTATCCGTTCGAGCACCTGAGCAACGACGATTACAACAAAATTATGAACATCAACGTTGACGGTGTCGTGTTTGGTGCACGTGCAGTAATCCCTGGCATGGTTGAGCGCAAGTCTGGTCACATCCTTGTCACTGCTTCGCTGGCCGGAATCGTGCCAATTGCAGCCGACCCAATTTATGGCCTCACCAAGCATGCAATGGTTGGTCTCACCAAGTCTCTTGGCGCAGCACTCGAACCACTTGGCGTCTGCGTGAGTGCACTCTGCCCTGCTTTCCTCGACACTCCACTGCTCTCGCAAGACACTCGGCAAAATCTCGATTCGCTGGGCCTCGGCATCATGGATGTTTCGATTGCTGGCGACTTGGCAATGCGAGCACTGACCGAGCGCATCGCTGGCTCGCAATGGATAGTGATGGACGGTCAGGCAATCACGCAATACATTCCCACAGCACCATTTGCCTAAATGACTGCACCTGTCTTCAACCCATTTGATCCGGCATTTCGTGCCAACCCATATCCGTATTACGACGCGCTGCGCTTAAACGAACCTGTGCACACCACCGCATTTGGCATGGTGGTGCTCACTCGCTATGAAGACGTTTCTGCAACTCTCAAGAGCGCAGACTTTTCTCGCGACATCGAAAAGTATTCGACACAAGCATCATCCGAAGCACGCCAGGCTCGTCGAGACCGCCAAGAATCTCGCACCAAATCCATCCTCAATCTCGACCCACCAGATCACACGCGCTTACGTCGCATTGTTTCTAAGTCATTTACACCTTCGGCGATGGAGCGTCTGCGACCCCGCATTCAACAACTCGTCGACAAGGTTCTCGATAGCGCACAAGATGCCGGACATATTGAGCTAATAGATGACCTTGCTTTTCCCGTGCCCTTTCAAGTCATTTCTGATCTTCTCGACATGCCAACTGATCGCTCTGTTGAATTGCGCGAGTGGTCACAAATCATCACCAACTCACTCGAGCCAACAGCCACCGATGAAGAACTTGTGCAGTCTGAAGATGCAATTGCCCAACTCGTGCCCTATCTGACCACCATTATCGAACACCGCCGCAAGCACCTCAGTGACGACATGCTCTCGTCCTTGATCACAGCCGAAGAGTCTGGCGAACAAATGACCACCGAAGAACTGATGGCATTCGTGGTGCTGTTGTATATCGCTGGCCACGAAACGACTGTCAATCTCATCGGCAATGGCACACTTGCGCTGCTCAACAACCCCGAACAACAAGCCATCGTCCATAACAATGGTCTCACCCAATCGCACATCGACGAACTATTGCGCTTTGATGGACCGGTGCAACACACCGTGCGCGTGCCACTTGTGCCAGTGCATTACATGGTCGACAGCGAGCAGATCACTGTGCAGCCGGGCACCATGGTGCTCACTTCGCTCGGTGGGGCAAATCACGATCCATCAATGTTCGAAAATCCAAATGACTTGCAACTCAACCGCACTAATGCAAATCGACACATGGCTTTTTCATCGGGCATCCATTACTGTTTGGGCGCTTCATTAGCCAAACTCGAAACCGAGATCGCGGTTGGATCACTCATCAAACGATTTACACGTATCGAGATTGTTGGCGAGCCATCATGGCGAGACCGACTCACCATTCGCGGTGTCAATCAGTTGCGGCTTTCAGTCAGTTAAGCGAGCGATCAAACTGCTGGTGTCCCAGCGCTTGCCGCCCATGGCGACTACTTCTTCGTAAAACTTGTCGACCATTTCGGTCATTGGCAATTGCGCGCCATTGCGTGACGCCTCGTCAAAACAGATCCCCAAATCTTTGCGCATCCACTCAACAGCAAAACCAAACTCAAATTCGTTGCGCACCATTGTCTTTGCACGATTTTCCATTTGCCAAGACTGCGCAGCACCTTTTGAAATCACGTCGACCACATCGTCGGGGTTGAGGCCAGCGCGCATTGCAAAGTTGAGCGCCTCTGACAAACCCTGCGCAATACCTGCGATACAAATCTGATTGACCATCTTTGCCAATTGCCCAGAGCCAGCAGTGCCCAAAAGTTTGCTTCGTTTTGCATAAGCAGCAATAATCGGTTCAATCGCATCAAATGTTGTTGGGTCGTTGCTGCCACACATGATCGTGAGTTGTCCGTTTTCGGCGCCTGCCTGACCACCAGACACTGGTGCATCCACAAAGCCACAGCCCTGCTTTGCACACGCATCTGCAATCTCGCGCGCAATTGTTGCAGATGCCGTTGTGTGATCAACCAAAATTCCACCGGTCTTCAGCCCTGCCAAAATTCCGTCTACGCCAAACACCACCGAGCGCACGTCGTCATCATTGCCAACACACATCAACACAACGTCAGATGATTGAGCAACTTCTTGCGGTGTCAGCACTCG
>CAXNNK010000106.1:0-3360 GCA_964203725.1 Ilumatobacteraceae bacterium | reverse complement strand
GACGTGGCTCAGTGGTAGAGCATCACCTTGCCAAGGTGAGGGTCGCGAGTTCGAATCTCGTCGTCCGCTCGAATGATTTCTCAAGTAGTAGCTACAGCGCGCACAGCATTTGAGTCTGGCAAAACGCGCCCGCTTACTTGGCGCAAAGCCCAACTCGTGGCCATGATCAAGATGCTGCAAGACAATGCAGATGAGTTTTCTGCTGCCCTCAAACAGGATCTCGGACGAGGCCCAGAAGAGGCCTGGCTCTACGACATCGGTTTTTCGATCACCGAAATCGAGTTGATCATCAAGAATCTCAAAAAGTGGACAGAGCCTCGCAAGGTAAGTACTCCGCTGGTTTCTCTGCCGGGTAGTTCGCACCGAATTCCGCAGCCATTGGGTGTGGTGTTGGTGATCGCTCCCTGGAACTATCCGATTCAGCTCCTCATGATCCCTGTCGCTGGCGCAATTGCTGCCGGTAACGCAGTCGTCATGAAGCCATCTGAGGTTTCCTCGGCAACTTCGGCCTTACTCGGCAAGCTTGTGCCGCAATATTTCGACAACGACGCCATTGCGATTGTCGAAGGTGCAGTACCAGAGACAACTCAGTTATTGGCCGAAAAATTTGATCACATTTTTTATACAGGCAACGGCACGGTAGGTCGCGTGGTCATGCGGGCAGCCGCCGAAAACCTCACACCCGTCACGCTCGAATTGGGCGGCAAGAGTCCAACCATCGTTGATAAATCAGCGAACATTGCAATTGCCGGTCGTCGCATTGCGTGGGCCAAGTATGTAAATGCTGGTCAGACATGCGTTGCTCCCGACTATGTTCTTGCGCACGCAGATATCGCCGACAAATTGGTTGACGAAATTCGCAAATCAGTTAACGATTTCTATGGGGCAGACCCGCAGCAAAGTGGTGACTTCGCGCGCATCTCTTCTTCACGACACTTTTCGCGTTTGAAAGCAATGTTGACATCTGGAAAGGTTGCAATAGGTGGACAAACCGACGAACAACAGCGTTACATCGCCCCAACAGTGTTGGTTGATGTAACTGCCAGCGACTCGGTGATGCAAGAAGAAATCTTTGGACCAATTTTGCCAATGCTTACTGTTGACTCAATCGATGAGGCCATCAATTTTGTCAATGCTCGACCACACCCACTCGCGTTGTACGTCTTTGCCGAGGATCAAAAGGTCAATGACAAAGTTGTCGCCGATACCACATCCGGAGGTGTCACGGTCAACGGAACAATTTTCCACATGACTGGCCCATTCTTGCCATTTGGTGGCGTAGGCGAGAGCGGCATGGGCGCGTATCACGGTCGCGCCGGCGTCGATACGTTTCAGCATCTCAAACCAGTGCTCAAGCGCTCGACACGCGTAGACGCGCCACTTGCATACCCGCCATACACCAAACGCAAGTTTGCAATTCTCAAAAAGTTCATTTAATCAAGAGAGAGAGTTTCACATGAAAATCGGTGTTCAACTTTGGCCACAGGCCACTTCAATCAGTGAAATGCGTAAGGCATGGAAATCAGCCGATGCGATGGGCGTCGACAGCATCTGGACATGGGACCACTTTTACCCGTTGTCTGGCGACCCAGAAGCCACACACTTCGAGTGTTATTCGTTGCTCGCAGCAATGGCTGCCGACACGTGCCATGCACAAATTGGTGCACTCGTTTCGTGCTTCACCTATCGCAATCCACAACTGCTCGCCGACATGGCGCGCACCGTTGACCACATCAGCAATGGCCGTTTTGTCTTGGGCGTTGGTTCTGGTTGGTTCGAGCGCGACTATACCGAGTACGGCTATCACTTCGGCACGGCCATCGAACGACTCAAGTTACTTGAGGCTGGCTTGCCGGTCATCAAGTCACGTTTGGCAAAGCTCAACCCGCAGCCCGTCAACGGCACTATTCCAATCATGATTGGTGGCGGTGGTGAAAAGGTCACGCTGCGCCTTGTTGCAGAGCATGCCAATCAGTACAACTACTTTGGTCCGCCAGAGAGCTACGGCAACAAGATCAAGATCTTGGATGAGTGGTGTGCAAAGGTCGGTCGCAATCCTCGCGAGATCGAGCGCACGGTTGCTATTTATCCAAAAGAAGTGACACCCGAAATTTTTGCTCAATACAAAGAGGTCGGTGCCGAACACATCATCTTGACGTGCTCCGATCCTTTTGACTTCAGTGATCTCGAAAAATTGCTCAGCTGGAGCAAGTAACAGCTCAGATGTAACGAGTTATCGGGAATAGTTTCCGATGGCCTGAACAATTACGTCAAAGGCCTCTTCGGCCTGCACATCCCATACCACTTCACAGTTTGGGTTGAGGCGTTCAATGAGGCCACGCTGATCAATCATTGTCATTCCGCGCGTGTGTTCGCCGTTTAATTCGATCACCACGTGTTGAGGTTTGGTGGTGAAAAGTTGCGGATGTGTAAGAGCGAGCACCGCACACGGATCGTGTACTGCGCCACCTTGCATATTGTCGTGACGGCTTACGTAGACATCAGAGAAAAAGACAAACAAGTCGGCGAGCACCGAAGCGAGATAGCCAGGTAGTGCGCGAACCTTTTCAATGCGCTTTGGAGTTGCTTGAAGCTTGTGTGTCACATCGAGACCGCTCATGATCAATTTGCCGCCGTATTCAAACACCATTGCTGCTGCTTCGGGGTCTGCCCAAATGTTGAACTCGGCAGCCGCACTTCGATTGCCGAATGAACCACCGCCCATGAGCGAGATGCCAGCAATGCGGTGCGCAATGTCGGGTGCGCTTCGAAGAGCGAGAGCGATGTTGGTTAATGGTCCTGTAGGCACCAGCCACACACCTTCAGTTGTGCGACAAGTGTCGATGATGAAACCCACTGCGTCTTCTGAATCCGCTGGGCCGGATGGCTCTGGCAAGTCGGCGCCATCAAGACCACTCTTGCCATGCACGTATGAAGCGTCTCGGGGTGGAGCAACCAGAGGTCGGTGCGCACCCTGATGTAATGGCGCAGTGGAGCCGATCATGTCGAGAACGATTCGAGCATTGCGAGTTGTTGCCGAAATCGGTGCGTTGCCGGCAACAGTCGTTACGCCGAGCACATTGGCATGCCGAGCAGCCACTACGAGCGCCATTGCATCGTCGTGGCCAGGGTCGCAATCGATGATCATTGGGATTGGGCTACTTAAAGATGTCATCCGCAAGACTCTAGTTGTTTGCCCATGTTCTGTTGTTTGGGCTTAGCCATGTGCCACAGTAGAGAGGTGAGTACGGCCCCCAAAGAATTCGCATTCGACGTCGTGGTTGTGGGCAGCGCCAATCTCGATTTGGTTGCAACACTCGATCATTTGCCAAAACCAGGCGAGACCATCGTCGCGCTCAG
>CAXNNK010000105.1:0-3369 GCA_964203725.1 Ilumatobacteraceae bacterium | reverse complement strand
GCCCGATCATTTCACCGATCAACTTGCCCCAGTGCCTGCCCTCATGAGCGTGGCCGATGCAACAACGACACTTCGCGTTGGTGCACTTGTATGGGACAATGACTACAAACATCCGGTCGTGTTGGCAAAAGAACTCGCAACAATGGACTTGTTGTCAGAAGGTCGTCTCGAACTTGGCATTGGTGCAGGCTGGATGATCACCGATTATGAGCAATCGGGCATTCCCTACGATCGTGCCGGACTTCGCATTGACCGCATGATCGAGGGCATCGACGTGATGAAGGGCTGCTTTGCGCAGGACGCATTTTCGTATGCAGGCAAGCACTACACCATCACTAATTACAACGGACTTCCAAAACCATTACAGGCACCTTGCCCACCAATCCTCATTGGCGGCGGCGGCAAGCGCGTGCTGACATATGCAGCACAAGTCGCCGACATCATCGGCATCAATGCAACCATGAGCGCTGGCGCAGTTGGTCCCGAGGCAATTTCTACAATGACGGCTGAAGCAGTTGACAGCAAAGTTGATATTGTGCGCGACGCAGTTGGCGATCGTCTCGATCATGTCGAGATGAATATTCGTGCTTTCCTGGTCAACATCACCGATGACGCAGCCGGTGCTATCTCGCGATTGGCCGCTGGCATGGGTGTTGAAGAGTCGATGGTTGCCGAAACACCGTTTGCACTCATGGGACCACCGTCAAAACTGATCGAGGACTTGATTGCTCGACGTGAACGCTGGGGTCTTTCCTACATCATCGTCGGTGGCGAAGACATCGAAAAGTTTGCACCAGTTGTCGCCGCATTGTCCGGCAAATAACTCAAGTCAAGCAACTAACGGGCAATCTCGTTTTCGCCCGGAGTAATACCGTCGGGAGGCAGACGCTCGCCTCGAGCGAGCGGAAAGTATTTGTGGTGCCAACTTCCTGTTACTTCATATATTGCTGTGCCCTTTGAGCCGTCCGAAGTGGTCACCACCATTTCGCTCAATCCTCCGCCGAGGGCTGCACCAGTTCGATTCGTAATGTCGCTGTAGCGCTGCGCCCACTTACCATTTGCAGTGACCGTAATCTTCCGACCACCCTGCAATGTGAAGTGCACGTCTCCGCCAAGACCGTGCACGTTTTCACCAAAGCGGTCATATGACGTTTCAACCCCATTCTCATCTTGCCAATGCAAGTCGTGCTCAAATCCGATCACAGGAATCGGGTCGCTGACATCGGACGGCGCGAAACAACCATCCGTGTACACGCGGGCGCCATTTGCATACTCCCAGTTCCAAACGCCGAGCATGCCTTCTGGGAGTTGAATAGCAAGCCACATCCACATCGGGCATCTGCCATGTGCACGAATACCCCAGGAATGATCGCGTTGCCCCCACCAATTTTCAACTGTGTGTGTCTGACCATTAAATGTGAAAGTCCCGTTATATGTGCCGCTCTGAAACATGTGCGATTGATCCCAAATCACTTCGTGACCTGCACGCATTGTGCCGCGACGCAACTGATAAGGCTGAGTACGTGCACTAAACACGATGTCGAGAGTGGCTGTGGTAGCAACGGACTCGACAACTTGCAGACGAATCTTTTTTAGAGGTTCAATAATGTCAATCGTTACTCCACCAACCTGAAAAACGTCTTGGTCGCCGTCAACATGACGCATATGTTTGGTGATCAGTGACTGGCCACCAACTCTGCCCAATTGCAATGAATCCATCTCGCCCCGAGCGGGGAAATGAGCAAGAGTTGAGATCACAACATCGCCTGGACCATCGGGACGTTGCATTACAAAAAAGAGGCTTTCTCGCCATTCGTTATGGAATAGTGCCGTATTTGGAAAAGGCTCAGGGATCTGATGCGCAAATCGTTCATCAAGCGGCGTAAAACGACTCATTTCAAAAAACTCAACGCATCTAGTTGCAAAATCTGTTGACCATGTCGATTTGCCATTGCCATAAACATTTCATCTCCTCGTTCGGTCTGCTCAACCAACATAGACGCGACGACAGCCATTACAAAGCCTCCAAAAGAAAATAGGCGGTACTGGCGCCAGGCTTCTTCTGTAGGTAAGTCAATTCCATATGTCTGCAGCACAGACACATATTCATTGACCACTTCTCGTTCATGGTCTTGACGCTCTTCCGGCAACAGTGCCGAACCTACGAAATACGAGAGGTCACTCACAGCCACACCAGTGCAGGCCGTTTGCCAATCCAAAATGGCAACACCACGACGACTCTTCCATTGACCAAATAGGAGATTGTCTAAACGGAAGTCGCGATGTACCACCGTGTTGGAATCTGGTTGTGCGGCAAAATATGTAGGAAACTTGTCAACAAATTGCTGGCCAACGTTTACAACATCTTCGTTGAGGCGTCCCTCATATCGTTCGCAAAATGCCGGATACACACCTTGCAACAACCGAGACGTCACTTCAACCGAATCGGCACTATTGCGATTCAGCCAATCCTTTTGCAAGAGCACTGGACTTCCCCACATTGAACCATGTAGTTTCGCCATCTCAGTAGCCGCAAGTATCGCATCGTCAACACTGCAACCACCCAACTGATCGCCCTGCTGTGCCGGAGCCAAATCTTCGAGTAACAACAAAAATTCGTCATCATGTGCCGAGTATTCAACGTGATAACAATCTGGAATTCTTGCGTCGATCGCCGAACGAATTTCTGAGTAGAAACCTGTTTCCACTTCGTAACACCGACTGAGTCGAGAAGCAGCACGGCTCGCAGCATTGGCTCGTGGAATCTTGGCAATTAATGTCGGCGGTGCAGAATCATTTCCCGTGTGCTGCATCTGCACACGCAAACTGTCAGCCATCTGCCCTGTGCCGATTGCAATTGCAGAAATTTTTGACACGACGATGCCAGGAAATCTCTTCTGCAATGATCGTGTCAGTACTGCTTCGTCCACAAGCCCCCCAGCCGCTAGCAATAAGAATATTTCATAGACCAAGCTTGACTTCATCTGAGATTTATTTTCAGACCCTTCACAATTCACCCAATCGCCACATCATCTAGTACTTATCGCGCCATCTCCAATTCACTGTCCACATATGGCAAACCCTTGTAACCAATGAGTCAGAGACCAATTCTTGGAACAGAAATGCGCCATACTGTGTGCACTCGTGGCAGGGTCAACGCTCCATCACCCAATTTGCCGAAGTTGGACAAATATGTGCTATCGGCAACAAAATCTCATAGTCTTAGTAACGGATTTGCCACCTAGGCAGGTTCGTTACAAATCAAATCAAAACAAAAGAAAAGAAAAGAGAAAATCCAATGCGAGGTACCGTTAAATTTTTCAACGCTGAGAAGGGTTATGGCTTCATCTCACGTGATGGTGGCGAAGA
>CAXNNK010000104.1:0-3373 GCA_964203725.1 Ilumatobacteraceae bacterium | reverse complement strand
CTTGACAACCCACGTCCGATGTTCCCGTACCAACTCTGGACTTCGGGTCGTGTTCGCATGATGTCAACTGCAAGCTTGAAGAGCCCAGCTTGTGGCACGACCAATGCCGTTGGTACTGGACCTTTCATGATCAAGTCCAAAGGTGTTGATCCATTCGTCACCTCACTTGTACGAAACCCAAATTACTGGCGCAAAGACAAGGCTGGCGTTCAGTTGCCATATGCAGACACTCTGACATTCAAGGCAATCTTGGATGCTGGACAAGAAGTGAACGCATTGGCAAAGGGACAGGCCGACATCGGCTTGCTTGGCGCAACTGCTGGAACGCAGTTGAACAGAGTCAAAGAAAAGCAAAAGAACTTGATCGTGATTGAAGGCGTACGTGATGTGAACTGGACAATCCACTTCAACACCACTGCGGCACCTTTCAATAGCCAAACAGCACGTGAAGCATTCTCTTATGCATTCGACCGTGTTTCGTACGCCAAGATTTTGTGCAAGGGCAACTGTTCGCCAGCAACTTCTGTTGCTCCAAAGGGTCACCCCTTGTACTACCCAGGCATGATCACCTACAACTTGGCAAAAGCCAAGGAAAAAGTGGCCAAGTACAAGACCGAGACTGGAAAAGATCTCACAATCTCAGTGCCAATTGCAGACTCGACAGAATCTGCTGCTTCAGGTGCATTGACTTGTGATTTCATGAAGGCTGCGGGAATTGCTTGCACGCTGATGGCACCGGTTACTTCAACTGCCTACATCCTTCGTGGATTTGGCTTGCAGCAACAGCTCACCAGCTTCAACGTGTTGTCTGGTCCATACGCCGAGTTCGGCTTGTTGTTCTTGACAAAAACGGATCTAGAGCTTTCTGGTTTCCGTTTCACCAACCCTGCACTAGCACAATGCTTTAAAGATGCGCAGATGGTGTACACCGCAACAAATAAAACTGCATACAAGACGTGCATGGAAGAACTTCAAGGCAAGTCCATCTGGAATAGCCAGTACACCGAAGGTAACTTCATCATTACTGGTAAGACAGTTACTGGTCTGATGAAGACACCACTACCAGATGGCGGCACACGCTCTGCTGGTGGACCAGGTGCATGGGACTGGGCCTACACAACGAAGGCATAATTTCCAAGCAAGTAGTTAATTTCAAGTTGATGGAAATGCGGTGGGTTTTTACCCACCGCATTTCTTTTTATTACGGGCTGAGTGCTAGAATTTTTTTTTGGCAAACGCCAAACATCTTCTCAAACTTTTACAGGGGCAAGTCTGAAATGAATGTTGTAAGAAAAATTGGACAACTGATGTTGGTGTTGTTCTTTATCACCTTTGGTGTGACCTTGCTGATGCGGTTGCTTCCAGGTGATGCAGCAGGCACCTTGTTCCCTTATGGCACCCCCGAAGAATTAGATGAGGTCAGAGCTCTCCTAGGTACAGACAAAAATGTCTTTGCCTACTACTTCGACTGGCTTTGGAACTTTCTCCAAGGAGACTTGGGCTATTACTTTGCTGCCACCTTTGGCGACACCGTCAAGGTCACCTCCATGCTGGCCCAGACTGCGCCGAGAACACTTCTGATCATGCTCTACACCATGACGTTCTCCATTGTTGTCTCAATACCACTTGGGGTATTCTTGGGCTACAAATCGGGCAGTCGCACCGACAAGGTCATCAGCAACTCGTTGTTCACCATTGCCTCAGTTCCCAGTTTTGCTTCTGGCCTGTTTTTGTCTTATTTCATTGCAATGACGCTCAACCTGGTCAACCCAACTGGTTATATTCCCTTAACCGAAGATACGGGAGAACATTTCAAGTCAGTCGTGCTTCCGGTAGTCAGTCTCTCAATCGGCCTCATCGCAACGTTTACACGATTGCTCCGCTCCGATGTGATTTCTACACTGCGAGAAGACTTCGTCACGATGGCTTCATCCAAAGGCCTTTCCAACCGTTGGATTTTGTTTCGCCATGTTCTCCGACCATCGAGCCTCACCCTCTTGACTATCGCTGCGATCAATATCGGAAGCCTCATCGGTGGTGCTGTCATTATCGAAACGATCTTTGGACTCAATGGCGTTGGCATGTTCCTAGTTGCCTCAATCGCACAGCGTCAATATCTTGCGGTGCAATCCCTTGTGGCATTGACTGCCATTGTCTTTGTCACTGCCAATGTCCTTGTTGACTTGCTGTATTCGGTTCTTGATCCACGAGTGAGGGTGCAACATGGTGCTAAAAAATAAACCACTGGGTTTCAAACTCTCCACCGCCTGGCTGTCGCTTTGTGTTCTGATGGCCACATTCGGCTGGTTGTTGCCCTTGCCAAGTTGGCAATCCAGTGACGCCGACGCTCTCGGAATGCCGATGTTTTCAAAAGGGCACATCTTAGGAACCGACAACTGGGGAGTTGACCAGCTCTCGGCAATGATCAATGGAACCCGAATTTCGCTCGGAATTGCCGTCGTCTCCGTAACTCTTGGTGCGCTTCTTGGAGCCTTTTTAGGAGTGATGGCTGGATATACACGCGGCTGGATCGACGCAATCATCTCCATGTATTTCAACGTCACGTTGGCATTCCCGACGTTGGTACTTCTCTTGGCACTCGTCGCCATCTTTGCTAGTCCCGATCCATTCAACCCTGGCACAACCTTGCCCAGGATGGTCGTGCTGACCTTCGCTATTACCTTCGTTCTGATCCCCTTTCTCGGCAGACTCGCGCGTGCAGCAACCGTCTCCTGGGCGGGCAGAGACTTTGTGCTCGTTGCAAAGTCACTCGGCTTAAAGCGACGCATGATTCTTATGCAGCACATCGTCCCCAACGTGCTTCCCTCATTAATTTCTGTGAGTTTCCTTGCAGCCGGACTGATCATCATCCTTGAAGGCGGACTCTCCATCTTGGGTGCTGGTGGAGATCCAGGATCGAGTTGGGGTTCGTTACTCGCTCGCAATCGAGGCGATCTCGCGCTCACTCCGCACACAACGTTTATTCCAGTGGCTGCGATTGCATTGACAACGATGGCTTTCAACTACTTCGGCGAATATCTGCGAACAAGCATTGACAATAGGGACTCTCGAATATGAGCGATCTTCTCAAGATCACCGATCTCGCTGTCGACTTCGACACCTCCTACGGAGCACTGCACGCTGTGCGTGGTGTATCTCTCAATATTGCAGCAGGCGAAAGCGTTGGAATCGTCGGAGAGTCGGGCTCTGGCAAGACTGTGTTTTCACGCGCAACAATGGGACTTTTGCGTGGATCTTCGGTTCATCGCACTGGTCAAATCTTGTTTGAAGGAACAGAGATTTCGTCCCTCGATAGCAAGCAAATTCGCGAATACTGGGGCACCAAGATTGCCATGATCTTTCAAGATCCAAT
>CAXNNK010000103.1:0-3386 GCA_964203725.1 Ilumatobacteraceae bacterium | reverse complement strand
TATGACGAAACAGTGACGCGCTTTGAGATGTTTGGTGACACGGTTGAGCGCATCACCATTGTTGATCCCGTAACAGGTGAGACCTTGCAAGACCTTAAGCAGACGATGGTGTTTCCTGCGACTCACTATGTGGCCGGCAATGAGCGCATGCAACGAGCCATGCTGCAGATCGAAGCAGAGTTGCAGCCCCGATTGAAGCAATTTGAGAACGAGGGCAAACTTCTTGAAGCGCAACGGCTTAGACAGCGCACTCAATACGACCTCGAGATGATGGCAGAGGTTGGGTATTGCAACGGCATTGAAAACTATTCGATGCATATAGATGGGCGCGTGCATGGTCAGCCACCGTTTACATTGCTGGACTATTTTCCAGATGACTTTTTGATGGTGATGGACGAAAGCCATGTTTCAATTCCGCAATTGCACGGACAGTATGCCGGTGACCAAAATCGTAAGGCGACGTTGATTGAGCACGGCTTTCGGTTGCCATCTGCGGCCGACAACAGGCCACTGCGTTTTGAAGAGACAATGGAGCGAATTAATCAGTGTGTTTTTCTGTCGGCCACTCCGGCGCCATTTGAACTTGGTTTGAGCAGTCAGATTGTTGAGCAGATCGTGCGACCTACAGGGTTGATTGATCCTGAAGTGATTGTGCGACCCACCAAGGGCCAGATCGACGACATCATTGAGATGGTCAACGGGAGAGTCGCGAATGGCGATCGCGTGTTGATTACCACCCTGACAAAGAAGATGGCCGAAGACTTGAGCGAATACTTAATTGAGCAGGGTCTCAAGGTGCGGTACTTGCACTCCAACATAGACACCGTGCAACGGATCGAAATTTTGCGTGCCCTGCGACTTGGCGAATTTGATGTGTTGGTGGGAATCAACTTGCTGCGAGAAGGTCTCGACTTGCCAGAAGTATCGCTCGTCGCAATTTTGGATGCGGATAAGGCCGGATTCTTGCGCAGCCAAACATCATTGATTCAGATGATCGGACGTGCCGCGCGAAACGTCAATGGACAGGTTGTGATGTATGCCGACAATCGCACGGCAGCAATGGACAAAGCGATTGGCGAAACGAGTAGGCGTCGTGAAAAACAAATCGCCTACAACCTGGAACACGGGATTGATCCTCAGACCATTCGTAAGGCAGTGGGGGACATTTTGTCGATATTGCGCCCCAATGAAGCCAACAAAGTTCCAAAACTGGGAGACCGCAAGAACATGGAACGTGACAAGGTTCTCAACGAACTGAAATCCTTGCCTCAACAAGAACTAGAAGCACTCATTTTGACACTGGAAGAGGAAATGACGCTGGCAGCCTCGGAGATGCGTTTTGAATATGCTGCACGCTTGCGCGACGAAGTGAAGGAATTGAAGCGCGAATTACGTGACGCAAAGTGATGACTTGTAGTCTGCTCATTGATGTCTACTCCCGAGAAGCAAGCTGCTAAGCCAGCAAAAGCTAAAGCTAAAGCTAAATCGGCAGTGTTGAACGCAGGGCATATTTCGGTTCGTGGTGCACGCGAGCACAACCTGAAAAATGTCAGTGTGGATCTACCGCGTGATCAACTTGTGGTGTTTACGGGTTTGTCTGGTTCGGGCAAATCCAGCTTGGCATTCGACACCATCTATGCAGAGGGTCAAAGACGTTACGTCGAGAGTTTGAGCTCGTATGCGCGGCAGTTTCTTGGGCAAATGGACAAACCAGATGTCGACATCATTGAAGGTTTGTCACCGGCAATTTCTATTGATCAGAAGTCTGGTTCACGAAACCCTCGATCGACAGTTGGGACGATCACTGAGGTGTACGATTATTTGCGGTTGCTGTGGTCACGAATCGGTGTGCAACATTGCGCCAAAGATGGAACGAAGTTGCAGCGTCAAACGCCTCAGCAGATTGTTGATCGCATTCTCGACCTTCCGGAAGGAACTCGTTTTCAAGTCCTTGCACCAGTTATTCGTGGGCGAAAAGGAGAGTATGAATCTTTGTTGTCAGATTTGTCGGCGCAGGGTTTCTCGCGTGCTCGTATCGATGGCGAAGTGGTCGAAATTGCAGAATTTTTAAAGTCTGATCAGAAACTCGGCCGATACGAAAACCACACGATCGAGATTGTGGTCGATCGCCTTGTGCGCAAGGCAGGCATACAGCGACGCCTCACTGACAGCCTCGAAACTGCATTACGGCTTGCCGATGGTGTTGCTGACATTGATATCGATGGTGAGATCATTACGTTTAGCCAGCATTTGGGCTGTCCAAAATGCGGAGAGAGTTACGAAGAACTTGCTCCACGTAACTTCTCCTTCAACTCGCCGTTTGGTGCATGTGAGACTTGTCTTGGGCTTGGCACGAGGTATGAGGTTGATCCCGAGTTGGTTGTGCCAGATGCGGAATTGGCAATCAACCAGGGTGCAATCGCCCCATGGCGTTCAGCACACACTCAATATTTCACTCGCATGCTTGAAGCGGTTGCGGACGAGTTTGGTATCGACATGAATCGCAAATGGTCAAAATTGACGGACAAGCAAAAAGCGATAGTGATGAATGGCGCTGGTGATGCGCTGATGGTGAAGTATAAGAACCGCTATGGCCGAGTACGTGAGTATTCAACGGCCTACGAAGGTGTAGTGCCATGGATCAAACGTCGACACGAGTCCGCAGAAACGGACACACAGCGAGAGCAGTTTGAAAGTTACATGCGCGAGGTTCCTTGCAAAGCATGCAAAGGAGCAAGGCTCAAGCCTCAATCACTTGCGGTATTGGTGAATGGCGAGCACATCAGTGCAGTCTGCGATATGTCGATCGCAAAGTCTGCATCATTTTTGTCAAAGCTTGTGTTGGGCGAACGTGATCGAATGATTGCCGAGCGCGTGACTAAAGAGATCAATGCTCGGTTGAGTTTTTTGCTCGATGTCGGTCTCGACTATCTGACTCTGTCACGTGCCGCAGGCACTCTCGCGGGCGGTGAGGCTCAACGAATTCGTTTGGCAAGTCAGATCGGTTCTGGCTTGGTCGGCACGCTTTATGTCTTAGACGAACCGTCGATCGGTCTGCATCAACGTGATAATCATAAATTGATTGAGACTCTGATGCGATTGCGCGATCTTGGCAACACGGTGATTGTCGTTGAACACGATGAGGACACGATCAATGCAAGCGACTGGTTGGTTGACATTGGACCAGGTGCTGGTGAGCACGGCGGAGAGGTTGTGTACAGCGGGCCGGTGCCAGGTGTGCATTCGGTGAAGGCCTCGATCACTGGTCAGTACCTGAGCGGCAAGCGGTCAATTGCAGTTCCCCAAATTCGCCGGAGCACTGGAAAAGAGTGGTTGTCAATTAGAGGTGCTCGTCAACACAACCTTAAAAACTTGAGTGTCAAGAT
>CAXNNK010000102.1:0-3569 GCA_964203725.1 Ilumatobacteraceae bacterium | reverse complement strand
ACGTGAGTTTTGCGACGACTGGAAAGAGTCCAACGTAAGGTAGTGAGAGCAGTGAAAATGTGGCTAGCGAAACAATCAGGCGACGCACGACCGGTCTGTCGCGTGCGATAGCAAGACCCGCAGTGAAGCGTCGCCAGCCCTGTGTTGTGTCTGGCACGAAACTTGGAATATGTACGTTGAGCAGTGCAAAGATAACGAACAGATACGTTGCGGCATTGATGTAAAAAAATTGTGCTGTAGTGACACCCCACTGTGAAAATACGGCAACGATGATTGGGCCAACGACGCGTGATCCGTTAATGACCGTGCTGTTGAGTGCGATTGCTCCCGATAAATATTGAGGACTGACCAACGAAGGCAACATTGCCGACCACGCCGGGGCGTTGAGCGCATTGCCGATGCCCACACCAAATGCAGCCGCAAAGAGCGCCCAGATCGGCGGCGTGCCGAGCGCGAGCGTCGCGAGTGCAACTGAAAACGAAAGTTGCACGACCTGCATCGCAACGAGCCATTTTTTGCGGTTAAAACGATCGGCGATAACACCTGCAGGAATGGACAAGAAAAGCAGGGGTCCGAGTTGGGCAAAAATGAGTAAACCCACGACAGATGCTTTGCCTGTGCGGTGATACACATATGCAGGAAGGACCACATTTTGCATCCATGTTCCGGTGTATGACCCTAAAGAGCCAAACCAGACAAGGCGAAAGTCGCGAACGCGAAGAGCAGCTCGGGCACTGCCGCGTTGTGGCTTGTGGATTGGGGCGTCGTTGGTATCAGTCATGTGTGTGGCAAGATCGGTAAGAATGCTCTGTATGGATCAAGCAATCAAGCCTCAACTCGACCTTTACGCTACAACAGTGGAAGATTTAACAGCGAGCGCGACTACGTGCGCTTCTCCTCGTGGAATATTTTCGGAGTGTCCGCATTGCGGCTCTGGTTTGTACGCCGAGCACGCCCACTTTCGATGTGCGTCGTGCGGCTGGCGAGATAGTTGTTGCGACTAGTTAGCGCAAGATAAAGATAGTTAGCTCAACGCGTCTTCGGGGCTCACAAAATCTGTTGAAAGTTCGCGAGCTACGGGCTCACTCGTGATGTGTCCGTTGGCAGTGTTGACTCCAAGTCGGATTGCATCACTGTGTGCTGCTGCGTCGCGTGCACCACGTGTTGCAACTTGCAATTGATAGGGCAGCGTCGCGTTGGTGAGTGCATAGGTGCTGGTGTTTGGCACTGCACCTGGCATGTTGCCAACTGCATAGTGAATGACGCCATGAGTTTCGTACACGGGTTCGGTGTGAGTGGTTTCGTGTGTCGTTGCAATGCATCCGCCTTGATCAACAGCCACATCAACAATCACCGAGCCGCGTTTCATGCTGCGCACCATGTCTTCACTGACAACAATCGGCGCACGTGCGCCAGCAACGAGTACTGCGCCAATCAGTAGGTCGGCATCGGCGAGCACGCGCTCTATGGCGCCTCGATTTGATGCAAGCGTCGTGGTGCGACCGATACAGATTTGTTCGATGTATCGAAGACGATCAAGGTTTTTATCGAGGATGATCACTTCTGCTTGCATGCCTGCAGCAATCCATGCGGCGTTGTAGCCAACATTTCCCGCTCCGATGACTACGACTTTTGCAGGACGAACTCCGGGCGCTCCACCCATCAGCACTCCGCGACCACCCTGTGGGCGCTCAAGAAAATGCGCGCCGGCTTGGGTTGCAAGTCGGCCAGCAATTTCACTCATCGGCGCAAGCAGCGGCAGTGATCCGTCTTCAAGTTGCACGGTCTCGTATGCAATAGCGGTGGTCTTTGACTTTTGCAATGCTGCAGCAACTGCTGGATACGCCGAGAGATGTAAGTACGTAAACAACGTGAGGTCGGGACGTAGGAAACCAAACTCTTCAGCCTTGGGTTCCTTGACCTTGACGACCATTTGCTGACTCCACGCGTCTGCGGCCGTGGGCACAATCGTGGCTCCCGCCGCCACATATTCGGCGTCGCTGATGGATGCGCCTTCTCCAGCGCTTTTCTCAACAAATACTTCGATGCCGAGGCGCTCAAACTCTCGCACGCCATCTGGGGTGAGGGATACACGGCCCTCCAAAGTCTTGATTTCTTTGGGCACACCGAGTGTTTTGATGCTTGATGCCATAAGCCGACACTACGCCAAATGGGGTGCTGCTAACTGACGGCTTCGTATTTCATGGCACTTGTTGTCGCTGGTTAGTGTTGTCCTATGAAATCGTTCAATAACTACATAAATGGCAAAGAAGTTGCAGCACAAGATGGTCGCACCACACCAATTATCGACCCGGTGACTGGCAAGCAATATGCCACCGCGGCATTGTCGGGCCCGGCCGATGTGGATAGCGCAATGAAAGCAGCTGCAGATGCATTCGATTCGTGGAAGCACTCCACACCATCGGTGCGACAGAAAGCAATCAATGACATCGCCGATGCGATGGAAGCAAATATGACCGAATTGATTGAAGCCGAAATCGAAAACACCGGCAAGCCACGAGCCATTACGTTTGGCGAAGAAGTGCCACCGATGATGGATCAGATTCGTTTCTTCGCTGGTGCTGCACGAATGCTCGAAGGCAAGAGCGCAGGCGAATACATGACCAACTTCACCTCATACATTCGTCGCGAGCCAATCGGCGTGTGCGCTCAGGTAGCGCCATGGAACTATCCACTCATGATGGGTGTCTGGAAATTTATTCCTGCAATCGCTGCAGGTAATACCACTGTGCTTAAACCAAGTGACACAACACCTGCATCAACAGCCTTGGTTGCGAAGATTGCTGGTCAGGTATTGCCTCCAGGTGTACTCAACGTAGTTTGTGGCGACCGCGATACTGGTCGCGCAATGGTTACGCACGACACACCAGGAATGGTTTCGATCACCGGATCGGTGCGTGCAGGAATGGAAGTTGCTGAAGCCGCTGCAAAGAGTTTGAAGCGTGTGCATCTCGAACTCGGTGGAAAAGCACCGGTCATTATTTTTGATGATGCCGATATCGAACTTGCGGTTGAGACAATTGCAATGACCGGATACTTCAATGCTGGACAAGACTGCACTGCAGCAACGCGAGTTATTGCAGGACCGAAGATTTACGGCGACTTTGTTGATGCACTGACAGAGGCAGCAAAAAAGACAAAGACTGGCAAGCCAAGCGAAGACGTGCTCTACGGGCCACTGAATAACGAAACACACTTGAGCAAGGTCAAGGGTTTTGTTGATCGCACACCAAAGCATGCCCGCATCACAACAGGTGGTTCACAAGTCAGCGGAGCAGGCTATTTCTTTGAGCCGACCGTAATCTGTGACCTCAAGCAGCAAGACGAGATGATTCAGAATGAAATGTTTGGACCAGTCATCACTGTGCAGCAATTTAGTGACGAAGAAGAGGCGCTCAAGTGGGCCAACGGCGTTGAATATGCGCTTGCATCTTCGGTATGGACACGCGACCTTGGTCGCGCAATGCGCATGACCAAGAACCTCGACTTTGGTTGCGTTTGGGTCAACACCCACATTCCGATGGTCGCCGAGATGCCACATGGTGGAT
>CAXNNK010000101.1:0-3657 GCA_964203725.1 Ilumatobacteraceae bacterium | reverse complement strand
TTCTGTGACACCAAAGTTGGGCCAATCAAACTCGTCGATCGCATGGAAATCACCGAATGGATTCCCGAGCGCGTCATGGGTGTGCGCCACGTAGGCATTGTGACCGGCACAGGCAAGTTCACACTTGATCCAATTGACAACGGCACTCGCACGAAATTTACGTGGGCCGAAGAATTGATCTTTCCGTGGTGGCTCGGTGGAGCGATTGGTTCCTTTGTCGGTGGCAAGCTCGTGATGCGTGGCATTTGGAAGCGCAACTTGAAGAAGCTAAAGCAACTTGTCGAAGTCGCCGTCTAAGCAAACGCCCTAATTAGAGGGCGCGAAGAAACGCCGTTGTTGCGGCGCCAAGGATGACCACAACGATCAGTGGCAGCTTGCGCCACGCAGCAATGATCGCGACTCCCAAACCAATGGCTCGTTCATCAATCGCATACGACTGACCGCTAGTAAATGAAGAGTTGAAAACAAGTGCGGCCAGCAGTGCCGCCGGAATCAACATGAGGCAGCGTGACAACACATCGGGAAGTTTTCGCGAACCAACAACGACAAAACCAAGCATTTTGAATGCGTACGCGCCAACCGAAAGCCAGATCACAAGTGCCCACGACATATTTACTGAGCCGCCTTTTCAGTGGCAGATGAAGCCGATGGTCGCAAGCCAACAAAGATTGCGAGTCCGGAAGCCAAAATCGGCAAGCCGATCGGCACAAATGGCGCAAGCAACACACTGATCAGCGCACCACCAGCTGCAGCAAAACGCCCGTTGAGTGTTTTGAGATGTGGAAACAACATCGCTACGTATGCGGCGGTAAACCCAACATCGAGTCCAAACGTGTGAGGGTCAATTGCGCTTCCCAGCACTGCGCCAAGCAACGTGCCCAAGTTCCACAATGAAAAAAGTGCGATCGCTGTTGTCCAGAATGCAATCTTTTGTAAACGCGGATTCGTTTGCGCTGTCATCATCGCAGTTGTCTCATCGATGACAAAGTGTGCGGCAAGCAAACGCTTACCTAGCGACTCATTAAAATATGGCGAGAGCGCAAGTCCATACACACCGTTGCGACCTGCAAGCAACAACGCACCACCGAGTGCGCCGCCAACCGAACCACCCGTGCCGATCACAGTCATCGCCGACATTTGTGATGCGCCAGTAAAAGTAAAGAAACTCAATGCACACGCTTGCCACACATTTGCACCTGCACCAACAGCAAGCACTCCAAACGCCAGAGCAAATACGCCTACTGCCCCACTTAATGCCAACGCCGATGTAACGACAGGACGAACCTCTGGTTCAAGACGAAACTTCATTGACTCTTAGGCCTTAATGCCTTTCAGCATGTCGTCAGCTGCAGTCCATGGGTCGAGTTGGTTCTCAAGCACTCGTGTTTGCAGTGCATCCCACTCGCTACCCGAGCAGATTTCGCGTGCTCGGTGCTCGAGCCGGCGCTCCACAATCTCGCGCAATTCTTCGCGCAGGCGAAATGACCTACGACGTTGCAGCAAGCCAGTAGTGGTGCTGTGCTCGCGATGTTGAGCGACCGTATTCCATAGTTCTTCTACGCCTTCGCCCGAAGTTGCAGTTGTTTGCAAAATGGGTGGTCGCCATGCGTCATGCGCAAGGTCTGAAAGATCGAGCATCCCCTCAAGATCGCGTCGCGTTTCGTCTGCGCCTTTGCGGTCGGCTTTGTTAATCACAAAAATATCGGCGATCTCCATGAGACCCGCCTTGTTGGCTTGTACCGCGTCACCCCAACCTGGGTTGACAACAACAATTGTGGTGTCGGCTTTGCCGGCAATCTCGACTTCTACTTGCCCAACGCCAACTGTCTCAACCAAAATCCACGGGCATCCAACTGCATCCAACAAACGAATTGCTTCGGTTGTTGCAAGCGACAATCCACCAAGATGACCGCGTGTTGCCATGCTGCGAATAAACACGCCGGTGTCGGTTGCATGATCCTGCATGCGCACTCTGTCACCAAGAATTGCACCGCCAGTAAATGGTGATGACGGGTCGATTGCGAGCACTGCAACTTGCACATCTTGAGCGCGCAAGTTGCCGATCACTGCGCTCGTGAGCGTGCTCTTGCCAGCACCCGGCGCACCAGTAATACCTATGGTGTATGCATTGCCACTTTTTGGATACGTGAGCCTGCCAATTGTGCGCGCGTCATCGCCGCCGCGTTCAATCAATGACAACAAACGTGCAAGTGAACCACGATCACCTTTCACTGCGCTTGCAAAAAGCGCAGTTGGATCAGTGACGCGGGATGCCACCAGTTATACCGCCACGACCTCGGTGACGCCGTCAACACGGTCACGCATAATTCGCTCGATGCCGGCTTTCAAAGTTTGGTCCGATGCCGGGCATGTGCCGCAGGCGCCAACCAAAGTGACTTTTACGATTCCCGTTACTTCGTCGACTTCTTGCAAAACGATGTCGCCACCGTCGGCCTGGAGAGCTGGCCGGATCACTTCGATGGTTTCCTCTACCTGAGTTCGCATTGTCACTGAAGTTCTCCGATTCGTTTGCTCGCCTCTACGATACGGGGGTGCTTGCTCATCAGGGTGGTTGGGACGAAATCTTGCTTGTTGCAGGGCCGATTGCCGTCATTGTGTTGGTGCTGTGGCAGGCAACACGCCGAGTCGATCGCCAAGTAGCCGAGCGCAATAGGCAGAGTGAATCGACCCCTACGAACGGCGAGTAACGAGGGCTCCGAGAGCAGCCAGTTTGCCAACCAAGTCGTCATAACCACGATCAATGTGATGAATGTCGTTAATCACTGTCTCGCCACTCGCCACCAGGCCAGCCACCACTAGTGCTGCTCCTGCGCGAATGTCGGGGGCATTGACCGATGCGCCAACAAGTTGTTCGACGCCACGAATTACTGCGTGATGCCCGTCGATACGAATGTCGGCGCCTAGTTTTTGCAACTCATCGACATAGCGAAACCGACCCGGATACAAATTTTCAGTTGCTATCCCCGTGCCACTGGCAACACTGAGCATGCCAACAAGCAGCGGCTTGTAGTCGGTAGCAATGCCGGGGTATGGCAGCGTTGAAAAATCAATTGCTCGCAGCCGCTCATTTGCAACCACACGCAGTCCGTCTGCATGAGGCGTGATACTGACGCCCATTTCGGCATAGCGATTGAGCAACATCTCCATGTGCTCGGCGCGTGCTCCGCGCACAAACACGTCGCCGCCCGCAACCGCGACAGCAGCAATATATGTGGCGGCTTGTACGCGATCGTTGATCACTTCATGATCAACTGAGTGCAGTTCATTTGGCATCACACCAGTGATCGTCATTTTTCCTGTACCGACTCCTGCAATTTTCGCGCCCATTTTGTTGAGCATTGAACACAAGTCGCCAATCTCTGGCTCGCGCGCTGCATTGTCAATGATGGTTACGCCATCGGCGAGCACGGCGGCCATCAAAATATTTTCTGTTGCGCCAACACTTGGAAACGTGAGCGTGATCTCTGCACCATGCAGATGTGTCGCCGTGGCTTTCACACCATCACGATCGAGGTCAAACACTGCACCCATTGCTTCAAGGCCTGCAACATGAAGATCGATCGGGCGAGACCCAAAGTCATCACCACCCGGCATTGCGATATCAACGTGCCCATATTTACCAAGCAATGGGCCAAG
>CAXNNK010000100.1:0-3677 GCA_964203725.1 Ilumatobacteraceae bacterium | reverse complement strand
GCCCGAGTTGACAGTATTGCCAATCGCAACCCAAGCAGAAGTACCGCCTATAACGTTGACGACATTGGTAATTCCCTGTTCGTGTAAAAATTCGCAGGCTCGCATGCTTCTTCCCCCAGAATGACAAACCACGAAAACATCATTGCTGGATCTAAAAACATCCAGATTGTCTGCAACCGTGCCCAAAGGAACAAACTGCGCAGAGGGCACATGGCCTTCTTCGTATTCATTGGCTTCACGCACATCAACTAGTTTCGCACCTGCTTCAAGCACGATCTTGAGTTCTTGAACTGTGATCTCTCGTATTGACACTGAGGAGCCTTTCAAAACACGTGACTATTCCGTGAGTAATCTAAATCGTATCCCCAGTGATCATGTCTGCTGAGTAATTGATATTGCGCAAGGATTCAGATTTGCATGCAAGTGTTGTGATATTGAGACCGACGACGGCTCCATAGATCGACCTGATTCCGTTTGAATACTGCTCACTCAGGTGTTGTAGGCACGATGAAGACCGCCATGCGCTCAGTAACCAGTGGAAATTCGCACCATCAAGATCATCCTTCGCCACCGCGACGTCAGACTTTGTTGTGTCAAGAGTTGAAAGAAGAGCTACGAAACTATCGCTTGAAAAGTTTGGCGTGTCATTGGGAGCAAAAAGTACTATCTCACTTTTCGATAATTGAAGTGCATCAATAATTGCACCAAGGGGCCCAGTACCTTCTCTTTGTCCACACAAACTTTCAAGTCCCAACTGACGTGCAACTACGTCATCGGCTCCAATCAATTGAGGCAGAACCTTTGTCGCGTCGTACAGATTGTTGGCCACGATGCGAGCCATCGGCAAGCCGTCAATCATTGCAATTGACTTATTCGATCCAAATCTCGTACTCTTCCCCCCGGCGAGCACGAAACAACTCAACGGCGAAAGCACACCACGAACATTAGTAATATCTGAGATGTTAGAACTTGTGACTGGGATCTAACTGCAACAGAAATTGTTCACAACGGATGGCCTCTTCAACATCATTGATCTGTCGCGAACACTTGGCTAAACCAGCCAAGCAGCGCAGGAAGCCACGGTTTGGAAGATGCGACCAACGCACATAGCCTGACCCCTTCCACCCGTTTCGGCGCAAGGCATCGAGACCGCGGTGGTATCCCACTCGATATGCCATGTACGAGTCAATCGTGTCGCGCCCAAGTGCGCCCATCCACGACCAACCTTCAAGAGATGTTGGGTTTTGAGCAACAAACTTTGAGACCCCTTCGCGTCGTTCTTTGTCGGGAAGTTTTAATGCCCCGTCCAATAAAGCAAGCAATTTCGGACTCACTGATGGAAGGCACATGTCTTCCGGACCGACACCAGAAAGGCTGACATTCGCGCTCATATGCTCAGCATAGACACACACTCGTGACAGAATACAAATATGAATTTCTTTAACCTCAACGCCGATTTAGCCAGAAATTTGTCCGATGGCGCGGTAGTCGCATCGGTGATCGCACTTCTGGTAGTTCTGAAGTTCGCCTCTTCGCTCGTCACAAAATTGCTACTGATTGCCATTTGCGGTCTTGTTGGATACATCGGTTTCACACAACGCGACAGTCTCAATGCATGCATAGAAGTCGTTACTGCACAGGCTTCTACAGGCTCGCCAATCAAAGCGACATGCACCTTGCTCGGTCAGAAAGTGAGTGTAAACCTCCCGTCGCTACCATCTGAAGGATGAGCAGCATCACCCCTCTCGATTCCCTGCTCCGACAACTTGATTCTTCTCCAACACCACATCACGTCGTCGCATGGTGGGGCAACAAACTTGTGGAAGCAGGCTTTATCGATTGCACGTTGTCTGAAGAATTAGGGGTATCCCAAGGTTTCATCACTCGCGGTGGCGCAATCGTTGCCTGGAATTCACCTGCACAATGTTGCAAACTTGGATTTCGTATTGTGGGTGCTCATACCGATTCACCAGGACTTCACATCAAGCCGCAACCCGATAAGCGCTTCGGCAATGACAATTTGCTCGGTGTAGAAATTTATGGTGGTCCGCTCCTCAATTCCTGGCTCGATCGAGATCTAGGAATCGCTGGGCATGTGGTCTTATCTGACAAATCAATCAAGTTGTTTGCAACACAGAGTGCCGTCGCTCGCATTTCACAACTTGCGATACATCTCGACAGAGATGTCAACGAGAAGGGACTTATTCTTGACAGACATCAGCACCTCAATGCCGTGTGGAGCATCGGAGACTCAGCGCTGTCATTCAGCGATTGGCTGTCAGATCTTTGCAACGTGCGACCATCTCAAATCGTCGCCAGCTCTAGCCAGCTGTTTGACTTCCAGTCGGCCACATTGATTGGCATCGACTCACAGCTATTGGCGTCGGCGCGCATCGACAATCAGGTTTCGTGCTGGGCGGCAATGTCGGCGTTAATTGACAATCGTGATGGCTCTGCACCAAGCATTGTTGCGCTGTTTGATCACGAAGAAGTTGGCTCGTCGTCATCGACGGGCGCAGCAGGACCTTTGCTTGAACATGTACTTGAGCGACTGTGTATTGCAAATGGAGGAACACGCGAAGATTTCATAACAGCAATGGCAAAATCTCACTGCATCTCAGCAGACAACGCTCATGCCATCCACCCAAATTATCCGGAGCGCCACGACGCCAATCACTCGCCATTGATCAACAATGGCATTGTGATTAAATCCAACGTCAGTCAACGGTATGCCACGAGTGCCCATTCGATTGCACCGTTTCTTGAGGCTTGCATTGCTGCAAAAGCGCCAATTCAGTACTTTGCTTCGCGCAACAACATTTCATGTGGCACAACCATCGGTCCGATCACATCAACTCGTCTTGGCATCGACACCATCGATATAGGAATTGCACAACTCTCTATGCACTCAGCCCGTGAGGTTTGTGGCGTTCAAGATCCGCTCTACCTACGCGATGCCTTAACAGCATATTTTTCTCGTTAATCAAGCAATCGAAACGCTTCGTCAAAAACTTTCTGTAACTCGGTCTGCAATTGCAACGTGAGTTCACCCATCATCTCACGAGATGCGCGTGCGCCGTTGAGCGATCTTGGATAAATCGGATCACCGACTACAGCAATACAGCGCCTTGGACGAGGAAACTTTGATCCTGGAGGCCAGATTTCCTCTGAACCAGCAATTCCAACAGGAATGAGCGGCACCCCGGTCTTGTAGGCAATAAAGGCGGCTCCATCAAAGAGAGGCTCAATGATGCGACCGCGATGTCGTGTGCCCTCTGGGAAGAGTACGAGCGGATCACCGCGGTCGAGCACAGCGATGCAGCGCTTGAGCGCCTCGAGGTCGGCGGAACCACGAGTAACAGGGAAACTTCCAAGCGTCGAAAGGACAGCGCCAATTAACTTAATTTTCCACATTGAATCTTTACCCATGTACATCATGCGACGCCGTGTCGTTGCAGCAGCAACTGGAATATCAATGGTCGACCTATGGCTCGGAGCCAATATGAAAGTTCCAGTTTGGGGAATCTTGTGAGCATCAACGACTTTAAGACGCAGGTACAAACGGCAAACAGCAACAACTATTGCGCGAACAGCACCATAGAACCACTTGTTCGCAAGTGACTGTCCCGCCAATTTGGTTGTTACCTCAGCCACGAAATGCACTCACAATCTCGTTG
>CAXNNK010000099.1:0-3747 GCA_964203725.1 Ilumatobacteraceae bacterium | reverse complement strand
GGCTCGCGACGAATGTATGAGGTGAAGTTGGTCATGTATTCGCCTGCGCTCTTACCTTCGAGCATTCGTGCAGCACCAGCAAAGAAACGAATCTGATCCATCATCGGTGGCACTTCTTCGCCAAACGTAATGGCGCGTGGCTTACCGGTGTTCTCAATTTCGGCTTCAATCAATTCGGTCATATTGGCTTCCATCGCATCGGCGATGTCGTTGATTGCCTTTTGGCGTACTGATGGCGTGGAGTGCTTCCACGAATCGAATGCATCCGCAGCAGCCTTCATCGCGCTGTCTACGTCGGCTGGTCCAGACAATGCAGCCGTTGCGTACTGTTTGCCCGTGACCGGGTCAATGATCGGAGTCGTGCGACCATCTTGTGCTGCGATTTCTTTGCCATTGATGTAGTTATTGAATGATTTCATAGCACAACACTAACCAGCGACATCAAGTGCTATGAAATACGAAGCCGTCAGTTAGCAGCAGCCCATTTGGCGTAGTATCGGGTTATGGCATCAAGTATCAAAACACTCGGTGTGCCCAAAGAAATCAAGACTTTAGAGGGCCGTGTCTCTTTGACCCCAGACGGCGTGCGAGAGTTTGAGCGCATCGGCATTGAAGTATTTGTTGAGAAAAGCGCTGGAGAAGGCGCATCCATCAGCGACGCCGAATATGTGGCCGCCGGAGCCACGATTGTGCCCACGGCCGCAGACGCGTGGAGTCAGCAAATGGTTGTCAAGGTCAAGGAGCCAAAGGCTGAAGAGTTCGGCTTTTTACGACCCGATCTCACACTGTTTACATATTTGCATCTCTCGGCTTATCCAGCAGTTGCTGCAGCATTACTCAAGTCAAAGACCACCGCCATCGCCTACGAGACCGTGCAACTTGAAGATGGATCACTGCCCTTGCTGGCCCCGATGAGTGAAATAGCCGGCCGACTTGCGACTCAAGCCGGTGCACATTTTCTTGAGCGCCCACAGGGTGGTCGCGGAGTGTTGATGGGCGGCGCACCTGGTGTGCGACCAGCAAAAGTTGTGGTCATCGGCGCGGGAAATGTTGGCTACAACGCCGCATGGATTGCGGCAGGCATGCAAGCCGAAGTGATCATCCTCGATAAAAATCTGGACCGTCTTCGATACATCGAACAAATCTGTATTGGTCGCACCACGACACTTGCATCAAATCGTGGCGCCATAGAGCGTGTGCTCGCCGATGCCGACCTACTGATTGGCGCAGTACTCGTTGCTGGCGCACGTGCACCAATTGTCGTCAGCGAAGACATGGTGCGCAGCATGAAACGCGGCTCGGTAATTGTTGATGTGGCTGTTGATCAAGGCGGATGCATTGCAACGACACACGAAACCACTCACACCGAACCCGTATACGAAACTCATGGCGTCATTCACTATGCAGTTGGCAATATGCCAGGCGCAGTGCCAAACACCAGTACCTATGCACTTACCAACGCGACGCTTCCCTATCAATTACAAGTTGCAACATTGGGTGCACGCGATGCAGCAGCACACAGTGAAGCAATCCGACTTGGAATCAACACTGCCAATGGGCATATCACAAGCGAACCTGTCGCTCGCGAACTCTCCGCCAAGTTTGTCAGCCCAGAAGACGCGTTGAGATGACTAGCTTTGTCTTGCGTTAACTAGTCGCAGCAACTATCTCGCCAGCCGCACGACGCACAACGAAAGTGTGCGTGCTCGGCATACAAACCAGAGCCGCAATGTGGACACTCCGAAAAAATTCCGCGTGGCGAATTGCACGTAGTCGCGCTCGCCGCCAAATCTTCCACTGTTGTAGCGTGAAGGTCGAGTTGAGGCTTGATTGCTTGATCCATATCCAGCATTCTTGCCGATCTCGCCACGAACATGACTGATACCAGCACTCCAACAGCAGACCAACCCCGACGCGGCAGTGCCCGAGCTGCTCTTCGCGTTCGCGACTTTCGGCTCGTCTGGTTTGGCTCTTTAGGGTCATACACCGGAACATGGATGCAAAATGTTGTCCTTCCCGCCTACGTCTACAACCGCACGGGCAAGGCTTCTGTCGTGGGTTTACTCATCTTTGCCCAACTCGGACCCCTGCTTTTCTTGTCTATTCCTGCAGGTGTTATCGCCGATCGGTTTGATCGAAAAAAATGGCTGGTCTCGATGCAAGTTGTTCAACTTTCATTTTCACTTGCGCTCGCAACGCTTGCACTTGGCACTCCACCCATCTGGGCACTTTTTGCAGCAGCTTTCGGTGTGGGTATCGGAAATGCGCTCAATGCGCCTGGGTGGTCGGCAATGTTGCCTTCGTTGGTAAGTCCTCAAGATTTATCGGGAGCCATCGCGCTCAACAGCACCGTCATTAATGGTTCACGCGTCGTTGGCCCCATCATCGTTGCCGTATTTTCACAGTGGGGCGTCACCACTGCCCAATTCTTTTACATCAACGCCGCAACGTATCTGTTTGTAATTTTTGCTCTGCTCAACGTACATATTCCAAGTTTCGTGCCAGACCCAACGCAGGGTTGGCGACGCTTCACTGCGGGTCTTTCTATCGCACGTGACAGACCAGTCGTACGTCGACTCATTATTTCGCTCGCGACGTTTTCGCTGCTCTCGCTGCCTTACGTTGGACTCTTTCCGGCCGTCGCAAAACTTACCTTCAACATTGACGAAATTGGTGCCACCTATAAGTGGCTGTATGCCACATGGGGATTGGGTGCATGTCTAGGAGGGCTTGCCGTCGGCACTGTCTTTTCACACGTTGATATGCGTCGACTCATTCAATGGGGCTTCGCCGGGTTCTCCGTCGCCATGTTTTTGTTTGCACTTTCGCAGTCGCCTCTACCTGCATTTATTTCGGGATTCTTTTTGGGATTTGCCTACTTCTTTACAACCACATCCATGATGACTGTTGTACAAATGCGACTCGAACCCGAAGTCAGAGGCCGCGTGCTCGCATTGTGGTTCATGGCGTTTGGCGGTCTCATCCCATTTGGCAATATGTTTTTCGGACCACTCATCGATCGTTACGGTTCACGCTCGATGCTGATGATCAGTTCTGCAACCGCGCTCTTTCTGGCTTGGCGTTGCGACATCACGGCTCTCGAGAAAAAACAAGCCGAGATCAAGGCGTAGCGAGCATTGCAACCAATTTCTCGAGTTGCGCAACTCGAGAACCCTTAATCAAAATAGCAACAGTATTTTCTACTGTTGAAAGCATTGCCGCAATTTCGTTGCGCGTTTGAGATTGCACCTCGTACATATCTGTTTCAACCGCGATGACCTCGATGCCAAGTTGCTTGGCAAGTCGAGAAATCTGCAGATGATCTTGCTCGGGCTCCGACAACTCGGCCATTACCCCAAGCACCGCAATGCGCCGACTTGCTTTGGTTGCATTCAATGCATGCAGCGCTGCTGCCATTGATGCAGGGTTCGCGTTATATGAGTCATCAATGATCAATGCACCACCGCGTGCAGTTCGGTGTTGCATCCGCATTTCCGACAAGACCGACATCGATATGGCGTCTGCAGCTCGCTGCACGTCCAGCCCCATGACGCCAGCGACCGCGATGGCTCCAACTGCATTGTGCGCCATGTGCTCACCTGGCACATTCATCTTCCACGATGCGTTGCCCCATGGAGACTCAACTGTCACTGATGCACACGCATGCTCATCCAAGACACAACTCGTCATTCGCACATCTGCCGTTTGCTCCACACCGTATGTAATGACTCGAGCGCCAGTAATTGA
>CAXNNK010000098.1:0-3766 GCA_964203725.1 Ilumatobacteraceae bacterium | reverse complement strand
TACCACGCAACGGTCACTGCGCCAGGCGAGACAACACCGTTCTCGCCAATTGATCCTTCTGGACTGTTGTGTGGATTACCGGGCTTGCAATTGTTTGATTCACTTGCGGTCGATGGTGATGGCAATGTGTGTGTCGCCACACTTGGTCTGCAAACTGCTGGCATCACCGTGATTTCGCCAGAAGGCGTAGTGCTTGAACAGATTTTGACAGGCGACCCGCTGACGACCAACATCTGCTTTGGCGGACCAGACAATAAGACTGCATACATCACGCTTTCTGGCACTGGTCGTTTGGTGTCGATGCTGTGGCCATATAAGGGGCTCAAGCTCAATTACTAAACGGGTGAACTGTAGGATTACATGCTGTGCAGCAACGTTTTTATGTCGAGACGCTTGGCTGTCCAAAGAATGATGTTGACTCCGACAAAATTGTCGGAACCCTGCTTGCAGATGGGTTGATTGCCACTGATGATCCTGCACTTGCAGACCTAGTTGTCGTCAACACATGTGCATTTATTGAAGATGCGCGCAAAGAAAGTATCGACACGGTGCTTGCGCTTGGAGCACAGCGCAAAGATGGGGCAAGGCTTGTGGTCACTGGCTGTATGGCCGAGCGCTATGGGGCCGAACTCGCCGAGGCGCTGCCCGAAGTAGATCAAGTTGCTGGCTTTGGTGTGCCGGTGCAGATGGGTCGCAAACCAATTTCGGTGTCGGCTGCGCCAATTCCCTCATTCGATCTGCTCAACTTGCCGCGACCAAAGAGCACAGCACCATGGGCGTATGTAAAAATTGCTGAAGGTTGCGACCGCAATTGCGGTTTTTGTGCGATCCCAAGTTTTAGGGGACCGCAACGCAGTCGCGATATTTCTCAAATCTTGCATGAGGTAGACGAGCTCGGCGCAAAAGAGATCGTGTTGATCGCGCAGGATCTTGCAAGTTATGGCAAGGACCGCCCGAGTGAACTTGGTGCTGGTTCCATTGTTCCCTTGGTGCGCGCTGTAACAGCCAAAGTGAAGCGGACTCGCTTGCTGTATCTGTACCCAAGTGATTTGAGTGACGAATTGATCGCAGCAATCCTAGATACTGGTGTGCCGTATTTTGACTTGTCGTTGCAGCATGTAAGCAAGACTCATTTGCGTCGCATGCGCAGATGGGGTGATGGAGAACGCTTTCTCAAGCGCATCAACGACATTCGTGCGCTCGCCCCTGATGCAGCCTTTCGCAGCAACTTCATTGTTGGATACCCGGGGGAGACCGAAGAAGACCACGATCAGTTGTTGAAGTTTGTTGAAGACGCACAATTGGATTGGTGCGGATTCTTTACCTTTAGCCCAGAAGAAGGCACGCATGCATTGATGTTGCCTGATCACGTGCCAGCCGAACTCATGAATGAGCGAATTGCCGAATTGCGCGAGATGCAAGACAACATCACGGCAAGTCGACGTGACGCGCTCATTGGTCGCACGGTCGAGGTGCTTGTCGACGAAGTGGGTATTGGACGCACTCATTGGGAAGCACCGTCCATTGACGGCATTGTGCATGTGAGTAGAGAATTGCCAGTTGGCGAGTTTGCGACGGTGCTCATCGTGGATGCAATGGGGCCAGATTTGGTCGCGGAGGGAAGCTCGGTAGAAGATAGTGACGATGAAGAAGGGGATTTTTAGCCGTGGCCGTTGATCCAAGCGCGATTCGCACATGGGCTAACGCTGTAACGGTTGGGCGGTTGCTCATTTCGCCGTTGATGTTTGCAATTATCCCCGCAGACAATGTGGGTTCATGGATCGCAACAGGGTTGTGGTTTTTGTTGTGCCTCAGCGATCTTGTGGATGGCCAACTAGCGCGCAAACACGGCACGACTCGTAGTGGGGCATTTCTTGACCCATTGGCCGACAAGGTGTGCGTGCTCGGTGCCATGTTTATCTTGGTGAGCCGTGGCATGTTTAGCCCTTGGCTCGTTGGGCTGATTGCGGCGCGCGAAATAGCCATCAGTTTGTATCGCGTGTTTGCTGGGGCAAAAGGTGTGAGCGTGCCCGCAAGCAAAGCTGCAAAATTCAAGACATTTGCACAGCAGGTATCGGTTGGGTTTGCAGTGTTGCCGTGGAGTGCTGCCGACTACAACTATCTTGCCAAAGGTTCGCTTGGCATTGCCACCGTGCTCACGTTGTATAGCGGCTTGCAATACGGCGCAGTCGCATTCAAAGCACGCAAGCAGGCCTAAGCAATGCGTTGTGATGTTGTTGCTATCGGCACCGAACTATTGCTCGGACAAATTGTTGACACCAACTCGGCGTGGCTTGGCGAGCAACTGTCGGCTGCCGGCATTGACTCGTGCTTGCAAGTCAAGGTGGGCGACAACCTCGAACGCATGGTCAAAGCAATTCGCTCGACACTTGCTGACGCAGACGCTGTAATTATTTGTGGCGGTCTCGGACCAACTCACGATGACATCACGCGAGAAGCAATTGCCGAAATCATGGGTGTCGAACTCGAATTTGATGACGCCGTTGGCATGGCAATTTCCGAAATGTTTGCCTCGCGCAATCGACGAATGCCTGAGATCAATATGCGTCAGGCAATGGTGCCAAAAGGCGCTGCGATTATCGAGCAGCGGCGTGGCACTGCGCCGGGGTTGATCTGCCCAGTGGGCGACAAAGTGATTTATGCAGTCCCAGGAGTGCCGTATGAGCTCTACGAAATGTTTGAACGAGCAATATTGCCCGACTTATTGATGCGTTCTGGTTCTGCATCGGTGATCTCTAGTCGCGTGCTGCGCACATGGGGTGAGAGCGAGAGTGGTTTAAATGAGCGCCTCTTCGGTGTGATCGAACAACTCGAGAGTGTTGGCAATCCGACGCTTGCGTTTTTGGCAAGTGGATGGGAAGGCATCAAGGTGCGACTGACCGCAAAATCTTCCACCCAAGCCGAAGTAGTTGCGATTTTAGACAAGTGGGAAGAAACCGTGCGCGGTGCCATCGGCGACATTGTGTTTGGCATTGACACTGACACCATGGAGTCGGTAGTGCTGCAGATGTTGCGAGAGCGCGGGCTCACGCTGGGGCTCGCCGAGTCGGTAACAGGCGGGCTTGTTGCAGGACGCCTCACTGGCATTGAAGGTGCAAGCGAAGTGTTTCGCGGCGGAGTCGTCTCATATGCAACCGAGGTCAAGCATTCGGTACTTGGCGTACAGAGTGACATGGTCGTTAATGAAGAAGCAGCGATTGAGATGGCTGTTGGTGCGTGCAAAGTGCTTGGTGCAAGTGTCGGGCTTGCACTGACGGGCGTCGCAGGGCCTGCATCACAAGAAGGTGTCAAGCCCGGAACATTGTGTGTCGGTGTGTGTTTACCAAACGGAACCACTGCTTCAACGACGTTTGCATTACCTGCTGTGCGCGATCAAATGCGCCAACTTTCGGTGATCAGCGCTCTTGACTTTTTGCGTCGACACATTCGCGAGTTATAAAAACTCGCCATATCACGCGCTAGATAACTAGCGTTAAACCACCGTCAACCACAAAGATTTGACCCGTTGCATATTTTGTTCGCAACAAGCCAAGTGTTGCTTGCACACAATCTTCCATAGTGGCCGAACGGTGAAGTGGGGTAACTGCCCTGACTGCGTCGTGTTGATTTTGCCAATCTTTTGTCCACGGTGTTTCGACAAGACCAGGTGCGACCGCGTTAACGCGCACTGGGCCACATGACTTGGCGAGCAACACCGTCATTTGATTGAGTGCAGCCTTGGTCATTGAATATGCCATCGAACTAC
>CAXNNK010000097.1:0-3787 GCA_964203725.1 Ilumatobacteraceae bacterium | reverse complement strand
GTTTGCGTCAATGTCCTCTGGGATGTGGCTCGGATAATGGTTGTCCAAGATCTCGCGCACCTTTTTGTGGGCGACGTCGTAAATCTCGGGCTTGCCCACTTCTTTCCACTCTTTAGAACTGAGACGATCACCAATGGCTGGGTACAAGTACTCGCTTTGCATGATGCGCAACGTTTGCTCGGCGCCAAGGTAGTGACCAGGACCACCAATGCACTGCGCACGCATTGTCTCGATCGACAATGACTCGTCGGTGACTTCGATGCCCTTGATGGTGCGCTGCACTGAACCAATGGTGTCGTTGTCGATAACCACACCTTCGAGCGAGTAGCCCAACAAACTGCCGTGCATGCCAGCAGCTTCATAAATGATGTTCATGCCAGCGTTACCAACGAGAGCATGATTGATTCCCTTTTCGGAACCAGATTGTGAGTCAGGAAATTTTGAATCGCTAATACCCGACGAAGTTCCACCGGTGAGGTTATAAAAATGTGCCATCTGTGCACTGGCCGATGAGAGCAACACTTGCTCTGGACTTCCGCCCGACATTGCACCCGAGCGCAAGTCGGAAACGAAGCACCACAAGCCAAAGATTGCAGGGTGACCAGGCTTGATCGCATTGACATACGCAAGACCTGCCAAGCACTCTGCAACTTGCTGCACAAGCGCGCCAGCGATTGCGGCAGGTGCAGTTGCGCCAGCCTGACCAGCCGACAACAACAACACAGGCATGCCACCGTGCACTGCAACTTCAAGGCACTTGCAAGCATCGCTTGCAAACTTGAGTGGCGGAACAACGAAACAATTGGACTGGCTCACGAATGGACGCGCACGCCACTTGTCTTCGCCGCCTGCGATCTCGTGCAACATCTTGAGCGATGCCTCTAAGTGATCTGGATGAACCCACGAAGTTCCAACATGTTTGGTGGTGCCACTCACGCTCAAATAACACGTGTTGATATCCATTGCCGATGCTTCTGGAATGTCGCGTGGCACAACTGCTCGCTGATAAAAGTGCAAGTGCTCCATTTTGTCGACCAAGCGTGCGATGTCGTACGCATCTTGTGACACCGACTCGCGATACTCGCCTGTGTCGTAATCGGCGATATATACGGCAGCGCCGGCAGTACCGAAGTATGTGTTGGTGCCCCACGGTTCCATGTCAAACTTTGGGTCTTGCGCGTACAACGGAAAGTTGCGCGCTGCAATCTCGAGTGTGTGCTCGATTAATGAACGCGGAAACAACAAGCGCCCATTACTGTCGAGCTTGCATCCCTTTGGCAACAAGTATTCGAGAGTCGACGGAATTGCATCAGCAATACCGATGTTTTCGAGCACATTGATGGCTGCTTCGTGGATCTTGAGAACTTCAGAATCGGTCAGTGCCTTGTAGCGACCGCTCGGCATACCCGGGCGTACTGGCTTGATGTCGTCGGTAAGTGGCGCTGCTCGCATTGCAGTGCGAGTTGCTCGTCCGCCGCGTCGTGCATTTGTTGAAGATGTCATATTTGCTCCCTCTTATACTTCTTATAGTTCTTATAGTTCTTATGGTTCTTAAATTAGGCCTTGATACGCAAACTCTTTGGATCGTAGAACGGCTCTAACTGCACATCGGCTGCAACTCTCTCGCCTGCAACTTCTATTTCATATACACCACTTGTAATGAATTCTTTGTCGGCTAATCCGTGATGATTCTCAACGTAGCCCATGCCGAGCGACTTGCCAAGGTGATGACCAAACATGCCCGAGGCAATGTGCCCGACAATTTCGTCGTTACGCCAAATGGGTTCGTTGTGATAGAGCAACTTGCTTGCATCTTTGAGCGCAACCTGCACGAGACGCTTTTTGACACCAGTTTCTTTTTGCTTGAGCAAAGCATCGCGACCAATGAAGCCACCTGCTTTGTTCCACGCAACGGTGAATCCGAGCCCAGCTTCGATTGGTGAGTCATCTGGAGAAATATCGTGACTCCAGTGGCGATAACCCTTTTCGGTGCGCATCGAGTTAAGTGCGTGATAGCCGGCGTGCTTGAGACCAAACTTGTCGCCCACTGCAACAATCGCATCGAAAACACCCGTTGCGTATTCAGTTGCGATGTACAACTCCCAACCAAGCTCGCCAACAAATGTGACACGACTTGCGCGCACTCGCGCATAACCCAAGTCAATGATCTGTGAAGTGCCAAATGGGAATGCTTCATTGGACATGTCGGTCGATGTGAGCGACTGCAATAGATCGCGTGAGTTTGGACCCATGATACTTAAGACAGCCGAACCAGATGTGACATCGGTGAGTGTTGCTCGTGCGTCGGCAGGAATGTGATTTTTGAGCCATTGAAAATCGCGCACCTGCGTGGCGGCGGCAGTAACTACCAAATAACGATCGGCTGCTTCGCGTGTAACGGTGAGGTCGGCTTCAATGCCACCCCGCTCGTTGAGCCACTGCGTGTAGACAAGTTTGCCAACTGGCACCGACATGTCGTTTGCCGAAACATTGTTGATGATCTGCTCGGCATCGGGGCCTTCAAGCACAAACTTGCCGAATGACGATTGGTCAAACATGGCAACTGCTTCGCGCGTGGCTTTGCATTCTGCTGCCGTGTAGTCAAACCAATTTTGACGGCCATATGTGTATTCGTATTCGGCTTTTTTGCCTGCAGGTGCAAACCAGTTTGTGCGCTCCCAGCCTGCGACTTCACCGAAACATGCGCCTCTTGTGGCAAGGCGATCGTGCAATGCCGAGCGACGCACGCCGCGCGCTGTTTCTGGCTGTCGGAATGGCCAGTGCATTGCGTACAACAAACCAAGTGATTCGACGGTGCGATCGTGGAGGTAATTGCGGTTGCGTTGGAACGGCATGACGCGCCGCACATCGACATCCCACAGATCCATCGGCGGACGGCCGTCAATAATCCAATCGGCAAGTACTTTGCCCGCACCACCCGATGATTGAATGCCGATTGAGTTGAAACCTGCTGCAACAAACAATCCCGGCACTTCTGGCTGTTCGCCGAGCAAGTAGCGATCGTCAGGAGTAAATGACTCTGGGCCGTTGAAGAACAAACGGATACCAGTTTGTGCGAGCAACGGCATACGGTGCGTTGCGTTCTCGACAAGCGGTGCAATGTGTTCGAAGTCTTCTGGCAACGACGTAAACGAAAACTCTTCCGAGATTCCTTTCATGCCCCACGGCTTAGCAACCGGCTCAAACCAACCGACAAGCAACTTGCCTGCATCTTCTTTGAAGTAACCACAACCATCTTGATCGCGCAACACTGGCATTGTTGGTGAAATACCTTCAACAGCTTCAGTCACAATGTAAAAGTGCTCAGCAGCGTGCAGTGGCACAGTTGCTCCAACAGAATCTCCGAGCTCACGGGCCCACATGCCTGCACAGTTGACAACTGCATCAGCACGAATCATTTCGCCTTCGGCAATTACGCCAACTGCGCGACCATTTTCAACAACGATGCGATCGACTTTGGTGTTTTCAAAAATCTTTACACCTGCTGCGCGCGCACCCTTTGCCAAGGCTTGTGTTACGTCAATTGGGTTGACAACACCGTCGCCAGGCAAATGGACTGCGCCAACAAGATCATCAACGCGCGCAAGTGGAACCAAATCTTTTACGTCTGCTGGTGTGATGATGTTTACGGGCAATCCAAACACGCGGGCCATTGATGCACCACGCTTGAGCTCTTCAAAGCGTTCTTCGTTTGGCGCAATCGCCACCGAGCCGCGTTGCTGAAAACCAGTTGCTTGACCAGTCTCTTCTTCGAGCGTTGCAAACA
>CAXNNK010000096.1:0-3793 GCA_964203725.1 Ilumatobacteraceae bacterium | reverse complement strand
CTCCTGCGTCACTGCAATGCCTTTTGCTGGCGAACACGTCACCGACACTGATGCACCTTTTGGCAAATAAGCAATGGCCTGATCGAGAGACTTCAGTGGCACGAGCTCGTAGCGCATGTTGCTCACCAAACGCTGTGCTGCGGCAGTTGTCTTGCCGTTTGATTTTTTAGCACCGATGAGGGGCTTGAGTAATGACGAAAGGGTGCTCATAGTTGATCTCACTGACTTGGGTTTTGTGTGTAGGGGCGTAACTAGATTATGCGAATGTGTCCGGTAATTCTGCTTTGCGTTTACCGATGTAATCCAATAACTCGGCGTCAATAGCGTCATCTAGGGCTGGCTCAACGTATGACGCAAGTCGCTCTTTATAGATTCGGTTGGCGCGCTGCGCGGCATCCAAAGCGCCGTCTTCCGTCCACTGTTCAAAACTGTTGTTATCGGCAGTATCCGAACGATAAAAAGCAGTCTCAAAGTTGCCGAGCGTGTGCGCTGTACCCAAAAAGTGCTGGCCGGGTACGTTTTCTCGCATCGCGCTCATGGCTTGACCATTCTCAGTTATGTCGAGACCTTTGCCAAGCGTCATCATCATGCCCAACTGATCGCAGTCAAGCACGAACTTTTCGTACCCAACCGCAAGGCCACCCTCCAACCAACCGGCAGAGTGCAATACGAAGTTAGTGCCCGCCATGATCGTTGGAATCAATGTTGATGCGCTTTCGTATGCGGCTTGTGCATCCGGCAACTTGGATGCGCAGAGTGAACCACCCGAACGAAACGGAACCCCAAGACGACGCGCGAGTGCAGCAACTGTGTAGAGCACAATCGCAGGCTCTGGCGTGCCAAACGTAGGAGCACCAGTGAGCATCGACATTGAACTAGCAAACGAACCGAACACCACAGGAGCACCAGGGCGAACAAGTTGCGTGAACGCCATGCCTACGAGCGACTCCGCAAGTGTTTGTGCCACTACACCAGCAGAGGTTGTAGGCGCCATGGCACCAGCCAAAATAAATGGAGTGATAATGCACGCCTGATTATTGAGCGCATATACCTCTGCCGACTCGAGCATCGTTGCGTCCCACACCAACGGCGAGGATGCATTGATCAAACTCGTCATCACCGTACGGTCAGCCAAGTCACCACCAAAAGCAATGCGGGCCAAGTTAACGCTGTCTTGGGCACGCTCGCCTGCTGTTACCGAACCCATAAAACCTTTGTCGGAGTATTTGATATGGGCGTACACCATGTCAAGGTGACGCTTGCTCACAGGAATGTCAACAGGCTCACATACCGTTCCACCCGAGTGATGGATGTACGGCGACATGTAAGCCAGCTTGACGATGTTTTGGAAGTCTTGAATGGTTGCATAGCGACGACCATTGTCGATGTCGTACACAAAAGGCGAGCCGTAGTTGGGGGCAAACACCGTGGCATTGCCGCCTATCTGCACATTGTTTTCTGGGTTGCGCGCATGTTGTGTATAGATACGTGGTGCACTTGCTTGCACGATCGCTCTACACATTCCACGAGGAAAACGAACTCGAGTGCCGTCAACAATTGCACCAGCATTTTTGAAACGCTCAATCGCGCTTGGGTAGTCACGAATCTCGACGCCAATCTCTTCGAGGATTGTGTCTGCATTGCTCTCGAGCAGCGCAAGGCCTTCTTCAGAAACCATTTCGTACGGAGTGATCAAGCGAGTCAAATACGCGTCGCGTTGAGCATGGGATGTTTTTCGTGTTGCCTGACGAGCGGCTCGGCCGCCACCTCGCCGGTGGTTCTCTACATCTGTCATGATCTTGCCCCCTTTTCAATCTGCTCTATTCTCGCACGAGTTCTCATGAACGCTGTCTCATGAGCGACGACGGCGACGCTGGCCGTCGCGACCACCCTCGCTGTTACCACTGTTTTCTATACGCGGGGGCAAAGTCATGATGCTCTCGAGGTTTGGACAAGGGGCGTAAGCATGCGGGAAGGCCATTGCTGCGATGAACAGATCCTGAAAGCGTGGCTCAGTTGCGGTCTCGATTTTGATGACCTTACGGACCGCTGTTTCCATCTCAGAACGCTGGCTGCGTGACAGCAAGGTTTTGACTGCACCAGCACCCGCAGCATTGCCCACCGACCGCACTCCCGCAACAGGGCAATCGGGTACTAAGCCAAGAACCATGGCATACACGGGATCAATGTGAGCACCGAATGCACCGGCCAAACGGATGTCGAGCACTTCTGGGTTTCCTGCGTGCTCAACCAACAAGTCAATACCTGCGCGCAATGCTGCTTTGGCCAATTGAATTGCACGAATATCGTTTTGTGTAATCAATAATCGAATGTCTCCGTGCTCGTACAACACATACGAGAATGTGCGGTCATCGGCGATAACGCGTGGAGTTCTGTCAACCAGCGAACCCTGGATAACACCGTCTTGAGAAATAATGCCAGCCAAGTACATCTCTGAAATCACTTCGATGATGCCAGAACCACACACGCCAGTCACTGGAGTATCGACAATCGCTTCGGCAAAGCCTGGCTCGTCAGACCACATCTCAATACCGATTGATCGAAAGCGTGGTTCGAGCGTCTCGCGGTCAATACGTACTTTTTCGACGGCTCCGGCAGTTGCTCGCTGACCGCAACTGAGTTGAGCGCCTTCGAACGCAGGACCAGTTGGGCTGGACGCCGCGAACTGACGGGTGTTGTCGCCCAACACAATTTCGGCATTGGTACCCACGTCAATGAGCAACTGCATCGAAGTGCCACGATGTGGACCTTCGGACAAGATTGCTGCAGCAGTATCGGCGCCAACGTGACCAGCAATGCACGGACCAACGTAATAACGAGCATTGGGCAACTGAATTCCAATTTGCGTCGCCGCGCCACTGACCGCTTCGTCGGTAGCCAACACAAATGGCGCTGCACCTAATGGAGTTGGATCTATGCCCAACAAAATGTGGTGCATGATCGGGTTGCCGACCATCACAATTTCGAGAATTTTGTCGACAGTGGTTGCTGCCTTTGACGCCAACTCGAGAACGAGGTCATTGAGCGCTGCTCGAATCACTGTCGTCAGTTCGACGTCTCCACCCTTGTTCATCATCACGTACGACACACGACTCATCAAATCTTCACCGAAGCGGATTTGCGGGTTCATCACTCCAGCACTGCTCAAGATCTCGCCTGTTGTGAGATCGCACAAGTGACCAGCAACCGTTGTTGACCCAATGTCGATTGCGATGCCATACATAGCACCAACAAAACCTGGCCACGCAGCAGTAATCATTCCTGCATCAGAAACATCTTTGCCACGAGCAATAGCAACAGTTGCGCCACCTTCGCCTTTGTCAATCGCACGGTTGACTTGACTCAACGCGTGTGTCGCGATTGTTGGTTTGGCAATGTGATGCTGTTCGGCAATTGCATTGCGCAACTCTGTTGAAGCCGTAGCACCGTCACCAAGTTGCTGTGGCTCAACCGCCACGTAATACAAAGCAAATGTTGGGTCCACTGCTATTGCACCCAGGTCAAGATCTTTGCGCACGATCTGTCGGTGCACTTGGCTCATTGCCGGAATGTCAATCACCATGTCGCCACAAATTTTGGCAACACAGCCCAAGCGATTACCCAAGACGAGAGGTCGATTGCCGTGGTAGTCAATCTCTAACTCGCCAGGACTAGTGAGAGCACTTGCCGTTGCTTCAATGCCCCATTTAGAAAACGAACCGATGCTTGGCGTGATCTGACAACGGCCACAAATACCGCGACCACCGCACACCGAATCCAAGTCGACACCAAG
>CAXNNK010000095.1:0-3815 GCA_964203725.1 Ilumatobacteraceae bacterium | reverse complement strand
GTCTATGACCGCGGTGGATTTTTGTTCCACGGTCGTGTAGCAGCAGCGGCAGAAGCCGCCAGAGAAGCAGGGTTGGAGTTCTAATGACAAACATGGAAAAAACAGGCAAGCCACCACGCAAGCAAGAGTCGCATTACCCAGTTCCTCGTGTAACCGAGCCTGGTCAGATGCGTGAGTCACGTGTGGTACATATCAATCGCGTGGCCAAAGTGGTCAAGGGTGGTCGACGCTTTTCGTTCACCGCACTCGTGGTGATTGGTGACGGAGCCGGTCGCGTTGGTTTGGGCTACGGCAAGGCCAAAGAAGTTCCATTGGCTATCCAAAAGGGAACCGAAGAAGCAAAGCGCAACCTCTTCAGCGTGGCGCTTGCAGGCTCGACAATCGTGCACCAAGTGCTCGGTATCAATGGTGCTGGTCGCGTGCTTTTGAAGCCTGCTGCTCCTGGTACCGGCGTTATTGCTGGTGGTGCCGCACGAATCATCTTGGAAGAAGCTGGCATTCATGACGTGCTTGCTAAGTCGCTCGGTTCGTCAAATGCGATCAACGTTGCACGTGCAACGATCAATGGTCTCAAAGACTTGCAACGCCCTGACGAGATTGCTCGCCGCCGCGGTCTTCCTGCAGAGTCATTTGTTCCAAAAGGATTGTTGCGCGCATTCAATGAGCGCAAGAACGCACAAGGAGCTCACTAACCATGGGTGCATTTAAAAAACCTGGTCGCACAATTCGCGACCGCAAGCCACAGGCCAAGAAGGCTGCAGCAGAGGCACGCGCCGAAGCAGCGGCGCTCAAGGCCGCATCGGGCAACACCTCGACAAAGCGTGTCAAGCGCGTCAAGGTTGTACACACCGGTCCAACTATCACGGTGACACAAGTGCGTTCAGAAATCGGCAACAAGCCAAAGAACCGCGCAACATTGCGCGCATTGGGCTTGCGTCGTATCGGACACTCCAATGTGTTACCAGACCGTCCAGAAATTCGTGGCATGTTGCGACGAGTTCCTCACCTGATTGAAATCAAGGAAGGCAACTAATCATGCGCGTTGATCAACTCGCCCCATCAAAGGGCTCAACCAAAAAACCAAAGCGCGTCGGTCGTGGTATCGGCGGTAAAGGTGGCAAGACTGCAGGTCGTGGTACTAAGGGGCAGTATGCCCGTAACACAGTTGCTCGTGGTTTCGAAGGTGGACAGATGCCGCTCAAGCAGCGCGTACCAAAGTTGAAGGGTTTTAATAACCCGTTCCGCGTTGAGTACTACGCCGTCAACCTTGATGTTATTGACGCTTTGAATCTTGACGAAGTCAACCCAGCCGTACTTGTGCAACGCAGTGCTGCGCACAAGGGAACACTGATCAAAGTGTTGGGCCGTGGCAAGATCACCAAGGCCGTCAACGTTTCGGCACATGCCGTTTCCAAAACCGCCGAGCAAGCAATTGTTGCAGCCGGTGGCAGTGTCACGATTGTGGCAATGCCGCACAAGGGTCCTCGTCCAGCCGCCAAGGGCAGCCAGTTCACCAACCGCTAGTACTGTTTGACGGACGTATCCGTTCAACACGAAATCGAAGACCAGAAAAATAGGAGCCACAACGATGTTGTCTAATGTAAAAAACATCTTCAAAGTGGAAGATCTTCGCAACAAGCTGATGTTTACATTTGCGATGATTGCGATCTATCGCTTTGGTGCTGCATTGCGCGTGCCTGGTATTGACGCACAAGCTGTTCGTCAGTTGCGCGAAGCATCTAACTCACAAGGTGCACTTGGTTTCCTCAACTTGTTTTCTGGTGGAGCCTTCGGCAGTTTCTCGATCTTCGCACTCGGCATCATGCCGTACATTACGGCGAGCATCATCATGCAAGTGCTCGGTGTCGTCATTCCAAAGCTCGAGCAATGGCAACAAGAAGGTGCAGTTGGTCAGCGAAAGATCACTCAGTGGACTCGCTATTTGGCGATTGCAATTGCTGTCTTGCAGGGTTCTGGTCTGACATTTATCTTCGGGCAAGGCAACGGCTCAGCATTCTTCGGTGCTGCAGGTAGCGCACCAGACGTGGTGTTGCTTGATCCGTTTATGCCCCGCGCATTGCTCGTAATTCCTTCGCTCGTCGCGGGTACTGCATTGTTGATGTGGATTGGTGAATTGATCAGCCAACGCGGTATTGGCAACGGAATGTCGATGATGATTTTCGCTTCGGTTGTGAGCGGTTTGCCATACAACTACTACTCGCTGCTGCAAAGCAAGAAGACCATCACATTTATTGTGCTGGTTGCAGTCTCTATTGGAATTTTGTTTGCGGTGGTGCGAGTCGAGTTAGGACAGCGGCGTATCCCCGTGCAATTTGCCAAGCGAGTTGTTGGCCGCAAGATGTATGGCGGTCAAAACACGTACATTCCGCTCAAGGTCAATCAGGCTGGCATTGTGCCAATCATCTTCGCAAGTTCGGTGTTGTTGTTGCCAGTGTTGATGTCAAACATGCTTGGTAGCGGAGAGGGTTGGCGAGGTTCGATTGCCGGCTTCGTCAACAACTATTTGGTGAATAGCCAAAATATGTTGTACATCTCGGTTTTCTTCTTATTGATCATTGCGTTTGCATACTTCTATAACTCGATCGCGTTTGACCCAATTCGTCAAGCAGACCAGTTGCGTAAGCAGGGTGGCTTTATTCCGGGTATTCGTCCAGGGCCGCAGACTGAAAGCTTTTTCGCAAAGACCGTCAACCGCATTACATTGCCAGGCGCAATGTTTGTCGCCTTCATTGCAATCTTGCCATACATTATTTTGTGGGTTGGCGACGTGCAATCGTTTCCGTTTGCAGGCACCACCGTGTTGATTGCTGTGGGTGTTGCACTTGAATTGATGCGCCAAATTGATAGCCAACTGATGCAACGCAACTATGAGGGTTTCTTGAAGTGACGCTTTCCTAATAGGAAACGCCTTCAGAAATTTCATCGAAACAGGGACATCATGACAACAGCAGTACGCGTCATCATGCTTGGTCGCCAAGGTGCCGGTAAGGGCACACAGTGTCGATTGTTGTCTGAGCACTTCAGTGCACCACATATTTCAACTGGTGAAATGTTGCGCAGTGCAATCAGACAAGACTCTGTTGTTGGTCGAGCAGTCAAAAAGGTATTAGACGAGGGCGATCTTGTGGAAGATGGATTGATGGTCAGCCTTGTGCAGGGACGCATAGGTGAGACCGATGCGCGAGTCGGTGGCTTCATCTTGGATGGGTTTCCACGCACGGTTGGTCAGGCTGCTGCGTTTGATCACATCACCGAAGTGCGTCCAGTTGACATCGTGATCAATCTGGAAGTCAAGCGAGATCTGGTGTTGAGTCGGCTCTCGGCGAGGCGCACGTGTGAGCAATGTGATGCCAACTACATCTCGGATGGCAATGATCCTCAGCCCTGGAGTTGTGCAAAATGTGGTGGCCTTGTGCATCAACGCGATGACGACACCCCCGAGGCGATCAGTCATCGGCTCGACCTATACGACTCTTTGACCTCACCGTTAATCGATTATTACACGAGCAAATCACGGCTCGTGGTCGTGGACGGTCTCGGTACGACCGATGAAGTCTTTGCTCGTCTGGCTCATGCGGTCAAATCGGCCCAAGCCAAGAAAATTTAGGAAAAAGTACCCAGAGACCTGCGTCTAGGGGTTTTGGGGTGGGATTATGCGGCGGTAGCATAACCCTTCGCCTTTTGGGAGGTTAATCGCCCTCTTGGCTTGTGTCCGTGCGTTTTGAGGAGAAAGTTCTGCCAAAAAATAAAGAAGACGCGATTGTGCTGGAAGGCGTAATCACCGAGTCATTGCC
>CAXNNK010000094.1:0-3835 GCA_964203725.1 Ilumatobacteraceae bacterium | reverse complement strand
ATAGCCGGCTGGCTTGTTGCACTTCCTGTCCCACTGCTGATCATCTGGGCACCGACATGGGGATGGGTTGTATTTGCCAATGTTCTACTTGGTGTCAATCAAGGTCTCACGTGGTCGACAACCGTGATCATGAAGATCGACCTCGTTGGACCCACCAAGCGCGGCTTAGCCATGGGGCTAAACGAAGCAGCAGGCTATGGAGCGGTGGCGCTCACTGCACTTGCCACCGGCTACATCGCCCAACGCTTTGGTCTTCGACCCGAGCCGTTTTTTCTTGGTATTGCTTTTGCTGGTCTTGGACTCGGTATGTCGGTTTTTTTTGTACGCGAAACTCTTGGTCATGCTCGCCACGAGGCAACTACTCATGATGCGGCTCACGACACTCAGAGTCAGGCACTGTCGACGAAAGAAATCTTTATGCTCACTTCGTTTCGAGACAAGGCGTTATCGTCGTGTTCTCAAGCGGGGATGATCAACAATCTCAATGACGGGCTCGCCTGGGGCTTGTTTCCTATTTTGTTTCTCGGCGCCGGTTTATCTGTTCAGCGCATCGGCATTCTCGTCAGTCTGTACCCCGCTGTATGGGGTTTAGGACAGCTGTACACAGGCGGACTCTCTGACCGAATCGGGCGCAAACCACTGATCGTCGGGGGCATGTTGGTTCAGGCAGTTGCAATTGCTTGGATTGGCGCAACATCTAGTTTTTATGCGTGGGCCATCGGCGCATGTGTTCTTGGCGCAGGCACAGCAATGGTTTACCCAACACTTCTTGCTGCGATTGGCGACGTCGCCCACCCACGCTGGCGAGCTCGGTCGGTTGGTGTTTATCGGTTGTGGCGTGATGGCGGATTCGCGATCGGTGCGCTCATAGCGGGATTCATTGCCGACAAGTTTTCCATTCCAGCCGCCATTTATACGGTCGCCATTCTCACTGCAGTTTCTGGTTTAGTTGTTGCTGGGCGAATGTACGAGACCCACCAAACGTGACACCCACCAATTCACGTTTGTTTGTTGTTGGCGCAGCAATATGTTTTGCGACTACGGGTACGGCTCAGCAACTTGGCCCAGACAGTTCTTCTCCACTTGGGGTGGCTGCCATCCGGTTTTTCATTGGGTCACTCGTGCTGTTCATCATTGCTTTTTTGCGACCCAGTCGTCGTCGCACAGTCGAGCGTGCACCTCTTGCCGCTCGGGTGTGGATCGCAACCGCATTCGGTCAGGCTCTGTATGGTGCCGCATTTTTTAGTGCGGTGCGATCAACAGGCGTAGCAGTCGGCACGGTTGTCGCGCTCGGTTCGGCGCCACTGATTACCGGCGCTATCTCGGCGATGTCATCGCGAAAAGTCCCTGCACTTTCATGGCTCGGCACCACAGTGTTTGCAATTATTGGCATGAGTCTGATTGTCGGTTCAGGCAAAGAATCCCAAGTCACGATGTCGGGTGTTGCGCTCGCGCTGTGCGCTGGTTTTGGCTACGCCATCTTTGCACTCGGCAGCAAAACTATTCTTTCGAGTGGAGTCGCAAGCGAACTCGCAATGGCACGTGTGTTTGGCATCGCTTCCGTCATGCTTGCGCCAACATTATTTTTTGTCAATCTGAAGTGGCTTACCCAGCGAGATGCAATCGTGATGGTGTTGTGGCTCGGTATTGTCACGCTCGCCCTCGCTTATTGGTCGTATGCAACAGGCCTGGAAGATCTAGAGCCCAGTCAGACAACACTGATCACTCTCGTAGAACCAGTTGTCGCAACCGTGCTCGGAGTGGTGGTTTTGAGCGAACGACCATCGACCGTTGCATGGCTAGGGGTGCTCATTGTGATTACTTCGTTGCTCACAGAATCTCGTGCACCACGCAAAAATATGCGACACTAAGCCTGTGCCTCGCGCGTTACTCAGTGTCTACGACAAGACAGGAATCGTCGATTTTGCGCGCTCATTGAGCGATCTCGGTTGGGAGTTGTTGTCGAGCGGTGGCACAGCAAAAGTGATTGCCGATGCCGGCATTCCTGTCATCGATGTCGCCACAGTCACGGGCTATCCAGCCATCTTGGGGCATCGCGTTGTCACCTTGCACCCATCCATTCATGGCGCACTATTGGCCGACACCGACAATGCCGAACACGTCGCCGACATGCACACGCACAACATCGAACCCATTGCACTCGCTGCCATCAATCTCTATCCATTCTCGAGCAACCCATCTATCGAACTGATTGATGTTGGTGGACCTGCAATGGTGCGTGCTGCTGCCAAAAACTATGCGCACGTAGCGGTAGTCACCGAACCCACGCAGTACGACTCGATCATTGACGCCATTCGCACTAATGGCAGCGTGCCGCCTGCTCTGCGCCAACAACTTGCAGCACAGGCCTTTGCAACCACCGCCGCCTACGACGCCCAAGTTGCACAGTGGTTTGCAGCAGTAACAGCGGCAGCAACAAACGACACGACTCCATCAGAGTTACCACAACGCATCACGCTCAGTCTCGTGCGCGAACAGACGCTGCGCTACGGCGAAAACCCACATCAGCGCGGTGCTCGCTACACAGTCGATGGAGAACACAGTTGGTGGTCGGCATCACAGCAATTTGGTGGCAAAGAGATGAGTTATCTCAATGTGCTCGATAGCGAAGCAGCATGTAAGTTGGCTTGGTCATTTGACATACCATGCGCAGTTGTGATCAAGCACGCAAACCCATGCGGACTCGCCATAGCCACCACGATTGAAGATGCGTATCGCAATGCTCACGCCTGTGACCCCTTAAGTGCGTTTGGTGGCGTTGTTGCACTCAACCGCGAAGCAACTGTGGAGATGGCTCACGATCTCAAAGAAGTATTTACCGAAGTGCTCATTGCACCTTCATACGAAGAAGGTGCAGTTGAGATTTTGGCCGCAAAGAAAAACTTGCGCATCCTGCAAGCCAACATGCATACCCAGTCCACTCAACACTTGCGCCAAATCTCTGGCGGATTCCTCGTTCAAGACACCGACCCAATGCATATCGATACAAACGCTTGGCAAGTGGTCACAACAGCGCAGCCAACTGCCTCTCAATTGCGCGACTGCGTCACGGCATGGATCACCTGTGCGGCCGTGTCGTCCAATGCCATTGTTTTAGTGAATGACGGATCGGCCGTGGGTATTGGCGGTGGCCAACAAAATCGCATTGACGCAGCCCGACTGGCCTGCGAGCGAGCAGGCAACAAAGCACTTGGCAGTGTTGCAGCAAGTGATGCGTTCTTCCCTTTTTCGGATGGCCCGCAGATGCTAATCAATGCTGGTATCGCAGTCATTGTGCAGCCTGGGGGCAGCCAACGTGACGACGAGTCGATCGCATTAGCCAATAACAGTGGTATCGCGATGATCTTCACAGGCACACGCCACTTTCGTCATTAAACATTTTGTAAAGCATCTGAGCAATCTCTCTTGATTTTTTGTTCACTTTCTCAAGTCAAAATCTGATCACAAACTATTATCCAGTCGTGGCAGGCGGAGTGGGCTCAATTTTGACGTCCCACCAGATTTGCGTCACCTCTCAAAATGATGATCCGCGAGCCGGCCAGATCCTTCGAGCGGCTCACGACTTGGGCATTTCACACCTTCAAGACGTAACAATCACCGACTTGATCTTTCTTCGTGGCAACATCACCAACGAGACGCGCACTCTCGTTGAGTCGCTCGTTGTAGAACCCTTGCTACAACGAGGACAATGGAATTCTGATTCTGCACCGGCCGATTTCGTAATCGAGACCGCGCTTCACCCGGGTGTTACCGATTCGGCAACTACTGAGCTGACGCGTCTTGCCGGGCGCATGTCGCTGCCCATCACGGGTGT
>CAXNNK010000093.1:0-3949 GCA_964203725.1 Ilumatobacteraceae bacterium | reverse complement strand
CAACACGAAATCCGCTCGATACATCGCGTGTACCTGGTGGCTCAAGCGGCGGCAGTGCTGCAGCAGTTGCTGCAGGTTTTGCTGCGGCAAGTTTGGGTAGCGACACGGGCGGCAGCATTCGTCAACCGGCTGCGCTCTGCGGAGTCGTTGGTGTCAAGCCAACATACGGAATGGTGAGTCGACAAGGTCTCGTCGCCTTTGCAAGCAGCCTCGATCAAATTGGTCCGTTCACGCACACAGTGGCAGACGCCGCGTTGCTCATGGAAGTCATCGGTGGGCACGACCCACTCGACTCAACTTCACTCGATCAACCCATGCCTTCGCTCACAGCAGTGCTTGGTCAGGGCGTGAAGGGAATGCGCATCGGCAGACTTGCCGACATGCCCGACGGCTGCGAACCAGAAGTGCTCGCTCGACTTGATGCAGCGTTTGCAGCGCTCAAAGCCGCAGGCGCAACCATCGTCGATATTGCATTGCCATCGCTTTCGTATTGCCTTACTGCGTATTACTTGGTTGCTCCTGCAGAGGCGTCAAGCAATCTCGCTCGTTATGACGGTGTGCGTTATGGCTTGCGCGTCGAATCAGCAGATCTCATCAGCATGTATGGCGCAACTCGCGCAGCAGGTTTTGGCGCAGAAGTAAAACGCCGCATCATGTTGGGCACATATGCATTGTCGGCCGGCTATTACGACGCGTATTACGGCAAGGCACTCAAAGTTCGCAGGCTCATCGCCAATGACTTTGCTGCTGCATACCAATCGTGCGATGTGATCTTGACGCCAACATCTCCAACAGTTGCGTTTCCGATCGGCGAAAAAACGAGCGACCCACTGACCATGTATCTGTGCGACATCTTTACGATTCCTACAAACCTTGCTGGCCACGCAGCAATGAGTGTGCCTTTCGGAACTGGTGCGCACTCGATGCCAGTTGGCGTGCAGATTCTTGCGCCAGCACTTGGTGAACCAACCATGTTTAGGGTTGCTGCCGAGTTGGAGCGCGCATCATGAGCAACGCATCATCTGCTCCATCACACGCGACAATCCTTCCCAACGGTTGGGAGATGGTGATTGGTCTTGAGGTTCACGTTGAGTTAGACACCAAGACCAAGTTGTTCTCGGCAAGTCCAAACCATTTCGGTGACGAGCCAAACACCAACATCGATCCCGTCACACTCGGTTTGCCTGGCGCACTTCCGGTCATCAACCGACGCGCTGTTGAGCTTGCAATTCGCCTTGGCCTTGCGCTCAATTGCACAGTGCAAGCGAGCACTTTCCACCGCAAAAACTACTTTTACCAAGACCTCGCAAAGGCGTATCAAATCACGCAGTACGACCAACCAATCAACATCGATGGGTTCATGATGTTGCCGGGCGACGTGCGCATTGGTATCGAGCGCGCGCATCTCGAAGAAGACACCGGCAAGTCAACGCACTTCGGTGGCACAAGCGGCCGTATTCATGGCAGCGACTACTCGCTTGTCGACTTCAACCGCGCTGGTGTTCCGCTTGTCGAAATTGTTTCACGTCCCGACATCCGCAATGCCGATCAGGCGCGCCAGTATGTTTCTGAGTTGCGCAGCATTTTGCTCGCTGTCGGTGCAAGCGATGCAAAAATGGAAGAGGGCTCGATGCGCTGCGACGTCAACGTCTCAGTGCGCAAAGCAGACGAGCCATTTGGTACTCGCTGCGAAATTAAAAACGTCAACTCCATACGCGCAGTTGGCAAGGCCATTGATTACGAAGCTCGTCGCCAAGTTGATGTGCTCGAGTCCGGCGGCACTATTCGTCAAGAGACCCGTCACTGGGACGACTCTGAAGGACGCACGCACACACTGCGCGTCAAAGAAGACGCCGACGATTACAGATATTTTCTTGAGCCCGATCTTGTGCTGCTCGATCCGGGCCCCGAGTGGGTCGAATCAATCCGCGCGTCACTACCGATGTTGCCTGCTGCGCGTCGCGCACGATTGTCGCAACTGACTGGCGCCGACAAAGAAAGCGAAGCCGTGTACGTCATTGTTGAACGCGGCCAAGATGATTTCGTGCAACTCGTTGCCGATGCTGGCGGCGAACCAGCGCGCGCACTGGTATATGTGCAACAAGCATTCGCCGAAGCCGGTGCAAACCCTGCAGTGCCAGCAAAAGATTTGGCTGGTCTCACGCTGCTCGAACGCGATGCAAAAGTCACTGCAACGCAAGCAAAAACAATTCTTTCCGAGATAGTTGCCAACGGCGGCGGCGATGCTGTTGCAATTGCAGCGGCAAAAGGTTTTGAAGCACTCGACACATCTGCTGTTGAAGCAATGGTCGATGCAGCGATTTCGGCTCAGCCAGATGCGTGGGCAAAGTATTGCGCTGGCGAAGAAAAGGCAATGGGCGCGTTGGTTGGCGCGATCATGAAGTCTTCACAAGGTAAGGCCGACGGCAAGGTAGTGACCGCCTTATTGCAGGCAAAACGTGGATAGGTCGGGCCACATGTTCAACTTGACGAAGGTTGTTAGGCTCGCCTAACATCACGGTATGACAACCGCATTCCTCATCACGCTTCGCGAAGGCCTCGAGGCCTCACTCATTGTTGCGATCTTGCTGACGTATTTGACAAAGACCGATCGTAAAGCCGACGCACGGTATGTCTGGTGGGGCACTGCTGCAGCGAGTCTTTCCTGTCTTGTCGTAGGAACCATTGTCTATCTTGCGTTAGATGGACTGAACGGCAAAGTTGAGTATGCAACTGAGGGCACGATTGCACTGGTTGCGGCCGCAGTGCTCACACAAATGATTTTTTGGATGCGCAAGAATTCGCAAAATCTCAGTGTTGAACTGCGAGCCAAAGTTGATGCTTCAGCAAAGACCGCATTGTTTACAATCGCCTTTGTTGCTGTGGTGCGTGAAGGTTTAGAAACAGTTCTGTTCTTGCTCAGTGCCGAGACCACTTCATCTTCCGGCAGCTCAGTTGTAATTGGCGGGTTGCTTGGGCTCGTTGCAGCGGTTGCATTAGGCGTTGCAATATTTGCAGGTGGCCAAAAAATCAACCTGAAAATGTTTTTCAATGTGACTGCAGTGTTATTAATCTTGTTCGCTGCGGGTCTTGCAGGCAAGTCGGTGCATGAGTATCGCTTGTTCTTCGGTTGGGAAAACGGCTGGTTAATGCAATCGGCTTGGACCGTTGAGTCTGGCATGTGGTCCTCGGGAACCTTCTACGATTTCGTGAAGGGATTCTTCGGTTGGCACAAAGCGGCTGAAAACATCCGCGTCATCACCTACTTCGCATTCCTTGCTCCAACGCTCTATTTTTACCTTCGTAAGCCGGTGAAGTCAGCCGCATAGTTTGCGCAAGTAGCCTTGATCAATATGACAAGGCCTTCAGAAACCCCAGTTGATATCAAGCCACGCAGTCGTGATGTCACCGATGGCAATCAAAAAGCCGCAGCCCGCGCAATGTTGCGCGCCGTTGGATTAACCGATGACGACTGGGTAAAACCACAGATCGGTATTGCCTCGTCGTGGAATGAAGTAACACCCTGCAACGCATCGCTACGTCGTCTTGCCGACTCGGCAAAAGTTGGCGTTCGCACAAATGGTGGCGTCGCGCTCGAGTTCGGCACTATCACGGTGAGTGACGGCATTTCGATGGGTCACGAAGGCATGCGTGCGTCACTTGTAAGTCGCGAAGTTATTTGTGACTCGGTTGAAACAGTTGTGCACGCAGAGCGCTTTGACGGTTTCGTTGGTCTTGCTGGTTGCGACAAGAGCATTCCTGGCATGTTGATGGCTGCCGCTCGTCTCAATTTGCCAAGTGTGTTTGTGTACAACGGCAGCACGTTGCCAGGCGTACACAACGGCAAAAACATCGACATCACCACAGTGTTCGAAGCCATTGGTGCTTGCGCTGCTGGCAACATGAGCCAAGAAGAGCTTGGCGAGATCGAGCGTGCAGCGTGCCCAGG
>CAXNNK010000092.1:0-3974 GCA_964203725.1 Ilumatobacteraceae bacterium | reverse complement strand
CAGTCTCGGTACTCGTGATTATCGCAACGCGGCAGCGAGATCTTCAGGAATCATCGGATTGAAATATTCGCCAGTCGATACCTCGGCTGTTGCGATATAACGCATTACTCCATTGCTGCGCCATGGAGAAACAATTTCAAAATTGAGCCATGCATCGGCATGTTTCATTTCGTTTGTTGTCGGGCGCTGATTGAGCCACAACATGTATGGCACGCGTGCACCAAATAGCGAATCAATTCGAGTGAGCGCATCCACCAACATTGCTGCACATGCATCTCGCTGTTGAGAGTTGAGTTCGCTCAAGCTCCCAACCTGTATTGAAGGGGAAATCTCAATTGCCACTGGGTATACAGATGCATATGGCACTGAAGTGCGCCAGCCGTCGTGCTCGCGCACAAGTCGTTCTTGTGATTGGTCTGGTCTCCAACCATTGCTGAGTCGCGCACTCGTGCGCGCAGGAATGTGGTCAAACGCATAAATCTGTCCATGCGGGTGATCAATCGTTGCACCAACTTCGCGTCCGCGATTTTCAAAGATCAATACGTCATCAACGTCTGCACGCGCACCCAGTTCGGTTGTTCGTTGCGCCCACAAATCGATCACACTTCGCACTCCTGTTACACCGAGGCCCGCAAATGATTGATCATGATCCGGCGAGTACAACACGATCTCGCACCGATCGTTTGGCATCGGGGGCCAACGATTTGCGAAGTGGTGTGTTTCGTAGGGTTGTGGCGCCTCAAGTCCGCCCACGCAAAACGGGCAATCGGTGGCGGGCAAATTGGGGCGATTTTGTCGCGAACCAACTACGTGCACAACAGTGCCTGTGCTGGGATCAATGCGCTCATTGCCCGAGCCACCATGCGTGAAGTTGTGTTGAGTAGCCATGGATCTGCAACTGACGGTACCGTGCGCAGTGGTGTCTACTCAACCAATACGTCCAATCCTGAAGCACATCGGCGATTCTCACCAGTCGGTGGTGTGCGACGTCTCGGGAGGAGCGCCAGCAATTATGTATTGGGGTGCACCGTTGAACGCGACTTCGCTAGCCAATCTTGACGCAATCGCGACAGCAACTGCGCGACCAAGCATGCCCGGTGCTACCAATGCAATCAATGCAATTTCATTGGTGCCGTGTCATGGCGATGGTGCAACGATGCGTCCAGGTATCGGAGGGCATCGTCCAGGCGGTCGTCATTGGGCGCCAAGGTTTTCTTTTGTGAGTTGCGAAGTTGTCGATCAACAATTGATTTCGATTGCGCGAGATGAGGTTGCGCAACTCGAACTTGAAATCAAACTTGTCTGCAGTGCATGGGGCACACTTCACGCCACCGCAATGTTGCGCAACATTGGCGAGTCGCGATATTTGCTCACCAATCTCACGATTACATTGCCCGTCATCGGCAGTGCAACGCAACTGCTCACGTTTAGTGGTCGGTGGGCGCGTGAAGCACAGTTGCATCGTCGCGATTTTGTGGATGGTGCGTGGACTGCAGAAAATCGCACAGGACGCACATCACACGAGCACTTGCCACTGATCTTTGCAACCGAACGTTTTGCCGACGAATGGAATGGTCAAGTGTGGGGAGCGCATCTTGCGTGGAGCGGCAATTCGGTGTTGCTTGCCGAAGTATTGCCAGATGGCAGAAAATATGTGCAGTTGGGCGAACTGTTGCATGCGGGCGAGTTGTGCCTAGAGCCAGGCGAGTCGTATGCAACCCCCGAAGTGATTGGTGTGTGGTCGGGCGACGGTCTCAATAGTGCAACTCATGCGTTGCATCGCAATGTACGTTCGCGCTCGCATCATCCAACGGTCGAGAGCCCTCGAAAAGTGATGCTCAACACGTGGGAGGCCGTGTACTTCGATCATGATCTCACGCGCTTGTGTGCACTTGCCGATGCTGCAGCCAATGTTGGTGTCGAACGCTTTGTTTTAGACGACGGATGGTTTGGCTCACGCCGCAATGACAAGTCTGGTCTTGGTGATTGGTTTGTGTCGCCAGACGTTTATCCGAACGGACTTGCGCCATTAATTTCGCATGTGCGCAAACTCGGCATGGATTTTGGAATTTGGGTAGAACCCGAAATGGTCAATCCTGACTCCGATCTGTATCGTGCGCATCCTGAGTGGGTGCTGGTGTCTCCTAGTTACGAGCCCGTATTGGCACGCAACCAATTGGTGCTCAACCTTGCGCATCCAGATGCGTATGCACATATATATAGGCAGTTAGATGCACTGCTTTCAGAAAATGACATTGCGTATGTGAAGTGGGACATGAACCGCGCGCATGTGCATGCAACCGGAAGCGGTGGGGCAGCCGGTACGCACAATCAAACTCTGGCCGTATATCAATTGATTGATCAATTGCGTGCGGCACACCCACATGTGGAAATTGAAAGTTGTGCATCAGGTGGCGGACGTATTGATCACGAGATTTTGCGCCGAACCGAACGCGTGTGGACAAGCGACTGCAATGACGCCCTTGAGCGACAAATCATTCAACGTGGCACGTCAATGCTGGTGCCGCTCGAAGTGATGGGTGCGCACATTGGTCCACCCACTGCACACACCACTGGTCGCAGACAATCGCTTTCGTTTAGAGGTGCAACGGCCATGTTTGGGCACATGGGTGTTGAGTGGAATTTGCTCACCTTGCGCGACGACCAACAAATACAACTTCGTCACATCATCGACTTGTACAAACAGCATCGAGAGTTGTTGCACAGCGGTGACTTTGTGCGTTACGACGTAACTTCCGACAACAGCACTGTTGCTCACGGAGTGATTTCGACAGACAAGCACATAGCATTGCTGAGTTACGCGCAACTGACCACATCTCAAGGTCTCGTGTCGTCAATGTGGAAAATCCATGGACTATTGAGTGACGTTGAATACACGGTTACATATGTGTCTCTTGGAGACTCGAGGGAACACGCATCACTCACGATGACTGGTGCTCAACTTGGACGTGTTGGCATCCAACCATCAATGCTGTTCCCTGAATCCGCAGTTCTTATCTACTTGAAGAGCCAATAGGCTGAAGGGCTGTGAGCCCTTCGTCCGACGCTAAAACAACACCAAAAATCACTGCCCAAGTGGTGGCCAAGGTGGCGCACTTAGCCAGGCTCGACCTGACCGAAGCCGAACTGGCCCTGATGACCACGCAGTTGACAGGGATGCTCGACCATTTCGGTGACATCGACAAACTCGATTTGTCGGCCGTGACCCCAATGGCGCAACCCTTCCCGATCAAAAATGTGTATCGCGAAGATGTCGTTGTACCTGGCCTAGATCGTCAAGAAGTTCTTGATAACGCGCCTGCACCGCAAGACGGTCGTTTTCGTGTTCCACCATCCAACGGTGCAGAATCATGACGAGTGAATTTGTTTCTGTAGTCGACATCGTCGACTCAATCCGTGAAGGAAAAACAACTGCATCCGATGTGCTCGAGCAACATTTGGCTCGTATCGACTCGCGCGAAACCGAAATTCACGCGTTCAATTACATCATGGCCGAGTCTGCTCGTGCCAATGCCGCAAGCATCGATGCTGACATCAAGGCTGGCAACGACCGTGGTCCGCTCGCTGGCGTACCAATCGCACTCAAAGACAACATGTGCACGCGCGGCGTGCCAACCACATGTTCGTCCAAAATTTTGGAAGGTTGGAAGCCGCCGTACGACGCAACAGTTGTGACTCGCTTGCAACACGCTGGCGCAGTCATCGTTGGCAAAACCAACTTGGACGAATTTGCAATGGGCTCATCCACAGAAAACTCTGCGTTTGGTCCAACACGAAATCCACTCGATACATCGCGTGTTCCTGGTGGCTCGAGCGGCGGCAGTGCTGCAGCAGTTGCTGCAGGTTTTGCTGCGGCAAGTTTGGGTAGCGACACGGGCGGCAGCATTCGTCAACCGGCTGCGCTCTGCGGAGTCGTTGGTGTCAAGCCAACATACGGAATGGTGAGTCGACAA
>CAXNNK010000091.1:0-3978 GCA_964203725.1 Ilumatobacteraceae bacterium | reverse complement strand
ACATATGCGAGGCCATTGGCAAGGGCAGTTGACGCAAGTTGGTGACTCCCCTGCGGGCCGGTGTCGCGCACATGCAATCGACCATCACTTTCAAAGCCGCCAAACACTCGCACATAGTGCACCTTGCCGTCTTGCTTGCGCTTAATCGGCGCATCCAAAACTGCTTTGACGGTTGGGCGTAACAAGTCGTGCGTGTGACCCATCATTTTGCGCAATGCCGGTCTTGCAAGCAACTCATAACTGATCATCGAAGAAACCGGGTTGCCTGGTAATCCAAAAATTGGCACTACCCGGCCATCGGATGCTTGAAGTTGTCCGAACGCAAATGGCTTTGCGGGCTTAATCGCAAGTTGCATCCACTGCATCTTTGCAATGCGCGACAGCACTGCCTTCACTACATCAAAGTCGCCCATGCTTACGCCACCGCTCGTCACGATTGCGTCGCATCGCTCAATCACATCAAGCAACACTCGCTCAAGCAGTGCCTCATCATCTTTAATAATTCCGAGGTTGATCACTTCACATCCCGAAGCCGCGATCATCGCATCCAGCATCGTCAAGTTGCTTTCACGAATCTGCCCAATCTTGAGCGGCGATCCGTCGGTCACTAGTTCGTCACCAGTCGACAACAACGCAACACGAGCACGCGGGTATGCCTGCACAACTCGCGCATTAACGCTGGCCAACACTCCGGCACCAGCAGCATTGAGCACAGTGCCAGCCACAAATACAGTGTCGCCTTTGTTCACATCACTACCTGCATCACGAATTGCGTCATACAATTTTGCGGCTTTGCCAATCGACACCCGATCGTCACCAACACGCTGCGTGTCTTCAACCATCACCACTGCGTCGGCACCTTGTGGCATTGGCGCGCCTGTCATGATGCGTATTGCCTGGCCGGTACTCACCACAATCTTCGGTTCGGCACCTGCTGCGACTGTGTCTACAACAACAAGTTCGGTTGGCACTGTTTGCGTATCGGCAGTGCGCACCGCGTATCCATCGACAGCCGAGTTGGCAAAAGGTGGCACATTCTCGGGCGCCACCACATTTTGCGCCAGCACTCTGCCCGACATCTGTTCGCACGATGTAGAAACTGGCGCGAGCACGCCACATGCATCCAGCACTGTTTTTTGAGCCTCGTGAATCGCGATCATTATCTCGCTACGGTACCGCCACATGACAGGCTGTAACTATGAGTAATTCGCACGCTGGCTCCCCCGCTCATTATTCGGCTCTTCCCGCTTCTGGTCATCGTGCATCGTGGAAGCACGTTGCCGAACCTCACTCGAGTCACGTCGATTTGCTGTGGGAAAACGAAGGTTGGACTGCAAATGGAGTCTTGAGCGCCGAAAACGCTCACTTCGTTATCCGCATGTCGGCAATGTGGGTTGTGCAGCAGTTTTTGTTGTTTCGTGACATGGACGAGCCCGACTTGTGGCTTGCAACCGATGGTCATGGCAGGTGGGGTGAGATGAATGGAGACCATCGCACTGAGTTGGATGGTTGCATTGACATCGATTTGCCAGGCACGCCCTTTACTAACTCGATACTGATTCACAGACTGCCACTGCATGTTGGGCATTCATCAACCCAAAACGTGATCACTGTTGACACCGAAACCCTTGGCGTCACCGTGGTGCCACAGATGTATACGCGGATCGACACTCATCGCTGGCAGTACATTAGCCTGCTACAAAATAAAACAGTCGAAGTAAGTGTCGACGAGTTTGGTTTTGTGATTGATGAACCCGGTGCATTTTCACGCACCACATAACAATTGCTACTCGATGATTGCGCCGTACACCATGCTGCGCAAAAATGGCCGAATTGGATACGTCGTGGAGGGTATCAACTGCGTGTAAAAGGTTGCAGTGATCTCTTCGACAGGGTCAATCCAAAATGCTGTACTAAATATTCCGCCCCAACTGTATGTGCCATCCGAGCAAGCAACTTTGGTTTTTGCCTGATCAATCACAACTGCAAAACCCAATCCAAAACCTAGGCCGTCATAAAACACTTCTTCACCTACAACACGACCAAATTGCGAGACGTCTTGATGGTTTGGCAAATGATTCTTGGTCATCAGGTCAAGAGTGGTTGGCGAGATCAGTCGAGCACCGTCAAGTTCGCCACCATTTTCAAGCATCTGCAAAAATCGCCAATAGTCAAACGCGGTTGAAACCAAGCCGCCGCCACCCGAAAAGGCTGACGGCTTGGTGAGCACCGACTCTTCCATCGACGGCATGCGCACTGCTTTCAATCCTGTTTCATCTGGCGTGTACACCGCAGCCAAACGTGACAGTTTTTCTTTCGGTACCCAAAAACTCGTGTCTTGCATTTTCAATGGTTGCAAAATACGCGTTTGAAAAAAGTCATTCAGCGACATTCCTGATGCAACCTCCAAAACACGACCCAACACGTCGGTCGACGCGCCATAGATCCACGATGAGCCAGGTTCAAAAACAAGCGGTATGTCTGCTAAGCGATCACAGATCTCTTCAAGCGTCTCCTGACCGTGTGAAACCAAACCAAAACCAGCGTTGCGATACATCTCGTCTACAACATGCGAATAATTATGCGCATAGGTAAGACCAGAAGTGTGTGTGAGCAGGTGCCAAACTCGCATTGGTTCGTTCATTGGTGCAAGCACTGGGTTTTGCGCACTGCCACTCTCGTACACCTTGGTATGGCGAAATTTGGGAATAAATCGACTCACCGGATCGGTCAGTTGCAGTTTGCCTTCTTCAACCAACATCATGCACGCAATTGACGTAATTGGTTTAGTCATTGATGCAATTCGATACATAGTGTCAAGTTCGGTTGGAAGCTTGCTTTCCATGTCGCGCATGCCATAGGTGCTCACGTGCGCAATTTGTCCGTACCGCGCAACAGCAACGGTGTAGCCAGGCAACCTTCCATCGTCTACATACTGCTGAAAGTGTTCGTCAATGCGCTTGAGGCGCTCTGCCGACATGCCAACTTCTTTTGGATCAATCGTTACTTGTAATTTGCTCACTTGAATTTTCCTTCTAACCATGTAGAGAGTTCTTCACCAACATCTTTGCGCTTCAATGCAATCTCAATCACTGCCTGCAACCACCCCATCGGAGTACCAGTATCGTGCCGATCAATGTCGCTCACCACACCCAACAGGTTGCCAGCAGTTGCTGCCATCAGAAGCGCATCGGTCAGCAAGATCTCGCCGCCCTTTGCTGGCTGAAGTGTGTCGAGCATGTCAAATATTTCTACTCCCAACACATATCGACCGATCAAAATGAGATCGCTTGGTGCTTCATTGATCGCAGGTTTTTCCACAACGCCAGTAATAGTGACAACACCATCTTTGTCGGGTGCACCCGTGGTCTTTACGCAACCATATGCACTTACTTCACTCATTGGCACTTGCTTGAGGCCCACCACATGTTTGTCACCCGCATCGTGCATTTTCCACATCTGCGACAACAACGATGCATCGCCCATCAGCTCGTCGGGCAACAGCACAGCAAATGATTCGTTGCCAACAGCTTGGCGCGCACACGCAACTGCATGCCCGAGGCCGCGCGGCGCATCTTGATAGACGACGCTGATCTTGACATCGGTGCCAATGAGTGAAAGTCGATCTGCCAATTCGGTGCGACCACTGTCGCGCACACGCTTGACCACGTCGGGCGACGGCACCAAATAGGCCTCAATGCCACTCTTGGCTTTGCTCGACACCACAACAATGTGGTCACACCCCGCCCCAATTGCTTCATCCATCACAATCTGCAGAGCAGGCGTGTCAAAGATGGGCATCAATTCCTTTGGCACGGCCTTGGTCGCGGGCAGAAATCTCGTCCCCATTCCAGCAGCGGGGATAACAGCGGTGTGCATTGCCACCCTTGCATCCTAGAATTGTTGACCTGATGCCAACGTATGTTTATAAATTCATTGATTCCGGCGAGACGATCGAGGTTTACCAGGCGTTCACCG
>CAXNNK010000090.1:0-3982 GCA_964203725.1 Ilumatobacteraceae bacterium | reverse complement strand
CAGCATCAAAATATGCGCACGAGGCTGGTCGCAAAGTCTCGCTCACTCTTTCGGATTCGTTTTGTGTTGACCGCCACCGTGAAGACTTCATGGCGCTCATCAAGAACGACATCGATATTTTGTTCTGCAATGAATTTGAGTTGCAGTCGTTATATCAAACAAATTCGTATGAAGAAGCGCTTGGAAAGTTGCGACACGATTGCGAGTTTGGCGCCGTTACTCGCGACAAGCGAGGCTCAGTTGTGATCAACGGCGATGATGTCGTGCACATCGAGCCTGAACCTGTAGATCAGGTTGTCGATGCAACCGGTGCAGGCGACATGTATGCAGCGGGCTTTTTATATGGCTTTACGCGTGGCATGAATATTGAAGACTGCGGAAGACTTGGTTCGCTTTCGGCATCAGAAGTGATTACGCATGTTGGTCCGCGCCCATTGGTGCAACTGAGCAGTCTGATTCCAAACCACCTACGCTGATACGCATGGCAACTGATTCGCACGACAACCTCACAGTTCTTGGCTCGACAATTCGTCATGCCATCGACCACGTAGAAGTGTTTCCCGCACCAGCCCATGTGACGTTGGTGCGATTTACGACTGATGAAGTGACATCGATTTGCCCGGTAACTTCGCAACCCGACTTGTCGCACGTAACAATCGAATTTAAACCCGATCAACTGTGTATCGAGTCGAAGTCGCTCAAGTTGTACCTGTGGCGCTTTCGCGACATGGCCGTCTTTGCCGAAGCACTTGCTGCCGAGATTGCCAACGAAGTGATGACCACTGTCAAACCAATGTGGGTCAAAGTCGAACTCACGCAGCGTCCACGTGGCGGGATTGAAGTGCATGCTGTTGCTGAACGCAACCGCTAAATAACTACTCCTCTTCGTCGGCTGGCACAAACTCCAATTTGAGGTCGCCAAGATTGATCAGCGTTGAAGCGACCCAATGGCCAAGAGCGCCAAAGTGGTCGTCGAGCACGGCGCTCGTGCCGTCTTGCAAAGTTTCTTCTGCCAATTCGTATTCACCTTCATAAGTAATTTCGAGCGCAAAGTCGGTGTTGTCACTAGAAGTCGGGTGACTCATTTCGATCGTGATGTTGTCGCGCTCGAGTTTGCCATTGCCAACAACTGGGCTGTACATGACCGCCACATCGTCGACAACTGACGGGTCTGGTTGCTGTGCGAGTCGCTGAATACGAAACACAACTTCAATCTCGATGGATGGATTGTGGTCGAGCACTTCTTCCACATACCAACTGCGATAAGCGGCTTGGCTGCGACTAGGCCAGTTGAAAGTAATGTGCGCAACTACCCGCGGTGGTTGGCCTTCACCGGGCAATCCATAACTTGTTTCCCACACCAAGTCACCGAGCAGAATGTCGGACTGCAGATGTTCTTCAAACGCTTGACGCTCCAGAAATGCATTGCCAAAAGCGTCACGAAGAGCACTAATTGCATCGGTGAAGACATGGTCGAGCATGCATATTTAGAGTAGTCGCTAACCTTGAGCCATGGCATTGGTCTTACTTGATATTGCGGATGGTGTAGCAACACTCACACTCAACAACCCAGACGAGCGCAACACAATGACTGCGCCGATGGTTGCCGAGATCGTCGCGGCAATGGACCGCGTCGAGAGCGACAGTGCAGTTGGCGCACTCGTGGTGACAGGTACCGCCCCCGCGTTTTGTGCAGGCGCCAATCTTGGAAACCTGGCAGAAGCCGACGGCGAATCGCTGGGCGTGATCTACGAAGGTTTCTTGCGCATAGCGCGCAGCCCCTTGCCAACGATCGCGGCGGTCAATGGTGCTGCAGTTGGGGCAGGAATGAATTTGGCACTTGGATGCGACGTGCGCATTGCTGCCAAACGAGCCAAGTTTGATACACGATTTTTGCAACTCGGCATTCATCCCGGTGGCGGACACACATGGATGCTGCGTCGCATTGTTGGACCACAAGTGACTGCAGCAGCGGTGCTGTTTGGTGAAGTGCTGGACGGCACCGAAGCACAACGGGTTGGGCTCGCGTATCGCTGCGTTGAGGATGCAGACTTGCTTGCCGTAGCGCACGAAATGGCGGCCCGTGCCGCAAGTGCACCACGCGAACTTGTGATTGAAACCAAAAAAACTCTTGCAGCAATGGCCGATGTACAAACTCACCCAGACGCCGTGGCGCGCGAACTTACCCCGCAATTGTGGAGCACCCGTCAACCCTGGTTTGCCGAACGCCTGGCTGCGCTGCAAGCAAAAATTACCAAGAAATAGGTAAGCCAAATACCCGAATAATGCCATAGTGCGCATGTCGGCCCAAAGTCGCGTCAGTGACAAGAGTAGGTGTACGGTAAAACCAAGGGGAGCTAGCAGTGTCGAATTCGTCAGTATCGAGTGATATGAAAGGCGGGGGAAGCAATGAGCAAGCGTCACAAACACCGACAAGTGGTGTTGCCACCAACAATTGAGACTCGCGCGCACGCTCACAATGAGCGTCACCGAGTGAACTCAGAGTTGCATCTGGTGACCAACTTGGTGAGCCACGGGGTCGAGCCCGATGATGTCATCGAGCCGGGTCCGGCTTGGAAACCACTGCATCATCATGATGCAGCAATTGGCATTGAGCATTCGCGCAAACACGAGATCAAGCATTGGAAAACAAAGGCTTGGAAGCGACGAAAGGTTGTGCGCAAGCAGCGAGTGCTCGAGATAGAAAATCTGCGCGATATTGCGTAAATATTTCTAGAACTTAATTTTTTACTGCAGCCACTCAGCGCTGAGCTGGTCACGGCGTTGTTGCCATTCTTCAACAGTAAATCCGTAGCGTACGTGGTCTTCCCACACGCCATTGATTTCTAAAAAACGTTCGGCCAAGCCTTCTTCACGGATACCCAGTTTTTGCATCACACGATGGCTGTTGTGATTGCGCGGGATGATGCAGATCTCCATGCGATGGAGACTGAGTTCTTCAAATGCATATTTTGATACCACGAGTACTGCTTCTGACATATAGCTTTTGCCAGCACGAGCCTCATCAATCCAGTAGCCGATGGTGCCGCACTGCATGGCGCTGCGTATGACGTTATTGATGTTTACTTCGCCCGCAAATTTGCCTTCAATAAAAATTCCGAATGCATACGATCCACCAGATTGGCGATCGCGATCGCGAGCAACACAGCGATTGTTGAACGCATCGCGATTAGTTGAAGGGTCTGGAAGGTACGCAGACTTAATGGGCTCCCATTTGCTGAGCCATTTACCGTTACGGTGACGCACTTCGCTCCAGGCTTCGAAATCTGATGCGGTGAGTGGTCGCACTGCAATGCGCTTGCCATAGAGACGCAAGGGTGCGCCTGCTGAGGCGATGACACTTGCTGGGTGCAGTTGGTGACTAGATGGCGAACTCATTGTGGATCCAGTATGTGTTGCACGACGCCATCAAGCAAATTATGCACAGACACCGTGATGGAGGGCAAGCGAAGTCGGCGCATGATGCCAACGAGTGCGCAACAGCCACCCACGATGACGTCTGCGCGTTCGGCTGGTAAACCAGGGTTTGATTTGCGGTCGATCAAAGACTCGGTAGCGAGAGTACGGAAAACATCTTCGGCAGCTTCTCGTGTGAGCGTCATGCCGTGCAGCGCAACGGGGTCAAATCGTGCAATACCCAACTCGACTGCAGCGATGGTCACGATGGTGCCAGCAACTCCCACAACTCTGGTTGCTTCAAGCACTTGTGGTTGCTCGCGAACGAGATCATCCATGAAGTCGGTAACAAAACCGATCGCATTGGTGAGTTCTTCTGGGCGTGGTGGGTTGCGGTGTAACTCTGTTTCAGTGAGTACAACTGCGCCAAAGGGAAAACTGACAGTGTGTTGCAACTCGTTGCCAATACCGATCATGACTTCGGTTGATCCTCCACCAATGTCGACAACAATGGTCGTGCCATTGTGCGGCTCGAGTTTGCTTAAGGCTCCACGATATGCGAGTT
>CAXNNK010000089.1:0-3998 GCA_964203725.1 Ilumatobacteraceae bacterium | reverse complement strand
GGGAGGTTTCCCCAACAGCGTGTTGGCTCAATGGCCACACGGAGTCGCTCGACCAGCGCAGAAGAAAATAAACATGAACCGAGTTGGTCGCGTGTTGCGAGGTGAACCCGGTGCGTGGCATTTGCCCGCCAAAGTATTGGTGATTCAAGGAGCGAACCCTGCAGTAACGGCAGTGGATCAGCAGGGGATGCTTGAGGGGTTGGCAAACGAAGACGTATTTGTAGTGCTGCACGAACAGGTGATGACCGACACTGCACTATTGGCCGACGTTGTGCTGCCCGCAACAACACACTTTGAAATTCATGACGTTATTGGCTCGTATGGGGCGTATGTCGTTCAAGAAAATCGTCGTGTCATTGAGCCAGTGGGCGAGTCGAGAAGTAATGGCGAATTGGCAGAGGCGCTTGCTGTGGCGCTCGGCTTTTCGGCAGATGAGTTTGATGCGTCGCGACAAGCAATTGAAACTCTTGTAAGTGAATCGATGTGTGGCACAACCCCTGTGCGACCCGAGGGTGGCACAATTCAGTTTCGTGACGTGTTTCCATCACTCAACGATCGACACATGCGGATATGGGAATTGAATAACGACATGCCTGGGCCGAAGTATGAACAGTTGATTGATGACGCACATCCGCTCACTCTGCTTACGCCCGCAACCTCGTTCACGATCAACTCAATGTTTGGAGACACCCTGCCGCCGCCGGCCGTACTGAAACTGCACCCAACCGATGCAAGCATGCACGGTGTCGTGACTGGCGAGACCGTGACGATGTTTAACGATCGTGCATCAATAGCAGTGGAGGTTGAAGTTGATGCGTCGATGCGCGAAGGCGTATGTGCGATGCCGAAAGGCTTATGGCGTCGCAGCATTGCAAGTGGACTCACCGCGAATGCATTTGCGCCAGACACGTTTTCTGATTTGGCAGACGGAGCATGTTTTAACGATGCGCGAGTGCAGATAAAAAAACTTGCCACCAAGTAATCTTTTTCTATGACTCAAGAATTAAACATGTCTCAGGAATCAAAAAAGTTTGGCATTGTTCACGAATTCAAAATGTTTATCAACCGCGGAAGCGTGGTGGATGTGGCCGTTGCATTTGTGATGGGCGCTGCATTTAAGACAATTGTTGATGCCGTAGCTGGTGATGGCAAGGAGAATCAAGGCGTGTTGGGCGGGCTCGTCGGCGCCGTATTTGGTGGTTCACAACCAAATTTCAACGATAAAGGTTTCAGCATCAATGGAAGTTTTATTCCGGTCGGATCGCTTTTCACTGCATCGCTCAACTTTGTGATGGTGGGTGTTGTGATGTTTTTTGTGATCAAGGCATATGGCAGGTTTCGTAAGGGAGAGACGACTGAGACAACTAATGAGTTGCTGGCATCAATTCGAGATGAGTTGCGCAAAAATCGCGTAGAGTAAAACAAATGTTTCGCCCAACCCCCATGTGGCGACGAGTGCTCAAGATCGCCGCCCTCGTCTGTGCCTCAAGTCTGACTATGACCGGTTGTGGTGTTGTCAACTTTTTGACCAACAAAAATAATGTTGTTGATGGAGTTGGGCGCATTCCTGGCGGAGATTTTGCAAGTCTCGTGACGTTGCCAGAGGGCGTGACGATTGAATTTCCAGAATTGCTTGGCCCAATGATTGGTCCGCAGGTTGGTGGACCACGTGTACTGATGATTGGTGACTCGATCATGGCCAGCACCTCGAGTCGTTATGGAAACGAGATGTGCGACACTTTGACTCAACTTGGCTGGAAGGTTGAAGTAGAGGCGCAATCAGGAAGTTTCGTTGACTTCGGTTTGAAGGTGCTGGGTCAACGACTGGAAGATGGCTGGGATACTGCTGTTGTATTTTTGGGCACAAACTACGACGGCAATCAAGCAAATTATGAAAATAAGATGCGCCAGATTTTTGTGGGATTGTCACCAACACCATTTGTTGTGCTCACGACGGCACTGTTTGAACCACGGCAACAAGAAGTCAACGACGTGATTATGAAATTGGCTGGCGAATTTCCAAACGTCACGGTATTGGACTGGGGAACAATCGCTGCGAATAATGGTTTGATAGGCAAAGATGGAGTTCACCTCACAGCAGACGGAAGGTCGGTGTTTGCCGCAGCGGTTGCGCGAGCACTTGAATTTGCACCAACACGCGAAGGCGAGTGCTTGCCTATCTATTTCAAGTCTGATGCTCCGGTGTCAGGGGTGATGCCCGACGAGACAGTGCCCGCGAGTACGGACACTTCGCTGCCAGATGCTGATGTGTTGCCTGACACCTCCACGACTCTGCCTTAGAAATTAACCTCCTGTAGTTTTGTTGCATGACATCACGTATGAAAATCGGAATATTTGGATCAAACAACGACAGCACCATTGATGGTGTGGTCGCCGAAGCTGCTCAGGCCGAACGCGATGGGTTTGCCTCCTACTGGCAATCACAGATTTTTGGACTTGATGCGTTGAGCACATTGAGCGTTGTCGGTCGTGAAGTACCGCGCATCGAACTCGGTACCAGCGTGATTCCGGTGTACCCACGTCACCCGATGATGTTGGCTCAGCAGGCGCTCACTGCCAACCAAGCAGCAGGTGGGCGACTCACCCTTGGAATCGGATTAGGACACAAAGTTGTTGTTGAAGGTATGACCAACATGTCATTTGACAAGCCTGTGCGTCACATGAAGGAATACCTTTCGATTCTGATGCCACTGATTCATCATCAAAAGGTGTCGTTTGCTGGTGAGGCACTGACGACTCACGCCGCATTGACTGTTGGTAAGCCACAAAGTTGTGGCGTAGTTGTTGCGGCCCTCGGCGCACAGATGCTCAAACTTGCTGCTGCGTTTACCGAAGGAACTCTGACATGGTGCACAGGACCAGAAACATTGCGCACACTGACCGTGCCGACGATTGTGCAAGCAGCCGAACAACTTGGTCGCCCTGCTCCTCGCGTGATTGCAGCGCTACCAATGTGTGTAACGAAAAATGTGGCTGAAGCAAAGGCTCGAGCCGCAAAGACATTTGTTATTTATGGGCAATTGCCGAGCTATCGCGCAATGCTCGACCACGAAGGCGTGGCTGGCCCTGAAGATGTAGCCATCATCGGTTCGGCAAGCGAAGTGTTTGACAGAGTGGCAGCGCTACAAGAATTTGGCGTGACCGACTTTGGTGGTGTGGAGTTTGGTGGAACACCGGACGAAGCCAACGACACTCGTGAAGTGCTGAAGAGCCTGCTCAAGCGCTAATCAGCGAACGTTGATCTGCACGCCACTTGTGGCGTTAACAGCATCAAAAAAATCATTGCCCTTGTCGTCGACGACGATGAAAGCGGGGAAGTCGTGAACCTCGATCTTCCATACTGCTTCCATGCCCAACTCGGCATATTCGAGTACTTCAACTTTGGTAATGCAGTCTTGGGCGAGCCTGGCTGCGGGGCCACCAATTGAACCTAGGTAAAAACCACCGTAGGTATTGCACGCATCGGTGACTTGTCGAGAGCGGTTGCCTTTGGCAAGCATCACAAAACTTCCACCTGCGGCTTGAAACTCTGCAACGTAACTATCCATGCGACCAGCAGTTGTGGGGCCAAATGATCCTGATGCCATGCCTTCAGGAGTTTTTGCTGGGCCTGCGTAATACACACAGTGGTCTTTCATGTATTGCGGCAAGCCGTCGCCGGCGTCTAAGCGCTCCTTGATCTTGGCGTGCGCAATATCGCGTGCCACCACCATTGGCCCGCTCAGCATCACGCGAGTCTTGACGGGGTATTTCGACAGCGTGTCTCGGATTTCAGACATTGACTGATTGAGGTCAATCGCGACGACTTCTGAAGCCAATTGTTCGGTAGTGACTTCAGGAAGAAATCGTGCAGGGTCGGTTTCGAGCGCTTCGAGAAATACTCCGTCCGCGGTGATCTTGCCGAGCGCTTGACGATCGGCGCTACACGACACAGCCATTGCAATCGGGCAACTTGCACCATGGCGTGGAAGCCGAAT
>CAXNNK010000088.1:0-4043 GCA_964203725.1 Ilumatobacteraceae bacterium | reverse complement strand
TGAGTGGTGGCTGCGTCGAAGGCGCAGTAGTCGCTGAGGCACTCGAGATGTTGCGCGGCGACAAGCAACCCCGACTTGTCAAGTTTGGTTACTCAGACGACGAAGCATTTGCAGTGGGTCTCACATGTGGCGGCATCATTCATCTTTTTATTGCACCACTCACCTGGTAAAACATGTCGCTCTACCCCATTTTTGCCGAACGAGTTCGCTCGAATATTCCGGTTGCGCTCGTCACCGTTATTGACGGCCCACATATCGGTGCAACAATGCTCGTCTCGCCGTCAACAGACGCAGTCGGCACGCTTGGTGATAGCGAACTCGACCGTGTCGTTGCTCGCGATGCACAAGGTGAAGTTGAAGCGGGTCGCACTGGCGTTCGTCACTATGGTCCGCAGGGTCAAACAACCCCAGAAGATTTAGTCGATACTCCAACAGTGCGAGTATTTATTGAAGCGTTTTCACCACCACCAACAATGTGGATTTTTGGTGCAGTCGATTTCACTGCAGCGCTTGCCAAGGTTGCAAAAGTGCTTGGCTATTACGTGGTTGTATGCGATGCACGCGAAGTTTTTGCTACTCGTCGTCGTTTTCCAATGGCCGACGAAGTTCTAGTTTCGTGGCCTTCACCACTCTTTGTCGATCGCGGGCAAGCACTCACCTCACGCGATGCAGTCTGCATTCTGACCCACGACCCAAAGTTTGATGTGCCTGCAGTACAGGGTGCTCTTGCCACAAACGTTGGCTACATCGGTGTGATGGGCAGCCGTAAAACACACGCAATGCGGCTCGAACGACTTGCCGAAGTGGGCATTGCGAGTTTCGATCAATTGGCTCGTCTGATGTCTCCAATCGGACTCGACATCGGTGCGCGCACACCAGAAGAAACAGCAATCTCAATTGTTGGAGAGATTATTGCGCAGCGCACGGGCCGCGGTGCGCCATCGCTGCGCGACAGCAACGGACCTATTCACAAATAAATTCATAAAAAATCAGATCAACGGATTTGCGTATTTCACCCAAGTAGAAATTCGATAATTCATCATTTGTAATTCAACACTTCTCCCCGAATACGGTGTTTGGAGAACGGCGCTTTGCACTCCTAAGTACATTGAAATGTGGCCAGGTCGCCAAATGAGATCTCCGAGTTGTGCCTCTTCTTCTTTGACAGGCTTTGCACTTGCAAATTGCGCTGATGACCCACGCGCGAGTGCAACCCCTGCTTTTCCCCACGCAAACGCGACCAGACCCGAACAATCAAATGCAACATTTTCAATTGCAGCATTAAGTTTGTATGGCACCCCAAGTTGTGTGAGTCCGTTAATCAATGCACGTTTGCGCGCCAAGTCTGCACTCAACCACGCTCGTTGCATTGCTTGCACCTCTACCCCCAAAAACATTGCTGCCTGTCTAGCAATGTCGGCAACATAGGCATCAAACACTTCGTTCCGGTCTGCAGTGCTCAATCTCAAATTTGAATTAAAAACATCAAGGGCAATTTGGGCTGACTCAGCGATCACTTGTTCTTGTGAGCTCGGCATTGGCTTGGCCAGCGCTGTTGTTGGTATTCCAAAAATCGCAGCCGCGAGTGCCACAACAGTCACGAGCCCGAAACTTGTCCACTTCAAGCGCGAAGTACGTTGGGGTGCTCGAATGCCTGAATGGCTAGATAGATCGGCAGGGGTCATGGTTGGGGTCATGGTTGGGGTCATGGTTGGGGTCATGGTTGTTGGGCTGACAGGGTGGCCCTGACTCGACCGGGGGGCGGTGGAGTTCACGGGGGCGATAATTCGCCATATGTCAACTGGGTGACAGTTTATGTCATCCAATTGTAATATTTGGGGATCCCTCAAAACCCAAGTAGACATTGGGATATGACAGGGCCACTCACCGTTGCTGTGGTGCTTGCTGCAGGCAGTGGAAGCCGATTCGTCGGCTCAACCCATAAGTTGCTGAGCGTCGCTCAGGAACGCCCTGTGTATCACTGGGCAGTCGAGTCGGCCATCGAAGCCAGCATCGGACCAGTGGTTGTAGTGACCGGCAAAACGCCACTTCCACTCGATTTTGCCCTCAGTGACGAGGCGCAGGCATCCATCGCAACATGGGGTCTGCCACATACGATCAGCAATCCCAATTGGTCGACCGGCATGGCAAGTTCGGTCCACTGCGCAATTGAATTTGCTGCATCACTCGGCGCACAGGCAGTGGTCATCGGTCTTGCCGATCAACCATGTGTTCCACCAAGTGCTTGGCAACGTGTTGCAAGCAGCACTTCCCCACTTGCAGTAGCCACATACGACACCAAGCGTGGCAACCCCGTCAAGTTGCATGCGGAGATGTGGTCGCACTTGCCAACAACAGGCGACGAAGGTGCGCGCAACTTATTGCGCTCTCATCATCAACTTGTCAGTGAAGTAACCTGTCAGGGTTCAGCGATCGACATCGACACGATTGATGACCTCGACCATGCAAGCAAACTGATTGTCAAATCTCGGAGAACCGATTAATGGATCTGAATCACGAATTCATCGTCAATGTGCCAGTCAATGACGCATGGGTGATTCTCACCGATCTTGAGCGCATCGCGCCATGCTTGCCAGGTGCGCAACTTACCGAAGTTGAGGGTGATACATACCGCGGTCAAGTCAAGGTCAAGGTCGGTCCGATCGTTGCTCAGTTCAAGGGTCAGGCAAGTTTTGTGTCGCGCGATGATCTAGCCCATACCGCTTCACTCAAAGGCGAAGGTCGCGACACGACGGGTAAGGGTACGGCATCTGCAATTATCACCGCCCAACTCACTGCGGTCACACCAACGTCTACACAATGCACCGTAGTCACCGAACTCACCATCTCGGGCAAAGTCGCACAGTTTGGTCGTGGTGCACTTGCCGACGTGAGCGACAAACTGCTGAAACAATTTTCAGAAAACCTCAACCAGTTGATCGCTACTGCGCCAGCGGCTACTACTGCGCCAGCGGCTACTACAACTGCAACAACAACAGTTGCTGCTGCAAGCCCAGAAATTCGCAAGATCGAGAGCGCCGAAGTTGCGCCCCTCGATCTACTCGGCACAGCAGGTACACCACTACTCAAGCGAGCAATTCCTGTTGTCGTTGCACTCGTTGCGGTTGTGATTGCCGCTATCACATTTTTGTAACCTATGACTCCCGCTGACATTGCCCGAGTCGGTGAACTCTTAGGCCGCATTCCGCAAGGCAAATTCGAGATCGTTGTTCGGACAAAAAGCGGTGACCCAGTTGTGTTGCGCAACGCGCCATTTCTCGACGACGGCACCCCAATGCCTACGCGTTACTGGCTGTTGGGCGAGCACGAGACAGTAATTGTTGGACGACTCGAAGCAAGTGGCGGTGTCAATCAAGCCGAAGCCGACATCGGCCCTACGGTTCTCGAAGAAACGCACAATCGTTACGCTGCAGAACGCAATGCCGCAATCGAACCAACCCACACCGGCCCTCGTCCCTTTGGCGGTGTTGGTGGCACGCGTATAGGAGTCAAATGTTTGCATGCACATTTGGGTTGGTGGCTCGCAGTGGGTGACGATCCGGTAGGTCAGTGGGTGGCCGACAAACTGGGCATCTCGCGCGACGATTATGTAGTCGTGAATAACATGCGTTCTCGCCCAGTTTTCGCTTCGCCAGTTGCGGCAATCGACATCGGCACAAACTCAACCAATTTATTGATTGTCGATCCAGAAGGTAACGAGATCGTGCGGGAAGTCAACGTCACTCGGCTCGGCAAGGGCGTTGCAGCAGCGGGAATGCTCGACGATGATGCAATTGCCGCAACAGTGGAGCAACTTGCCATCTATGCATCACTACTCAAACAACACAACGTCGAGACTTTTCGCGTTACCGCAACCGAAGCATGTCGTCGAGCTTCCAATGCACACATATTTCTTGACCAGGCTGAAACTCTTCTCGGCAAGCGTCCCGAAATCATCTCAGGAATCGTGGAGGGACAACTCGCATATCGTGGAGCCTTAAGCAAACTCGAGCCGCACAATGGCACGACCATTGTTGTCGACA
>CAXNNK010000087.1:0-4058 GCA_964203725.1 Ilumatobacteraceae bacterium | reverse complement strand
ACAGTGACCATCACTTCGTTTGCAATCTCGGCAGCAAGTGCCTCGGCAAACACGGCCATGTCGCGAAAACGCCACAGATACAACTTGAGCGACTTCGACTCGATGCACAGTTGATCGGGCTTAAATTCGATTGTTACGTGTGACAAGTCTGGTTGCGAAGTAACTGGGCAAATAGATGTAACTTCATCAGTCGTAAATCGCACCAACGTCACGTGAGCAGGTGCAGGAAAGACTTCGACGTGGTCGATGGCGTGACGAATTGTTGAGCCAAGAACTGTGAGATTGTCGTGCGAATCAGTTGCCATGCGTATCAGCGTAGGTGGTTTGGAATCAGACTGCTCAGCTGCACCAATGGGCGCGGACCAACATGCGTAATCACCTCTGATGCCGAAAGCGAACCGAGTCTTCCACAGTCTTCAATCTTCATGCCTCGCGTAAAGCCATACAAAAAGCCCGCCGCATACATGTCACCTGCACCAGTTGCATCTACCACTTGATCCACGGGCTCTGGCTCAATGTGCACAACATCGTCACCATTAATCACAACCGAGCCTCGCTTGTCGCGAGTAACGGCACCAAACTCGCAATCGTGGCGCAGCTTTTCGAGCGCTTCTTCATACGAGCTCGTTTGATAGAGCGACTGCAACTCAAATTCATTGCAGAACAAAACATCAATGTCGTTCTTGATGAGCTCCATGAAATCACCACGATGCCGATCAACACAGAACGAATCCGAAAGAGTCAGTGAAACTTTGCGGCCGGCTTCATGCGCATATTTTGCCGCTGTTCGAAATGCTTCTTTTGCATGATCACGGTCAAACAAATAACCCTCAAGAAACAAGACCGCACCAGATGCAACTGCTTCGCGTGAAATATCCGCAGAGTCGAGCAAACTTGCTGCACCCAGGAATGTGCTCATCGAACGCTGTCCGTCTGGGGTTACTGCAATGATGCATCGACCTGTTGGTTCGGTTGTCGATGTCATTCCGGGGTGAAACCCAACGCCTACTTCTTTCATATCGTGGCTAAACGCTCTTCCAAGTTCGTCTTCAGCGATCTTGCCGATGAAGCCTGCTCGCCCACCGAGGCTTGCAAGTCCATATGCCGTATTGGCCGCCGAACCTCCACTCGTTTGTGTCGGCTTGGTGATGCGCGAATACAAATGCGCTGAGCGATCTGAGTCGACCAGCGTCATCGAGCCCTTTACGACTTGCTCGATTTCCAGAAACTGATCTTCAACTGCAGCGATGACATCGACTAACGCATTTCCGATCGCGACTACGTCGTATCGCACCCCGCCGTCACGGGTTGAATCAATTGTTGGCACGGGGTAAGACACTAGTTGGTAGATCAACTACGGTGCACATGTGAGATCTGGCTGGCTTTCCATACCGAGAAGTGCCTCTGCCGACGGCCGAATGCTTATCGCCACACGAGGTATCCGCGGGTTTGTTGATGGCATTGTCTTTGTCATGTTGCCCGCCTATTTGTTGGCGCTCGGATTCAGTGGTGTCCAGATAGGCGCAGTGATTACCGCATCGCTCCTCGGTTCTGCAATTTTTACTGTCGCAATGGGTTTCGTTGCCCACCGAATTGCCCCAGCTCGTTTACTCATTTATGCATCGTGGATCATGATCGCAACTGGTTTTGCTTTCGGTGCCACAACAAGCTTCGTCGCACTTCTAGTTATCGGATTCTTGGGCACCTTAAATCCATCGGGTGGTGATGTGAGCTTGTTTTTACCCCTCGAGCAAGCATCCGTTTCGCAATCAGTTTCAGACTCAGATCGCACAGCCATGTTTGCCATCTACAGCCTCTATGGCGCACTCATCGGCTCCATAGGCGCTCTCTGTGCCGGCATACCGCTGTGGATAGCGCTGCGCTACGACCTCAGCCCCCTCACTGGTTACAAATCCTCTTTTGTGATGTATTCACTTGCAGGAGTTGTTGTGCTGTTCATATATCAACGATTGTCCAGTAACGCCAACATTCACCCCACCAATGCACCACGTGCCCTTACCGACTCACGTCGCGTCGTTTACAAACTTTCCATCCTGTTCAGCATCGACTCGCTGGGTACCGGGTTTACAACAAATGCAATCTTTGCGTTGTGGGCCTTCAACAAGTTCGATCCCGCGGTCAGCACATTGGGCGCTGTCTTTTTTATATGTGGTGTGCTCGCAGCATTTTCTTCCGTAATCTCCGTGAGCATCGCCAAGCGAATTGGTCTTGTGCGCACCATGGTCTTCACACACATTCCTTCGAGTTTCTTACTCATCGGTGTTGTGTTTATGCCAAATGTTTGGCTCGCAATGATTTTGTATATCTTGCGAGGCTTGATTTCACAAATGGATGTACCGGCGCGCCAGAGTTATGTCATGGCAGTTGTAAAGCCAGAAGAGCGCGCGGCAGCGGCCAGCATCACCAATGTTCCGCGCAGCCTCGCAGCCGCGCTCCCGCCAATTGCTGCCGGTTGGATGCTCGATCATTCCGATTTTGGATGGCCACTACTTGTATGCGCAGCACTCAAGATCATCTATGACTTGTTGTTACTCGCCCAGTTTCGGCACATTCGGCCGCCCGAAGAACAGTAATTATCGTTTTGTAGGAACGAGGGTTCCTTTAACGATCTGTTGTTGCAGGTCGCGCTTCAAAAACTTGCCAGCAGCGTTGCGCGGCAGTGGCTCGTTAATGATCACGACCTGAGTAGGAATCTTGAACTTGGCAATCTTGTTGTCAAGAAACGCCCACAGTTCTGCAGCGGTAATGGTCGTGTTGTCGTTGGGGTAAATGGCAACCGCAACTTCTTCACCAAGACGCTCATGCGGCACACCAAATACTGCAGCTTCGTGAATGGCGGGATGCTCATAGATTGCGCTTTCAACTTCAGCGCCGTAAATGTTTTCGCCAGCACGCAAGATCATGTCCTTGACACGATCTTCCACATATACGAAGCCATCTTCGTCAAGACGACCCAAGTCTCCTGAGCGCAACCAACCGTCAACAATCGTTTCCTTGGTTGCATCCGGACGATTCCAGTAGCCGCGAATCAACATTGGTCCGAAGAACCAGATCTCACCAGACTTGCCAACTGGTAACGGATTGAGTTCTTCGTCGCGAATCTCGACGCGCATTGGCAACACTGCACGACCAGTAGAAGTTGGGTGAGCCAAGTAGTCAGAACCGGTGATGCCAGGACCAAATGCATTGGTCTCGGTCATGCCATAACCCAATTGTGGACTTCCGTTCTTGATTTTGTCGTTGACCTTGCCCACGAGAGATGTTGGTGATGGTGCGCCACCGCCGCCAACTGCACGCAAACTTGATGAGTCGTACTTATCGAAAGCTGGTGAGTTCACCAAGTCCCAACTCTGAGTTGGCACACCAACGAAGTTGGTGATCTGTTCGCGCTCGATCATCTCAAGAGCCTTCTCGGCGTCCCACTTGTACATAATCGCAAGCTTGAGGCCGGCAATAAAACAGCTCATCATCACGGGCACGCAACCTGTTACGTGAAACAGTGGCACGATCAAAATAAACGACGTTGGAATTTCTGGACCCGTTACTTCTTTAAGTTTGGTCCCTGCCAGTGTGAGCACTGAATTTCGCGATGAGAAGCCCATCAACGACGACACAATCGCGCGATGTGTTGACACTGCACCCTTTGGTCGGCCAGTTGTTCCCGAGGTATACAAAATCGTTGCATCGTCATCTGGCGCAATATCAGCGCCAGGATGTGCGGCACCAAGTGGCAACACTTCTTCCCACTTGTCGACGCCTGCCGCCATTGGTTTGTCGGTGCGCACTACAAGTACTTTGATTCCATGCTTGGTGCACGTTGCAGCACCAACTGCATAGCGCTCTTCGTCACAGATGTACACGGTCGCACCAGAGTCTTCAAGTGCAAAATTCATCTCATCTTCTGTCCACCACGAGTTCATCGACACGTTGACTGCACCCGCCGAAATGATTGCGGCAAATGAGATCACCCATTCTGGATAGTTGCGCATTGCCACTGCCACGCGATCGCCCTTTTTAACTTTGTAAGTATTTACAAG
>CAXNNK010000086.1:0-4115 GCA_964203725.1 Ilumatobacteraceae bacterium | reverse complement strand
GCGTGCAAGGCGATGCTGCGGTGCCAACAATTGTGGACGCCATTACGCGCATGGGCCGTCGCGATGACATCGACATTGTGATGCTGGTGCGAGGCGGTGGATCAAAAGTTGATTTGTTGGCCTTCGACTCCGAAGAGATCTCGGCTGCGATTGGCAAGTGCGCTAAACCGGTGTTTACGGGCATTGGTCACGAAATCGATTTCAGCATTGCTGACGAAGTCGCGTATCGGGCTTTTAAAACACCAACAGCGTGTGCCGCGGGAGTTGTCGAAGTGGTCATGGCGTTTGTGCAAGCGACCGAACAGGCATGGGCCGACATCGCGAGTAATGCAAGCGAACTCTTGCAAGCAGCAGAACATAATTTGAGCGAGACAGCAATTGGCGTCAAGAACTTGGTGACCACCGCACTCACCCGTTCGTTGAGCAATTTGGATGTGAAGGCAGACAGAGTGCGCCGCCGCCCAGGCGAAGTGCTTGGCATTGCAACCATGACAGTGAAGGCATATGCCGACAGAGTGCGACTGCTCGACCCAGTCAATACCATGGCCCGTGGGTGGTCAATCACTCGCAACGACAAGGGCGGAGTGGTGCGCAGTGTTAAAACGTTGTCAGTCGGGCAACAACTTGTGACATCGTTTGCTGACGGTTCTACAACAAGCGCTATCGAATCGATTGAGAAAGAAGGAAAATAGTGGCATCAACAAAAAAGCCTGCGTCAAGTGGAGCAAAGGCGAACACGCTTGATGCAAACACTGGCTATGCAGAAGCGATTGAAGAACTCGAATCAATCTTGGCCGAACTTGAGAGTGACGATGTAGACGTAGACGAGCTTGCCGAACACGTGCAACGCGCTTCGCAACTGATTGAGTTGTGCCGTGAACGAATCGGCAAAGCAAAACTGCGCATTGAAGAAGTTGTCTCGCAGCTTGAAGCTGACTAAGTAGCGAGTTATTGCAATGATTGCACCGAAGGCTCCACAGTCACTTGCGCACATTGCTGCGCGAGTCGACGCTCGGCTGCGCACATTGCTTGAGTTTGAGCACGCGCGTTGGACCGAGATTGATGAAGACCTCGGTCCCCCGCTGGCCGAGATCAATCGACTGGTGCTCGCCGGAGGCAAGCGACTTCGCCCAGCATTTTGCACATGGGGTTTTGTAGGTGCTGGCGGAGATGCCACAGACCAACGCGTTGTCGATGCTGGTGCTGCACTTGAGTTGTTACATGCATGTGCATTGTTTCACGACGACGTAATGGACGGTTCTGTAACTCGTCGTGGAGAACCAACAACCCACGAGCGATTTGCTCAGCAACACATGGCAAGTGATTGGGCGGGCGAGTCTCGACGTTTCGGTGAAGGCATTGCAATCTTGGTTGGTGACTTAGTGCATGTGTATGCCGACCAGTTGTTACAAGGTGAGCATCAGGTTGCGTGGCAGGTGTGGAATGAAATGCGCATTGAGCTCAATGTTGGTCAGTACCTCGACATGCTTGGATCGGCAACAAGCGAACGAAGTCGCGCCAAAGCAGGGCGCGTGTGCAGATATAAGAGCGCAAAGTACACCATTGAGCGACCGCTGCATCTTGGTGCAGTGCTTGCAGACCCCGATCGGGCAACTGAACTGATGACGGCATTTTCGGCGTATGGTCTCCCCCTTGGCGATGCGTTTCAGATGCGCGACGATGTACTTGGTGCGTTTGGCGACACTGCAACAACGGGCAAGCCAGTTGGCGACGATTTGCGAGAAGGCAAACCAACACCACTCATGGCGATTGCGACCGAACACGCCAATGCATCTCAGTTGCAGGTGTTGCAACTGGTTGGTCATGCGCGACTGACCGATGCCCAAGTGGCAGATGTGCAACGTGTGATCCGTGAGACCGGAGCTCTTGATCAACTCGAGGCCGAGATATCGAATAAAACTGACGAAGCAATTGTGGCAATTCAACAAGCGCCAATAACCGATGTGGCCCGCGACGAATTGATCACTCTCGCCTCGTATGTTTCGTGGCGTTCGGTCTGATCAAAAACTGGCGAAAGACAGATAGCGTTTGAGGCATGACCGTTACCGTGCGAATCCCCACCACCCTGCGTCCGCTCTCTGGCGGGGTATCAACCGTGCAAGTACAAGGCGCGACGCTTGCCGATGTTCTTAAAGGCTTGAATGACGCTCACCCAGGTTTTTCAGAACGTTTGTTTGATGCAACCGGCAACCTGCACAAGTTTGTCAATGTGTTTGTGGCAGATGACGACGTGCGTTACATGGACGGCTTGAACACACAAGTTCCTGAAGGCTCAACAGTTTCGATTATTCCTGCCGTCGCTGGCGGCTGAAAGCACTGCGCTGATTGAGTGAGCAGTGCTGCTTAGGCAGCAATACGTTCGGGTGCACGATCGGCGAGTGTTGAAACCGAAGCGTGTTTGCGCCACACAATCATGTTGCGACTGTGGGTCGTGATCCAGATGATGCTCATCACGATGAAGCCAGGTTTGTTAAACACGATTGCGTAGGCCAGCCACGGAGCCGAGCCGGTGAGTACCATGCCCCAACCCCACCATTTTCGGGCGCCAACGAGCCACATGCCGGTAATGCCAACAAACTCGAAACCGAGCAGTATCCATGTCCACGTTGCTTCGTTTTGCATGGGTTCAGTATCGCTCGTAAATGGCAACCGAAACCGTTGATTTTGTGGCACAATGGGGCATATGGCAACGGAAATCACGGCGATAGATAAGATTGACAGAGAAATCCTCGTTATTCTGCAAACTGACGGCAGAATCTCATGGCAGATGCTCGGTGACAGGGTCCATCTCTCTCCCAATGCCGTAGCCGAAAGGGTTCGCCGGCTCACCAAAGCCGGTGTCATCAAGGGTTTTAGGGTCGATATCAATCAGGCCGCTCTGGGTCGCACCCTGGAAGCCGTGATTGATGCTCGCATTCCTCACACCCAAGGGTTTGACGACGCCTTGATGAAGCGCGACGACGTGTTGTGGGCTGCCCATGTGACCGGAGAATCTGATGTGACCTTGGCGGTGGCTTGCGATGGCACGGCCGGCTTAGATGCTTTCTTGCGTTGGTTGCAGCGTGAAGGCGCTACCGAAACTCGTACAGACGTGGTGCTCAACAAGATTCGTTAACTCGCACGCGACCTATGGGTTGCTTCCCTGTTTGAGTTAGCAGTCTCGGCGGTAGAGTGCTAACGCTTATCAACAGAGGTTTTTCAGGAGGAAATGACATGGCCAAGATCATCGCTTTTGACGAAGTAGCTCGCCGAGGTCTCGAAAACGGGATGAATAAATTGGCAGATGCCGTACGAGTCACCCTCGGACCAAAAGGTCGCAACGTCGTGCTCGACAAAAAGTGGGGTGCACCAACGATCACCAATGACGGTGTCTCGATCGCCAAGGAGATTGACCTCGAAGACCCATACGAGCGCATTGGCGCCGAATTGGTCAAAGAAGTTGCCAAAAAGACCGACGACGTAGCCGGCGACGGAACCACGACGGCAACCGTATTGGCCTGGAGCATGGTGCACGAAGGCCTACGTAACGTGGCTGCGGGTGCAAATCCAATGAGCCTCAAGCGCGGTATCGAAGCAGGCGTTGAGGCTGCAGTAGCAAGCATTCGTTCGCTCGCAAAAGAAGTTGATTCAAAGTCGCAAATCGCACAAGTTGCTTCAATCTCGGCAGCCGATGAAGAAATCGGCAAGATGATTTCTGAAGCGATCGACAAAGTCGGCAAAGACGGTGTCATCACTGTTGAAGAGAGCCAGACATTTGGCATGGAAATGGATCTTGTTGAGGGAATGCGTTTTGACAAGGGCTACATCTCGCCTTATTTCGTCACCGATGCAGACCGCATGGAAGCCGTAATTGATGATGCATACATTTTGCTCGTCGGTGGCAAGATCACCGCAGTGCGCGACTTGGTACCTGTACTAGAAAAAGTAATGCAGGGTGGTCAGCAACTCGTGATCATCGCCGAAGATGTTGAGGGCGAAGCGCTCGCAACACTTGTTGTCAACAAGATCCGCGGCACGTTTAAGAGCGTGTCGGTCAAGGCTCCTGGTTTTGGCGATCGCCGCAAAGCAATGTTGCAAGACATCGCGATTCTTAC
>CAXNNK010000085.1:0-4141 GCA_964203725.1 Ilumatobacteraceae bacterium | reverse complement strand
GTTCCATCAGTCGCTGTTCGCTTCTGGGGCACGCACGCCATAACCAAGTTCGCCGCTCCAGCCCACTACTCCACTAAACGAGGCATCACCAGACGCCGCTGTTGCGCGCATCCAGCCCGATGTGTTTTGGTCTTCGCCAGGACGCCAGTCTTCCCACGGCATGTGCTGTGGTTGACCATCATCGCCTACCAACAATTCGTCCTTGGTATAAATCGCATCTTGACGATTGGTGAACGAGAACTCAAACAACTTTGATTCGGTGATTGCTTCTGTTGGGCACGCTTCGACACACAAGTCGCAGTGAATGCAGCGCAGATAGTTGATCTCGTAAATCCATCCGAAGCGTTCACCCGGTGATGTTGGATTGTCGGGATCGTTGTCGGCGCCGCGCACATGAATGCACTTTGCTGGGCACACTGCTGCACACAACTCGCAGCCAATGCACTTTTCCATGCCGTCTTCGTAACGATTGAGCACGTGACGACCATGCAAACGCTCTGGCTTGTCGATCTTTGCGTCCATCTCCTCGGCGCGATTACTCGCTTCACCGCTCTTTGACTTGTTGATTGATTTGCGGCGCACACGACCACCCGAATACTGGGTAGTGACCTGATTTTTTTTACCGCGCTGACGAGCGGTAACAAGGAAGCCTCCGAAATAACCCATTAGAACATCGACCCTTCGGCTTCGCGCTGCTTGGCACTCACTGTAAAGGCTGCTTGCAACAGCGCATAACTTGCACCAAGCACAACAACCGAAACTCCTGTAACAACGAACGTGTTCCAACCCTGGACACGGCCAAGGCGCTGTGCTGCGATCAACATAAACCAACCAAGTGATGCGGGGATCAACACTTTCCATCCCAAGTCCATCAATTGGTCGTAGCGGAAGCGCGGCAACGTGGCTCGTAGCCAGACATATATATAGAGAAATACGAGCACTTTGGCAAATAGCCAGATGGTGCCCTCAATGCCATTTGGAACAAACGGAATATCCAGAACAGTGCCGCGGAACGAAATGGGCTGCGGGCCACCAAAAAACAGCGTGACAATGAGTGCGCTCATAGTCACGGTGTTCATGAACTCTGCAAGATAGAACAATGCAAATCGGATGCTCGAATACTCGGTATTAAAACCTCCAACCAATTCTTGCTCGGCTTCCACCAAGTCGAATGGAGGGCGATTGAGTTCGGCAGTTGCGGCGATCAGGAAAATGACGAATGGCACGATACCGGTAGCAACGACGTTCCAGTTGCCGATCGAACTTTGAGCCGCAACAATGCCACTGGTTGAAAGTGTGCCTGTCACCAAGAAAACTGTGCCGAGCGATAGACCAAGCGCAGCCTCATAACTGACCATCTGTGCCGACGCGCGCACCGAACCCAAGAGTGGATACTTTGAACCGCTCGACCAACCAGCCAACATGATGCCGTACACGGCAATAGCCGAGATGGCGAGTGCAAACAACACGCCAACCGGCGGGTCTGCAAGTTGCACGCGAGTTGTATGGCCAAACCATGTGACCAAGCCATTATTGCCGTCGCGGAAGTCGCCTCCGAGCGGAATAATTGCAAACGATAAGAACGCAGGAACGAACGACAAGAAAGGCGCGAGCTTAAATACAAATCGGTCTGATCGTTCCGGAATCAAGTCTTCTTTGAAGAACAACTTGATGCCGTCGGCAAGTGTTTGCAATAAACCGAATGGGCCGGCTTTGTTTGGGCCGATGCGGTTCTGCATTCCTGAGATGACTTTGCGCTCGAACCAGACCATCAGCATCGTTGCAACAAGGCCCGTCACAAATACAGCGAGCACTTTGAGAAGCACAATGACGAGCGGTACCCATAGCAAACCGCCGTTGAGCATCGGGTCGACTGCAAATACAGAAAAAACTAAGCCCGTCATGACATCTGCTCAATTTTAAGATCAATGACATCTTTGGTGATATCTAGCAATTCACGAACATCAGAACCCGCAAGATTTATCGGCAGCCATGCTGTACCGCGTAAGACGTCGACAGACTCTTGCAATGGGAGAACAACGGTGCCGCGCTGCGAAGTGACGCGCACCGACTCGCCTACTTGTGCTCCAATGCGTGGAACGTCAAGCGGATGTACAAACACTGCAGCTTTTATGGCAAGTGTGGCGAGCGATGGGCTCGATGCAGTTCCAATCGCCTCGTCGTATAACTTGCGAGATACCACAGCACGAAAGTCGTACGAATTGCGCTCATTGCTTGCGCTGTCTGCACGTGTGAGCGTTATTGGAGTCGGATGCGCAACAATCACTCCATCGTGCTCCACTGCATGAGTATCAATGGCGGGCGCAAACTCACTTACTCCCGAAATCATCGCGACATGTACCTCGTTGTATGAACTGAATCCCAAGTCGTGTGCAGTTGCTGCACCCAACTCGACTGCAATCATCCAGTCTGGACGAGCAGTGCCAACAGGCGTGATCGACTGTGCAACATTGCTGATGCGGCCTTCAATGTTGGTCGTGGTGCCCTCTTTTTCACCATAAGCAGCACCTGGCAACACAATGTCGGCAAGAGTTGAAGATTTTGTGAGAAACGTGTCGATCGCGATGATGTTGCGCGCACCAGAAATACCACGGCGAGCCAAGTCGGCATCAGGAACATCGGACAGTGGATCGGCACCGAGCAGAACCAAACATTCAATCTTGCCTGCTGCGGCTGCTTCAAGAATCTCGGCGGTCGACTTGCCGCCATTACGAGGCGTGAGACCCGCAGTGATTGCGCCACGAACATTGCCGCGACGCAACACCGGAAGCACTGTGGCGTGCGGTGCCATGTGCAGCACTTCGGCAAGCGCGTGCACTACAGACTCTTCGGATTCAGCCAAATTCATGCGACCAACAATGACAACCACTGAACCACTTGCAAGCTGTGCAGTAAATGATGCATCAGTAGCAAGTGCGCGCAATGCTGCTGCTGTCTTGCCCGGTTCAACATGAACTTTCTTCCATGCCTTAGCCGCTAAGCCTGTTGCACGGGGTGACACTTCAATAACACGACCAGTGCGCTTCTCGGCTGCATGTCGCACACGTAGGTACAACACTGGTAACTCTTCTTTGAGGTCTGGAGCGAGCAAGATAATGGTCCTTGCCGTGTCGATGTCGGCGATGGTTGCTTGCGGCAACGAGAAAACTTGTGGCGGAAGTCCGTCTGCGAGTTGGGAGTCGCGCGAGTCGACGCCCAGTGCGTCGGCAAGTTGCGCCCATGCAAATGCATCTTCGTTGGTGCCGCGTGCTCCACCGATAATGGCAACTGATTGTGGGCTGAAGGTAAGCGCTGTGCGCACCATGCGCGCAGCCGAATCAATAGCGACTGACCAACTTGTTGCGCTCAAGTTTCCACTCGCGTCTTTGATCAACGGTGTCGTGAGACGATCCTTTGAGTTGATCGACTCAAAGTTGAAGCGACCCTTATCGCACAACCAACCCCAGTTGACTGGCTGGCTGTCGACACCCTGATATCGCACCAACTCGTCACGACTGCTCTGCACAACCGTGCGACAACCAACCGAACATGTTGTGCAAGTGCTCTCAACATGCTCAATGTCCCAAGGGCGAGCCTTAAATCGGTACGGCTTTGCAGTGAGCGCTCCAACTGGACAAATTTGCACAGTGTTGCCCGAGAAGTACGAGCTAAATGGCTCGTCGGGGAACGTCATGACTTGTGTGTTGTTGCCACGACTCGTAAACGAAATCAACGCATCGCCCGCAACTTCGTCGGCAAAGCGCGTGCAACGATCGCACAAGATGCAACGTTCGCGATCGAGATACACGTTTTCACTTATGGCGATTGGCTTTTCGTAGTGACGCTTCTCTTCAACAAAGCGGCTCTCGCCAGGACCATGACTAAATGCTTGGTCTTGCAACGGGCATTCGCCGCCCTTGTCACACACTGGGCAATCAAGTGGATGATTTGCAAGCAACAGTTCGAGCATGCCCTCTTGGGCTTTTTTGACCCCTTCAGTTGCAGTATTGACCACTTGACCATCTGCAACTGGTGTCATGCACGACACCACCATCATTGGACCGCGTGGGCCAACAACTTCAACGAGGCACTGGCGGCACATGCCCACCGGCTCCATGCGTGGGTGATAACAAAAGCGCGG
>CAXNNK010000084.1:0-4158 GCA_964203725.1 Ilumatobacteraceae bacterium | reverse complement strand
ATTTGGACGCGATACTTCCACGCAACAGTCAACCCCAACCCCAACAAAATTTCGGCTACCCCAGATGCCAGCACGACAAAATCTGCAAAATCCTTAAACACAGTCGGCACCTGTGCTCGAAACTCGGAACGATTTGTGGTGAGGTGCGAAAAGCCCGTGAACATAAGAGCAAGGCCCAAGACGATTTGTGCAACTTTTTTCATCATATGCAGTTAAGCACAAGCACTCGTGCCCCCGGCATGAATCGAACATGCGACCTGCGGTTTAGGAAACCGTTGCTCTATCCACTGAGCTACGGGGGCCGGGATGGCACAAAACATGGTGAAGTTCTCCACCACACTTTGAGTCATCTATCTACAGTTTATTAGAGCCGACCAGCCTTCTTTGCGAGCCTCGAAGTGAACCAGGTCCGGCTCGCTGACCGAGTGTGGCTGTATCTCCACCAAATTGCAGAGCCAACAACGATTGGTACAAACCAAGTAATGAATCGATAGAGAAGTGTCATTCCGGTCGCGTCAATAGTGCTGACTCCAGCTCTTTCCAGCAAGACAATGAGTCCGACTTCAGCCACTCCGGTTCCTCCAGGAATTGGAGACAGCGCAATGACTATGCGCACTAATGAGAAAGCAATAAGGGCTTCTCGAAAAGTTAACCCTTCCACATCAAATACAACAGACGAAATCCACAGACAAGTAAAGCCAGCTGTCAACGTGCCGACCGATGCCGCAAAAATCATTGCCCATCGGTCTCGTAACAACCGAACCAAAGCGTCACGCATTTCAATGGAAAAAGACAATGGTTGCGTGCGTTCAACCGCTGCTCGTACTTTTTGATAGCGAAGAGGAATTTTGTGCAGCAAGTACGAACGAACTGAACCAGTAAAGCGTCCGACGGTTGAAAATAGCGTCGAAGACCTCAAAGCCCACCACCAAAATATGAATGACACAACAATCAGTGGAATGCCAACTGCAACAGCCAACGTTTGCTCAGATGACGCCGTTCCCCGAAGCGCAGGACCAATCAACAACAACACAGGAAGACCCCATGTTGTAAAGGAGGGAACAACGGCAGTCGCAATAATCGAAGATGCAATAGTCAAATGGGAAATTTTCCACTTCGTGAACATAAGAATTCGCATTCCGGTTCCTACTGCTCCACCCCCAAGAACAATTCCGTAGCCAGCCGCAAGAGCAGCCTGATCAGTCATGATTGCCTGGCGTAACGTAACTCCCGGAGAACACGCACGCAGAAAGAATCCACGTGCAGTCACCATTGCCATTGCTCCGAGTGCAAGAGGCACAAGACTTATCCGAGGAAGATCGATGAGGCGAGCAAAAGTATCGGCGAGCACTTCGCGCTGAAAAACGCCAAGAGCGCCAAGAATGGCAAGGATCAAAATTGGAGTGATTGCTTTACGCATTGCTTTCTGACGGTATCGGTGATGCCTAAAATCTCACTGCCAATGTGATGCTCACGTGCGCTGTGACATGCGACATTCAACTGTGGCTGAGGAAACTCTTGCGTTATCCGATGAGCTTTGGAGCCATCCCTAAACCCTGTGGCAACTATTATTGAAATTTATGGCAACTGCTCCCCAACAGGCACGAAGTATCGCTTCAGAGCAGAGAATGCTCGATGCCGCTATACAGCTTCTTGGGGGTGGAGACTCCCGACAGGTCACGGTCGAGAACGTCACCAAACTAGCAGGCACAAAGTTCAGTTCTTTTTATGCGAGATTCGGAAGCATCGAAGGCCTCTTTGACGCGATACAAAAGCGCCACCGCAATTCCTTCAATGAGACGGCAATTTCTAAAGGGTTTGAAAGAGCACTTCAACAAACAGACTTGAGAAGTGCATTGCATCAAATGTTTAAGCCAACCTTTGAATTTGCACGCCGAGAAGACAAAGGGATCTTCTACATACTCATGTATCCCTTTGTTGATCAAAAGGCAGTAAATGAACAGAGAAAAGTTATGGTAGATCTCTTGCATCAAATTTTGTTACAGCATCGCGGTGAAATTGCGCACAAAGACCTTCGCCTTGCAAGTGAAAATGTGTTTCGTATGGCGTACGCAATGTGGGTGCACGTTGCGTTACAGGAACCGAGCGCATTTCTTGGCCGCAAGACAAGCCTTATCAGCGTGGTCAAAACTACAACGCACATGGCCTATGGGTACCTGACAACTGAATAGTTGTTCCAAACGTTTGCTAAAACCCATCCACTGCGTCATCACTCAATATTGATGGTTTGACGTAGTGCGTCTCCGTCAATATCGACACTCAGCCACAACGGGTGTTCTTCATGTGCAGTTTCTGCATCTGTTGTTGCAAAAACAAGGGTGCCCGCATCTGCTACTTCATTGAGGAACTCTCGGTGTAATGCATAACTAAAAGCCACCGCAAATATTGCCTGCACTGGACGCGTCAGTTGCACCCCAACCACAACTGTGTCATCTTGGCGAATCGCATGAGTACTGACATCACCAATCCCCTCTACCGCATGCACTCGAGCAAGATCAGCAACCTCGGGTGACTGCGACACGTCAATGGTGACAGTGGGCATCCACACATCTCCGTCATGAAGGGTGTGCCCAATTTCTTGGGCGACGAAAACTGGCACGCTCACGAATTCTCCTATTACGCTTTTATACAGTCATGATCTTTCAATTCTGGGGTTCAACAACCGAAGAGATTCACAGTTCAGTTGTTGGAGACAACTTGTGTTCTAATGCAACATTAATTGCAACACGATCAATCACCATAAACGCTGCGCCACAGGATGTTTTTCCGTGGATTCGGCAAATGGGTTTCGGACGAGCCGGTTGGTACAGCTACGACTGGCTCGACAATCTTGGTCGCAAGAGTGCAACCAGAGTGCATGAGGAATGGCAATCAGTTCAACCGGGAGACAAAATACCTTCTGGCCCGATTTCATTCACTGCAGCAATTGTTGATGCCCCACGTCACTTTGTACTTGAAATTAGATCGCTGGGTAAGAAAAACCCAAAGCTGCACTTCACTCTCGCGTAAGAGTTACGGGATGATCCGCAGGGAACTCGCTTAGTGACACGCATGCGATCACAGATCAAACTTCCGTTTGGACGACTTTTTGAAAAACTCATCCTCGGACCAGGTGATGGCATCATGCTCCGTCGCCAACTACTTACCATCAGCAAAAACGCCTCCATTCACCACAATCCGATCATGGGCAGCGAGAGATAGCCTATTTAGTGATGAATAACGGTCTCATCCGCGTTGGGCTCCTTGCGTATGGGGCAATTGGGCACGAACATAATATTGCGACCCAAAATACCGCTGGTCTCGTACTCATGGCTGTATGCGACACAAACCCAGAACGGGTGGCTGCAGCGCTCGAACTTGCACCTAATGCGTCCACATTTAGCGATGCCACCGAGATGTTGGACTCTGGGCTTCTTGATCTTGTTGTTATCTCAACCCCACCAAATAGCCATTTTCAGTGGGCAAAAGAATCACTATCACGCGGCATTCATGTTGTGCTTGAGAAACCAATGGCGCTCACTGCTGATCAGTGCGACGAGTTGATTGAGCTTGCTGCAAGTAGAAAACTCATGCTTGTCGTGTATCAGAATCGCAGGTTTGACGATGACTTCGTGACGATGCGCCAGATCATTCGCTCGGGCGAAATCGGCGAGGTGTATCACTACGACAGTTTTGTCGGCGGATATTCACGACCTTGCGATTATTGGCATTCAAACGCCGAAGTATCTGGTGGTGCAATTTTTGATTGGGGTAGTCATTTCCTTGATCAGATTCTGAACATCATTCCTGACGATGTTGCCCATGTCAGTGGACAAAACCACAAACGCGTCTGGACACACGCAACAAACGCTGATCACGCCCATGTAACGATCACATTTGCATCCGGCAAGCAAGCAACGTTTGTTCATTCCGATCTTGCGGCTGCTCGCAAACCCAAGTTTTATGTGCTGGGCACGCAGGGGGCAATCATTGGAGATTGGAATTCTGCTGGCGAACCAGCAGTTGCCGATTTGCCAGCAATACTCTCCGTGCATCACATTGATGGAACCTCGCGAGTTGCACCATTGCAGCCGCTAGCACCACACGAGTTCCATCGCTCAATCGTCGACTACATCAACAACGGAATTCCAATGGAAG
>CAXNNK010000083.1:0-4254 GCA_964203725.1 Ilumatobacteraceae bacterium | reverse complement strand
GTGCAAGATGCCATCCAAAATGCGTTGATTGAACCAGTAGGCCCCTGCTGCGATCGGCCCCACAATTGCCTTAACGATCACGTTCTCATACAGTGCATCTAAGTAGTACTTGTTGTCGAGCAATCGGTAGCCGCTGCGCAATACTGCGTTGCGCTGGGTGAGTCCAACAAGGCGCTTGTCTTTGCGCGTGTAGAGCGCAACACACAACAGCCAACTGATAACAAGCCCAGCGAAAACAATGATCAACGACACTGCTGCTTTGGACCAGGCAAACGGGGCGTGCTTCAACTGCGGTGCATAACACACACCATCTTTGGGGGTCTCGCTTCCACACGACGACTCATGGTGACCATCTTCGCTCGCAACCGCATCACCAGAAGCTTCTATTGAGTGACCATCTGATGATGCAGCCATCACCACTACCGCAGAGGGCTCGACCCACGTCTTGATGCGCTCCCAACTTTCACCGAACGGTGTTGCATTGAGAAAGCCAGAGCCGAGCGCAAGTGTTGCCAAAATCATCAACGGCACGGTGATCAACAATCCACTTTCATGTGGGCCCGAATCAGCATGTGTGTCGCCTTCGTAATGCGGAACATGCGGATCGTGTGCATCATGTGTTGTTGCATGTGCGTCATGCGCATCATGATGCTCGCCCGCTGCTGCGCCTCGGGGAGCACCAAAGAATGTGAGGTATGTCGCCCGAGTCATGTACGCAGCAGTCATGAATGCGCCAACAAGGCCAATGATCATAAACGTGTTGTAGCCATTGTGGCCAACGTTGTCGATGATCTCGTCTTTCGAGAAGAAGCCCGAGAATGGAAAAACTCCGCAGAGTGCAAGGGTTGAGATGATCCACGTGGTGAACGTGATTGGCATGAACTTGCGCAAGCCACCCATGTCTTTCTTCATGTCAAACGAGTGGTGCGATGCGCTATGACTAATTGACCCAGCGCACAAGAACAGACAGGCTTTGAAGAATGCGTGAGTGAAAATGTGAAATACCGCTGGCGTCCAAGCGCCGGCGCCAAGCCCCATCATCATGTATCCCAACTGACTCACCGTTGAATACGCGAGCACCTTCTTGATGTCGTTCTGCACGAATGCAAGTGCAGCGGCAATGATGATCGTGATGCCGCCAATGATCGTGATCAGGTTGCTGCCAGTGCCAAGAATGTCGAAGCCCGTAAAAAATACTGGATACAAGCGTGCCACCAAGAACACTCCTGCAACCACCATTGTTGATGAGTGCAAGAGCGAGCTGACAGGCGTTGGACCAGCCATTGCGTCGGGCAACCATGTATGCAATGGAAACTGACCACTCTTGCCAATGGCTGCGATGAAGAGTGCAATTGCGGCGATCAAAATAACGGTGCTGTTGGGCTCTCCAGACAGTGCCCAGGCCGAAATACCACGAATTGAAAACCCTGAAAGACCAAGTTCTTTCGTTGTCCATTCATTGGAAGCGAAATACAACATCGAGATGCCGACAAGTAAACCGATGTCGCCGGTGCGCACGGTGAAAAATGCCTTAAGTGCCGCGCGACTATTTGCACCTTCTTCCCACCAGTGACCAATCAGCATGAAACTACACAAACCCATAATTTCCCAACCCAGTAGGAAAAGGATCATGTCTTCAGCAACAACCATGGCGAGCATGCCCGCCGAGAACAACGTGAGTGCCGCAAAGAAGTGTGTGTAGCGGCGATCGCCGTGCAGGTATTCGAGCGAATAAATCTGCACAAGTGTGGAGATAAATGCAACAACAACAAGCACGATGATGGAGAGTCCGTCTATTGACTGACCGATCGTGAACTTGATGCCACCCACCTGCCACCAATTCCACACCCGCACTACTGGTGTAATGAATTGCCCTTCTGCTGCCCCGTTAACTCTTGTGATCCACTGCGATGCCGCACCAGCGCTCAGCACCAAACTGCCAAGCATGGAGAGCACGCCAATTTCGCTGCCCTTCATTGGCAAGCGCTTGCCGAACAGAATGATGATTGCAAAACCGATCACTGGAACAATCGGAATGAGCCAGGCGTGCTCGAGGAACCAACCCGACGACAGTGCCACTGCGGCTTCAGTTACTTCAGAGGCTGCAAACATCGTTAACCCTTCATCTCTGACAAGTCATCAAGCGAGATGGTGCGACGGTTGCGATAGATCAGCAAGACGAGGCTGAGGCCAACGCCAACTTCGGCGGCAGCAACAGCAATAACGAAGAGCGCAAATGTTTGGCCGTCGGCCGAACCATTACGCATTGAGAACGCGATGAGGTTGAGGTTGACTGCGTTGAGGATCAACTCGATCGCCATCAACACCATCACGCCGTTCTTACGCGCAATAACACCGTAGACGCCGATGCAAAACAGGATTGCTGCGAGGATCAGGAACTGGTTAACAAACATGTGGTCAGTCCTTTCTCGCCAAAACAATTGCACCGATAACGGCGGCGAGCAACACAAATGAAAGCGCCCAGAATGGCAAGAGGTATGGTCCAAAGATCTGGTCGGATATCTGCTGCGTGTTTACGATCGCGCCATCTGTTGGCATCTTTTCAGAACCAAATGAGTCAACAAGCGCAATAGCCATTGCAGCAAATAATGCGAGTGCCACAGGAATACCCAACTTCCAATACGTGTTGTTGAGCCCGCTGTCGCGGCCTATGCGCGACCTAGTGAGCATGGTGCCAAACAAAAACAGCACCATCACTGCACCTATATATACGAGTACTTGGGTAACAGCTACGAACTCGGCTGCCAACAAGATGTATTGAGCGGCTGCTCCGGCCAATACCACCACAAGCCACAAGGCACCGTGCACCACGTTGCTCGTGGTAACCACACGAATAGCACCAGCAATCATTACTGCAGCGATAATTGCAAAACCGATGTTTTGAGCGATCAACATATTGGTGACTTACTTCTTCTTCTTGTCTGCACCGACTTCAAGTGCAGGTGCTTCAGGAACTGTTTCCATCCACTCACTCAGCTTGGTCTTATCGTGCAACATGTCGGTGATGTTTGGCTCGGAGTATTCATACTCTGGGCTCCAGAACAGTGCATCAAAAGGACATACCTCTACACAAATTCCGCAGTACATACACAATGCGTAGTCAATGTCAAAACGGTCGAGCAAATTCACTTGACGTGGCTTACCACCCTCGCGACGTGGTGGCGCAAGTTCTTTGTGGGCCTCAATGTAGATGCACCAGTCGGGGCACGAACGCGAGCACAACATACACGATGTGCAGTTATCTTGGTGCAGAGCAATTACTCCACGAGCACGAATTGGTGGTGCTTCTTTTTCATGCGGATACTGCACGGTGTTTGAACCGTTCTTAAACGTGCGCATCATCGTTCCAAACGTGATACCGAGACCTTTAATGAACCCGGGAACTTGCGCCACTAGAACACCACTTTCAATACAGCGGTCAACATGATGTTGGCAAGTGACACGGGGATAAGTATTTTCCACGCAAAGCGTTGCAGTTGGTCTTCACGAAAACGAGGATAGGTAAATCGCACCCACATGATGAAGAACGTAAGCACCATCATTTTGGTGAATACGATCAACGGTCCAACAATGTTCATCCAATTGGAAACACTGTCCATTGACGTCCAGCCAAACCATGAGAATGGCACTCCCCAACCACCGAGGAAGAGGGTACTTGCGATCATTGCAAACACACCCGCGGTTGCAAACTCGCCGATGAAAAAGATAAGGAAGCGGAAGCCCGAGTATTCGGTCATGTAGCCCGACACCAATTCAGATTCGGCAATTGGCATGTCGAACGGTGCCTGAGTGAGTTCGGCTTGAATAGCGATCATGAACACGATGAACCCAACGAATTGCGTGATCACATATGGATTGCCAAAAGTGTTGATGCCGAATATTGATCCAGCATTTTGTGCAACAACAATTTGCTGCAAGTTCATGGTGCCGGCCTGAATGACAACGCCCATCACTGCGAGCACCATCGGCAACTCGTACGCAATCAACTGACCTGCTGCGCGCAGACCGCCGAGCAATGAGTATTTGTTGGCACTTGACCAACCAGCCATCAAGATGCCAAGCACCGAAATGGACGAAACGGCACGCGCATAAAAGATGCCGGTCTCAAGGTCGGTAAACCATGCATCAGGGCCAAACGGGACGACGACCACAAGAAGAAACGTGCTCATCAATACAATGATTGGCGCCATCTTGAATACAGGCTTGTCGGCATTGGTTGGCTGAATGTCTTCC
>CAXNNK010000082.1:0-4271 GCA_964203725.1 Ilumatobacteraceae bacterium | reverse complement strand
GGTCAAGGTGACCAGGTTCTTCAGCAATCAGAAATCATTGTCGACTTTATTGAGGGATACACCGCAACATTGACAATCGATGGCATCGAGTTGCAAACTACGCGTCTCGACGAAATTGTTGCTACCGGAAAACAAATTACACCAGGTGCACAAATCGATTTGCCTCCAACTGCAATCTTTGACGTTGGCAACTACATCATCAGCTATCTTCCCCAGCCTGGCGCACCGATTGCCGAACTGACTCAGGGCGAGCACAAGGGCAGTGTCCGTTATTGGCTCATTAGAGATGGCGAGAATTCGTCGCGCACATATTCATGGACCTTCTTTATTGACTGATGAGTCATTTGCAATTGCGTTATGGCATTATTGCGTGAGAGTTCGATACTCATCTGCAGACATCAAGCCCTCAAGCATCTCGTTGTACGAAAGTTGCACTTCATACAACCAGCCAGCACCAAACGGGTCTGAGTTAATCAGTTCGGGTTGATCGGAAAGTAATTCATTCACCAAGACAACAGTGCCACTGACTGGCGAACCGATATCGCTCACACTCTTGCTGCTCTCCACTTCGGCAACAGCTTTCCCTGCGACAACTGCATCACCAATGGATGGCAATTGCACATCAACAATTTGCCCAAGTGCATCTTGTGCATGATCAGTGATACCCACTCGCGCCGACTCTCCGTCGACAAGCACCCACTCATGACTTCGTGAGTATAAAAGTCCGTCAACGATCTTCACGCCACAACCCTAATTCCCAAATTAGGTAGTAGGCAGTTGCCCAATGGCGGCCGAGATCGCTTTGGCCAATGCCAAACCGCCAGTGGCATTCATGTGCACCGAGTCGGCAGTAAACCATTCAGGGTGTCCGTTGCTGATATCGCACCAGCGCAAGATGTGCAGGTTGTCAATCTTTTTTTCCAACTCAAACAACTGACGGTTGTACGACACACTCTTCATGCGCACGTTGCCAGCTTGTCGATAGGTCAGCCACAGCACCTCAACCCCTTGCGTCTTTGCTTCGCTCGTAATCTCGCGTACTGCTCGCGCAAAGTTGGCATCATCCAAGTCGTTATACCCAGTGCCCACCACCACGACAGTTGAAAACTTACCTTTGTTCATCTGCAACAACTTGAGCGAACTGTCTTTAGCGAATGGCTTGCACCCTATAAAGATCAAGCGCTGACATGGCACCGAGCGCAATAAAAATGGGTGCTCCTTCTCGAGCAATGTGAGTGCAGCATCGGTGTGCAACAAGATCGACATCACTGAGTCGCCAACGAGTAGTGCTTCCTTTTTGATTGGCAGCACTGAGGGTGTGCCAGTACCGCTTGGGGCTACAAGTAGCCCGAGCACTAAGGCAATTGCACCAAGCACATGTCCCATAATGGGGTTACGCTACCGACCCGCCGCAACAATTTACTATTCAGCCAAAAGAGCGAATGGCTCGGACTCGAAATGGATTTGCGGGAGGCAACCTATTGCCGCTCAGTGTTTGCACTCGATCAAATTGCTGTCCGTCCATGAAGTACTCGGTCCATGCCGTGACGTTGTTGTAATCAGTCGAAGTCCAGTAGTAACCCTTATTAAAACCGCCAAGCGGAGTGTCTTTTCCACCTTCTCGATTCTGTGCGACGTTGTTATACGCCAAGTCGAGTTCATCCTTGGACGGCAAGAACCAATCATCTTTTCCATTACAGGTTGAGTCCTGTGCAAATTGTGCGGCATAGCTTCCAGTGTCAAATGATTGAGTGATCACTTTTGTATTGGATTTGCCCATTCCAACTTGCTTTGCAACGAGTCTCTGTTTTCCAGCTGTTTCCCAATTTGTATAAACGCGCGCTTTGCCCACACGCCATGGCAGACCAACACCTTCGCAGGATGCTGGTGCGATTTCTAGGTACCGACCCCACGGCAAAGTTTTTCCTGCGTCATAGAAAACTATTCCCCCGCCTGGGCCAATGTCTCCGATCGAGCATGAAGTTGCGCTTTGCGCGCAGGCATCATTGACTCGAGCCACAGTCGGCACAACTACTGGTGCTGGCGGTACTCCGGTACTTGCAGGAAACGCACGCACGGGTATCACTCGAAATGGGCTTGAAGCAAAGTTGGAACCAACATGAACCTGGCTTGCTGTATCCGACTTGTTGCCAGTTTTCAAAGGAATAATTCCGTTGGCATCAGTAAATTGCGTTCCATCTTGAAAAAGTTGATACCACACAAACGAGTTACTTGCTTCTGTCGACGTCCACATTGGTGAAGCACTGAACGTTCGTCGTAAGCGGTTGGTTTTCCAAGAGTCAAACAGTGCATTCAACTCATCTTTTGATGGAACAAACCATCCTGTTTCCTGCAGGTTCGGGGGCAACAACTTATTGTTCATTAATGATGTGTTGATCTTTCCCATTCCGATCTGTTTTGCTCGCTGTCGCTGCTGAGCAATTGTCAGGCCAACTTCTCCCTCTACATATCCCTCGATATCTCGCTCTATATATAAAGATGTTTCGGCGCCCCAACTAGTGCTCGTCGCACGATCAGGCTTTGCTTCCAAAAAGCGACCCCACCACTGCATTGAACCAGCGTCATAAAATACGATGCCACCACCGGGGCCAACAGATCCAACGGCGCAACCAATGCCACTTTCCAAACATTGGGGTCCGATTGCATCAACACGACTGCAAGTCAGTGCAAGTGTGAGAACTGCCATGGCACAAAATAGTCGTGTGTTGGCTTTACTCACCAGATCTCAACTTCTCGTTTTCTTCATCCGCCAAATTGCTGCTTCTCTTTGTTTAACTTTTCGCGCTCTGCCAGGAGCCTTTCAACATGTTGTTCGTTGCGTCCGAGCGCAACTGCCACGCCGAAGGCTAATCGCCGCTGCATGTTGGCAATCCCAGCGCTGTCGGCAGCAATTCCATAAATCTTTTGCCTGTTGCTCACCGGCAAATACACCACCACGTTGTTCATCAACGGTTCGGTCTTATGCGATACAAGTTTGCTCCACTGAAAATCATGGGTCACACTCTTGCCCACAAACACGCCACGCACCGTCGTCACAATAAATTCACCTTCGTCCAGCAACTCTGGTTCGGCCCCTTCTTCAGTCTGATTGTTTTCGATCAATCCCACCACCGACAGTGTGGCCAGCAAGTGTTCGTCTTGTTGTAACACGATTGAGTCAGTGGCGTGTTCTGCATCATGATCTTTGTATGTCGAAAAGAAGTCGATCTCGTCGGTCACTATGGTGATCTCGGCATCGATCATCGCCATGTCGCGTGTGAGCGGTGGCTGTAAATTCTGCTTTGAGGTTGGACTGGCTTTGGTGCGTTTGCGACTGCGCCTCACCAACCACACGATGATCACCAGTGCAACGACATTCGGAACCCAATTCATCGAGCGGCTACTTCATTCCCATCCAACGACCAAGTTTGCTGCGTCGACCTTGTCGTGTGAGAGGAATGCCAGTCGCACGCGAAATCTTGCGTTTGACTTTTGTTACACCCAATGCACGTTTCCATGAGAAGCTAAGTCCTGGTCCGAGTTTCATGGACCCAACTTATACCAGCCGTGTTGCGCGGTGCATAAACCCTGATTTCATCTCCACATCTGAGGTAGAGATACCCTCCGCACACTCAACATGGTTCATGCCATCAATAATGCACTGAGATCTCTTCCCAGTAGAGAATCCAAGCTAATCATCGGGCCAAATCGTGCTGGCAATCTCATCGAAGTGGGAGCAAGATTTTCTGAGGATTCAGTTTTGATTTACCACGCTAAAAAATTCAATCGCGACACATGTGGAGACAATCATGACCGACATTACAGAAACAAAAGAAGAGCGTGCAGCTCGTTATGAAGCGATCACTCAATTTGAGTCACGGGTGAATCGACATCGTGACTTACTACGCGAAGAAGATAGTTTTGGACTTCCGCGGGCTTTGTGCCCACAGTCGTTTGACTGATATTTATCGCAGGTGCGACGCTTCGTTAATACTCACAATTGATCGTTGCCCAGAGCGCGCTGCCATAACGCGGTGTATCGACGTGTATTTCGGATAGAAAAAACCAATATGGGTCTCAATGCCCAGCACATGGGCTAAGTATTGGTTGATCACTCCGCCATGACACACCACCACCACACGCCCACCTGGGTGCCGAGCAATCATGTCTTCCACTGTTTCCACTACACGCGCCTTAAATATTGACGGGTCTTCGTCCACTCCGTCCCACTCGCCACGCAACAACTTTTCCCATCGCGGATCATTGGTAGC
>CAXNNK010000081.1:0-4273 GCA_964203725.1 Ilumatobacteraceae bacterium | reverse complement strand
GCTACAGGCACCAACTACTTTCAGATGGGCTTAACCGCTGGTGAGCCACCTGAGTTTTGGATCACAGATCACCCTGAACGCGTGATGTCGTTACACCAACAATTTGTTGATGCTGGAGCCGACATCATTTTGACAAATACCTTTGGCTGCAATCGTCATCGACTTAAATTGCACAATGCTCAGGCTCGCGTGCATGAACTTGCAAGTGCTGCAACTCAACTGGCGCGCAAAGTCGCCGATGGTGCTGGCCGACCTGTCATCGTTGCAGGTTCAGTTGGTCCGACGGGCGAGTTGTTTGAACCGCTTGGTGCGCTGACTGAAGCAGAAGCAATCGATACCTTTGCCGAGCAGATTCAGGGCTTAAAAGACGGTGGTGCAGACGTCGCATGGATAGAAACCATGTCGGCCCCCGAAGAGGTGCGCGCAGCGGCAATGGCGGCGATCAAAGTTGGTATGCCCTATGTGGCGACAATGTCGTTTGATACTGCGGGTCGCACGATGATGGGCATTATGCCGAGTGCGCTCGAACAAATATTTGAAGGTCTCGACCCACAACCACTTGCCATCGGTGCCAACTGTGGTGTTGGCGCGTCCGACATGCTCGTGTCTGTCTCGGAGATGAAAGGTTTTGCCACACCAATTGTTGCAAAGGGCAACTGTGGAATACCTCGCTTCGAGGGCGTGTCCATCAAGTATTCAGGAACTCCAGAGTTGATGCATACGTACGCCGGAATGGCTGTCGATGCAGGCGCTCAAATCGTTGGTGGATGTTGCGGCACTTCACCAGAGCATCTTGCTGCGATGCGCAATGCTCTCGACACTCATGTGTCTGGTGCAGCGCCAACTACTGATGAGATCATCGGCAAGATTGGGCCTCTCACCAATTCGGTGCCAACGATTGCGGACACATCCACCAGAGACGCTCGCCGCCGTCGATTAAAGGACTGATTTCATTGAGTCGCCAACTTTTCATTGCACCAGGCTTCGAGAGTGTTGCCAAAGTATTTAACAAATATCACAAAGACGAGATGGCTGGTGCCTCTTTTGCTGCAACCGTAAACGGCACGCAAGTTATTGATTTATGGGGCGGCGTAAAATCTGATGGCACGTCATGGAGTGACGACACAGTATGTGTGATCGCGTCTGGCACAAAGGGCATCTGTGCAGTTGCTGTGCTGATGTGCGTCGAACGAGGTCTGCTCGACCTTGAAGCTCCAATTGAATCGGTTTGGCCCGAGTTCGCTGCGGGCGGCAAGGGTCACGTGCCTATTGGTGATGCTTTGGCACACATGGCTGGTGTTCCAGGTATCGAGCGCAAGATCACTGCGAAGGAGATATCTGACCCAATAATGATGGCCCAGTTGTTGGCTGAGCAGCATCCGTTTGTGCCGGTGGGGTCACCGACGTATCACGCACTGACATTTGGTTGGATTGCAAGCGAGTTAGTGCGACGAGCAGACGGAAGATCAATCGGCGCGTTTGTGCGAGAAGAAATTGCGCAGCCGTTGCAACTCGATTTGCATATTGGTGCTGTTGATGAAGTGTTGCCACGTATCGCGAAAACTACTCGAGCCAAAGATTACAACTACACAGCATTGTTGCCAGGCTCAGCCATAGATCCGCGTTTGTTGCATGTGTACGGTATGACTCCAGTTGAACTTGCTGAATCGCCAGATTTTGCAAAGATCGAGTTGCCTGGAGGTGGAGGAGTGGCAAGCGCATATGCGATGAGTCGCTTGTACGCGATGCTTGTAAATGGCGGACAATTAGACGGTGTTCAATTGCTGCAACCCGAGACAATTGAGCTTGCGCGCCGCGAGCGATCAGTAGGCAACGACGCACTCTCTGGACGACAGTTACGTTTTGGCATTGGTTTTGAGATCAACCCAAATCCGTCGCGATTGGGCATGGCTCCTGATGCGTTTGGTCATACTGGGGCAGGTGGGTCGACTCACGGCGCATGGCCAAGCATGAACACCAGTTTTTCGTATGCGATGCGCGAGTTTCAGACCGAAAACAGCGACTCGCGTGCATTTGAGCTTTTGGATGTGCTTGACGAATGCGTGATGCGTCAGTCAAAGAAAACGTAACTACAGTTTTGCAATAAACTATGGCGAGACAAGCGAAGACAAAAAATGGCTTTGCACCAAAAGTCTGTGTGCGCTGTGGTCTGCCGTTTGAATGGCGCAAAAAATGGGCCAAAAACTGGGATGAAGTGAAGTATTGCAGCACTCAGTGTCGCGACAATAAATGATGCTGTAGTTACTTGCCCTGCCACTGAGGTGGGCGCTTTTCGGCAAATGAGGCAGGGCCTTCAATGGCGTCCTGTGAATCGACTGCTTTTCTGTATGCGGCATTAGCTCGCATCTGTTTCATTGCCTCTTGAATATCTACGTTCTCAAGTGTTCGATTGAGTTCGAGTACTGCTGCCACGCTGAGCGGGGCAGACAAACAAATTTCGGCAGCCAACTGACGTGCACTCGCCATCAGATCGGCGAGCGGCACGACACGATTGACGATGCCCCACGATTCTGCTTCTACGGCCGACAGTCTGCGGCCACCAAAGATAATCTCGTTGGAAAGTTGGCGGGGCATGAGGCGTGGTAATCGCACGGCCCCTGCATCGGGTAATACGCCTACGCGTGTTTCAGGCAGAAAGAATTGTGCATGGTCAGCAGCAACGATGAAGTCTGCGGCCATTGCAATCTCGAAACCGCCGCCCACAGCCATGCCGTTGACGGCTGCGATGATCGGCTTGTTGCGGTTGGGCAACTCGGGAAAGCCGCCAAATCCGCCTACGCCATAATCGGAATCGAATGCTTCTCCTTCGGCTGCCGCATTTAAATCCCATCCAGCCGAAAAAAACTTTTCGCCTGCAGCGGTAAAAATAGCGACTCGATGAGTCGAATCAGAATTGAATGCCGAAAAGATTTCACTGAGTTCTCGGCTTGTTACTGCGTCAATGGTGTTTGCCTTAGGGCGATCAAGAATGATTTCAAGAATTGAGCCAGTGCCTGCAGGAGTGGTTGACGTGCTCGTTGTAATCGGCATCACATTCTCGTTTCGCTAGTTGATTTCGTCAATGAGCAATGCATCGACTGCAATTGCAGAAGTTGTGGTGGCAAGCACCGGGTTGAGCTCAACTTCCACAACAGAAGAGCCTACGACAGCCTGTTGTAGTGCAGTCACTACATCGACAAGGGCTTCGATGTTGGCAGCAGGCTTGCCTCTATAGCCATTGAGAATTGGTGCGATACGGAGTCGTTGTAATGCAGCACGAATGTCGGCGTTGGTCGCTGGCGCGAGCAAACACTGTGTGTCACGCCATAATTCGGTGAGCACTCCACCTGCACCGAGTGTGATCATCCAGCCAAGTGGAGCAGTGCGTCGAATGCTCACCAGCACTTCGGCAACAATGCCGGTGACGGTTTGTTCCACCAAAAACTCGGTGATGCCGGCAGGCATCGATGCAATTGAGGTCTGCAGTTGTTCGGCGCTTTGCAGGCCAACAGCCACAGCGCCAGACTCACTTTTGTGGGCAAGCCCCAGGCCCTTGAGGGTGATGGGGTAACCAATTCTTGATGCAGTGGTGATAACAGTTTCGCGTGTGCAGCGAGCGCCTTGTGGCACTGCGATGTTCCATGCGCTCAATCGCTCTTTGGCGTGTGCCTCATCAACGATGGCGGTCTTGCCAGGAGTCGAAACTACGGCTGGAGCATTCTGCGGAGCATGCTTACCAAGCCATGCACAGCGGTCGAGTGCTACAAGCGTTTCGCGCAAGCCTTGCGCTGGAGTCATGCCGAGTGCAGTAATTGAATTTCGCATCGATTCCGAAAAACATTCTGGAATTGTGGCAACAATGATGCCGCGTCGCTTGGTGTTGTTGCTTGCTGCAGCAAACGCTTCGGCCGCCACAACCCAACTGCTTGCATCTTGATCTGGGCGGGGAGGTGCATCGAGCAACAAAATCGTTGCGTCGTGTTCTCCACGCATCGTTTCCGAAAACGTGCGAGTCATGGCCTCTTTGTCGCCCCACATAAACGTGTGATAGTCAAACGGATTGCCTACCGAAACGAGTTCGGTCAATGTTGATTCAATGCGAGCACGTTGTTCGTCTGGGAATGGTGCAAAAACCAAGTTTGTTGCTTCAGACAAATCGGCAACAAGCGAAGCCTCGCCACCCGAGCATGACAACGATGCAATGCGGTAGCCGCTGAGTGGGCCGCCGTTGTCGAGCAATTTGAGTGTTTCAAGAAGTTCGGTTGGTGTTTCT
>CAXNNK010000080.1:0-4323 GCA_964203725.1 Ilumatobacteraceae bacterium | reverse complement strand
CGACTGCAACTCAAATTCATTGCAGAACAAAATATCGATGTCGTTCTTGATGAGCGCCATGAAGTCTTCACGGTGGCGGTCAACACAAAACGAATCCGAAAGAGTGAGCGAGACTTTGCGACCAGCCTCGTGCGCATATTTTGATGCTGTGCGAAATGCTTCTTTTGCTAGATCACGGTCAAACAGATAACCCTCAAGAAACAACACGGCACCAGATGCAACTGCTTCACGTGAAATATCTGCTGGGTCAAGCAAGCTCGCTGCACCCAAGAATGTGCTCATCGAACGCTGGCCGTCTGGGGTTACTGCAATGATGCAACGACCTGTTGGTTCGGTTGTCGATATGGCTCCTGGATGAAACCCAACACCGACAGTTCTCATGTCGTTGCCAAATACCCGACCCAATTCATCGTCGGCAATCTTGCCAATGAAACCCGCGCGCCCGCCAAGACTCGCGAGCCCGTACGCAGTGTTGGCTGCCGATCCACCACTCGTTTGTGTTGGCTTGGTAATGCGTGAATACAGATGCGCCGAGCGCTCGGCATCCACCAACGTCATCGAGCCCTTCGCGACTTGCTCGAGTTCGAGAAACTGATCTTCAACTGCAGCGATGACATCGACTAAGGCATTTCCGATCGCGACTACATCGAATCGCACCCCGTCGTCACGGGTCGAATCAATCGTTGGCACGTGGTAAGACTCTAGTTGGTCTAGCAACTACCGTGCAGATGTGAGATACGGCTGGTTTTCCATCCCCAAAAGTGCCACTGCTGATGGCCGCATGCTTATCGCCACTCGAGGCATTCGAGGGTTTGTTGATGGCATGGTCTATGTCATGTTGCCCGCCTACTTGTTGGCGCTTGGATTCAGTGGTGTTCAAATTGGGGCGGTGGTCACTGCATCATTTTTCGGTTCTGCGATTTTTACACTTGGTACTGGCCTCATCTCTCATCGAGTAGCACCGGCTCGATTACTCGTGTATTCGTCGTGCATCATGATCGGAACTGGTATTGCTTTCGGCATCACCACAAGTTTTGTCGTGCTTCTTGCCATCGGATTCTTGGGACCTCTTAATCCTTCGGCTGGGGATGTGAGCGTGTTTTTACCCCTTGAGCAAGCGTCCGTTTCACAATCGGTTTCAGATTCAGAGCGCACAGCCATGTTTGCTATTTACAGCCTCCATGGCGCACTTATCGGTTCAATCGGCGCTCTCTGTGCAGGAATTCCGTTATGGATAGCCCTGCGCTACAACTACAGTTCGCTGACTGGTTACAGACTTACTTTCGTGATGTATGCACTTGCAGGAGTTGTTGTGCTGCTCATATATCAACGATTGTCCAGTCATGCCAACATTCATCCGACCAACACATCACATGCCCTTACTGATTCACGTCGTGTCGTTTACAAACTTGCCGCACTATTTAGTATCGACTCGCTGGGAACTGGCTTTACAACCCAAGCAATCTTTGCGTTGTGGGTCTTCAACAAGTTCGATCTCGCGGTTAGCACGTTGGGCGCAGTCTTTTTTGCGAGTGGTGTGCTCGCAGCGTTTTCTTCCGTAATCTCCGTGAGCATCGCCAAGCGAATTGGTCTTGTGCGCACCATGGTCTTTACACACATCCCTTCGAGTTTCTTGCTCATCGGTGTTGTGTTTATGCCAAATGTTTGGCTTGCAATGACGCTGTTTATCTTGCGTGGTCTACTTTCGCAGATGGATGTGCCAGCACGCCAAAGTTACGTCATGGCAGTTGTTAAGCCAGAAGAGCGTGCAGCGGCGGCCAGCATCACCAATGTTCCGCGCAGTCTCGCATCCGCACTCCCGCCAATTGCTGCAGGTTGGATGCTCGATCAATCCGATTTTGGATGGCCACTTCTTGCATGCGCTGCACTCAAGATCATCTATGACGTGTTGCTACTCGCCCAGTTTCGGCATATTCGGCCGCCCGAAGAGCAATAACTATCGTTTTGTAGGAACGAGAGTCCCCTTAACGATCTGCTGTTGCAAGTCGCGCTTCAAAAATTTGCCTGCTGCGTTGCGCGGCAATGGCTCGTTAATGATCACGACCTGAGTAGGAATCTTGTGCTTGGAAATCTTGTTGTCAAGAAATGCCCACAGTTCTTCAGCAGTAATCGTCATGTTGTCGTTGGGATAAATCGCAACAGCCACTTCTTCACCAAGTCGTTCGTGTGGCACACCAAATACTGCGGCTTCGTGAATGGCCGGATGCTCATAAATTGCGCTTTCAACCTCTGCGCCGTAAATGTTTTCACCTCCACGAAGAATCATGTCCTTCACGCGATCCTCCACGTAGACAAAACCATCTTCGTCAAGTCGACCCAAGTCTCCCGAGCGCAACCATCCGTCAACGAGTGTTTCCTGAGTTGCCTCTGGACGATTCCAGTAGCCACGAATCAACATCGGTCCAAAGAACCAGATCTCGCCCGACTTGCCAACTGGTAATGCATTGAGTTCTTCGTCGCGAATCTCGACGCGCATTGGCAACACTGCACGACCAGTCGAAGTTGGGTGAGCCAAGTAGTCAGAACCGGTGATGCCAGGGCCAAATGCGTTGGTCTCGGTCATGCCGTAACCCAATTGTGGGCTTCCGTTTTTGATTTTGTCGTTGACCTTGCCCACGAGAGATGTTGGTGATGGTGCACCGCCGCCGCCCACTGCACGAAGGCTCGATGTGTCGTACTTGTCGAAGGCTGGCGAGTTGACTAAATCCCAACTTTGGGTTGGCACACCAACGAAGTTGGTGATCTGTTCGCGCTCAATCATCTCGAGAGCCTTCTCGGCGTCCCACTTGTACATGATTGCGAGTTTGAGACCTGCAAGAAAACAGCTCATCATCACGGGCACGCAACCTGTTACGTGAAATAGCGGCACAATCAAAATAAACGATGTTGGAATCTCGGGCCCACTTACCTCTTTGAGTTTTGTGCCGGCCAACGTGAGCACTGCGTTGCGCGAAGAGAACGCCATCAACGACGAGATGATTGCTCGGTGCGTTGACACTGCACCCTTTGGTCGACCAGTTGTTCCCGACGTGTACAAAATGGTTGCGTCATCGTCTGGGTTGATGTCTGCGCCAGGGTGAGCATCACCCAAAGGCAAGACTTCGTCCCACTTATCGACGCCTGCGGCCAATGGTTTATCAGTGCGCACGGCAAGCACTTTGATTCCAAGCTTTGCGCATGATGCAGCGCCAACGTCGTATCGCTCTTGGTCGCAGATGTACACGGTCGCACCGGAGTCTTCGAGTGCAAAATTCATTTCGTCTTCTGTCCACCACGAGTTCATCGACACGTTGACAGCGCCTGCCGAGATAATCGCGGCAAACGAAACGACCCATTCTGGATAGTTGCGCATTGCCACTGCTACGCGGTCGCCTTTTTTAACTTTGTATGTATTTAGAAGCAGCGAGGCAAGCGCATCAACTTGCTGCATCGTTTTCGTAAACGTCCAGGTTTCGCCTTCGTAGACCAAAAATGTTTTGTCGCCGTGGCCACGTGCGCCAGCAAAAACTTGTCCGAGGTTTTGCGGTGCATTCTTAAAAATTTGTGTCTTTACGCCCATCACTTCAGCGTCGATGAGTTCAAAGATTTGTCCTTGTGCAGTTACTGCTGCATTCGCTTCTGTCCAACTCAATGTCACGTAGTGCTCCCCTAGTCATGTTGCTTCGCCGTTGGCGTGGAGCTGAGGGGAATTGAACCCCTGGCCTGTACATTGCGAACGTACCGCTCTGCCAACTGAGCTACAGCCCCTATTTGTTGAGCAAACCCTAGCGGGCAGGGGCTTTAGGCGACGCGTCGAAACTGGCGGAGGTACCGCTCGTTTTCGCGCTTGATGCGCAACTGCACCAACACGTAACAGTAACCACAGAGCGCGAGCAGGCTGACCGTAAACAGATATACAAATGCGCTCGACCCGGTTGTGAACGCCAAGAACAATGAGATTCCAACAACAACTGCCATACCAACTACCAAGTTTTGGCGACGCTGGCGCACCATGGCCTGCGGATTCAGCATTTGCGGTGCACGGTGATGACGCACGCCTTCTGGGCGAATGAGCGCACCAGTGAGGTTGCTTAATGCACCCTGTTGTGGGCGCGATGTGCGAGCAGGAGCACTGCGATATTGCTGCGACGGTGCAAGCGGTCGTGCCATGTTGCGCAATTGACCCTGCTGGCTGCGGCCACCCGACGACTCGAGGGAATTCAATTGACGACGGAAATTACTCACCGAATTGGAGGGGCTGCCGTGCAACTTGGCTCGAACCATTGGAGGCAAGAGAACTGCGAGCCATGCGGCGCCGACGAT
>CAXNNK010000079.1:0-4342 GCA_964203725.1 Ilumatobacteraceae bacterium | reverse complement strand
AGCCACCGGCTTCTTGTGCGGGCTGGATACATTCGCCGCGCAGCACCTGGCGGTTACACATGGCTTCCACTCGGCTGGCGTGTGTACCAACATGTCGCCGAGATCATTCGCCAGGAGATGGACAACATTGGCGCACAGGAAGTCAATTTTCCTGCCATGTTGCCACGCGAGCCATATGAAGCCACCGGCAGATGGACAGACTACGGCGTCAATCTGTTTCGTTTGCAAGACCGACGCAAAGTGGACTTCTTGCTCGGTCCAACCCATGAAGAAATGTTTACATTGCTTGTGAAGGACCTGTACTCGAGTTACAAAGATTTGCCACTCTCGCTCTATCAAATTCAGACCAAGTTTCGTGACGAAGCACGACCACGTGGCGGTCTGTTGCGCGGTCGCGAGTTTTCAATGAAGGACTCGTACAGTTTCGACATTGACGACGAGGGCTTGCAACAGAGCTACGACGCTCACCGCAATGCTTACGTACGCATTTTCGAACGACTCGGATTGCCATTTGCAATCGTGTCAGCAATGTCTGGCGCCATGGGCGGATCTCAGTCTGAAGAGTTTTTGTTTCCTTGCGAGATCGGCGAAGACACGTTTGTGCAGTGCACTACGTGCGATTACTCAGCCAACACCGAAGCAGTTCGTGTTGGTATTCCTGCTGCGATTGATTCGAAGTCAACCCCACAAGCCCAAGTCTTTGACACCCCAGCCACGCCAACAATTCAAACACTTGTTGATCTCTTTAATTCGCGGGCAGACTTGCAGCGCTCAGATCGTCAGTGGACGGCAGCCGACACATTGAAAAATGTTGTTGTCAATTTGCGCCACCCAGATGGTCGCATTGAAGCCCTCGCCATCGGCGTGCCAGGTGACCGCGAAGTCGACATGAAGCGTCTTGAAGCACAAGTTTCACCGGCCGAAGTGGTGCCGTTTGATGACACACACTTTGCAGCAAATCCAAAACTCGTCAAGGGCTACATCGGACCAAACGCACTCGGGTTAGAGCATTCAACTGGAGTGCGCTACTTGCTCGACCCGCGCATTGCTCAGGGCAGCGAATGGATTACTGGAGCAAATGCCACAGGCAAACACGTTGCGCATCTTGTGCATGGCAGGGACTTCACAGCAGACGGAATAATTGACGTTGCCGAAGTGCGCGACGACGATACATGCCCATCGTGTGCTTCTGCACTGATCATCAAACGAGGCATCGAGATTGGTCACGTCTTTCAGTTGGGTCGTAAATACGCAGAGGTTTTGGGGCTGAGCGTGCTCGACAAAAACGGAAAAGCGCAAACCGTGACGATGGGCTCGTACGGCATTGGAGTTTCGCGTGCAGTTGCCGCAATAGCCGAAGCAACGTGTGACGACATTGGCCTGCGTTGGCCCCACGCCATTGCCCCGTTCAATGTGCACATTGTGATGGCCGGCAAGGAAGATGCTCTCATAACCGATACCGCAAATACTCTCGCACAGACTCTTGACGACGAAGGAATACGCGTGTTGCTTGATGATCGTATTGGCGTTTCGCCTGGCGTCAAGTTTAAAGATGCCGAATTGATTGGCAATCCAATCATTGTTGTCGTGGGCAGAGGCGCAGCCAATGGCGTTGTCGAAGTACGCGACCGTTTGACAGGCTTGGCGACTGAAGTAGCTATTGCAGATGCCGCGGCCCACGTGAGAAACGCCTGCGCGACGAGATAACGATGCACTTACTGCGCGGCGTTGTCCAGCACTACGACTGGGGCGACCAACAGTTCATTCCAGAATTTCTTTCGACTGAAGCCGATGCTCGCCCCTGGGCCGAACTGTGGTTTGGCACGCACAGGGGTGGACCGTCGCTCGTCAAGACACCAAACGGAAGTCAGCCGCTTGGACAATTTGCCGGCGACCTTTCATTCCTCGTCAAGATCATCTCGGCCGAGAAACCATTATCGCTGCAGACTCACCCAACCGATGAACAAGCCACGAGTGGTTTTCAACAAGAAAACGAAATCGGTATTTCGCTCGACGCCCCACAACGCATCTATCGAGATGCATCAGCAAAACCCGAACTACTGATTGCACTGACCTCATTTGAAGCCATTTGTGGGTTTCGACCAGTCGAAGAGACTCTTGAAATTTGCAAACGATTTGGCTGGACACAACTTGCGCAACACCTTCACAACGATGGACTCGCCGAATGTGTTCGCTGGGCATTGACTACTGGCCCACATCAACTTCCCTTGCAATTGCCGGCATGGGCTGGCCGTTTGGCAACGATGTACCCCGGCAATGGCGGCGTACTTGTTGCATTGCTGATGCACCATGTGCGCCTTACTCCAGGACAAGCACTTTTTCTTGGTGCAGGCAACGCACATGCGTATCTCAATGGCTCGGGAGTTGAAGTGATGTCGTCCTCCGACAACGTCGTGCGTGCGGCATTCACTAAAAAATATGTGAGTGTCGACGAGTTCCTAGCCGTTGCTCGTTTTGAACCAATCCCGCCCCCTGTTGTCGACGCAACACAGTTGAGTCCTGGTCGATTTACATACCCAGTCTCCACATCTCGATTTGGTGTTGAACGCATTGAAGTTGCAGGTGAACTCACTATCAAGTCGACTCATCAAGCAGAGATTTTGCTCTGCACGGCAGGTGATGCCAGCACGATGAGACGAGGTCAGGCATGTATATTACGCAACAACGAATCGGCACAACTCTCGGGCACCGCAACTGTGTTTCGCACATGGGGAACGCATTGAACCTGCGGATTCGCAGAGTTCTCACCATTGTTCTTGCTGCACTCATTTCAAGTATTTGTGTTGCAGATGGTGCACGTGCAGATGAGCCAGCGCACACACTGCTGATACTTGGAGACAGCATTACTTGGGGTGCTCATTACAAAGGCTTTGGCAATGTGACTCCACAACTCGAGGCCCTCGGCACATTTGACAAAGTGATTGTGGATGGAGCGTTCTCGCGCAACATCAGCGGCCCTGCCAGCACGCTTCGCAATGGCGTCAAGACCTACGCAAAATATCTGAAGTTAAAAGTACGCCCCTCGGCAGTCATCGTGGCGCTTGGTAGCAACGACTTACAAGGCTCCATCAAAGTGCGTTACTACGAAGATCGAATTCGAGAGTTGCTCACACTGATTGGTGAAATTCCGGTGGTGTGGGTGAATGTTTTGCGGATTGACTCTCAGTATTACATTCGTGCATCAACAGTTTTCAACAGAGTCCTCAATCGCGTTGCACTTGACTACCCAAATGTGTCTGTTGTGGACTGGCATGCAATGATCTCGGCCAATCCCAAGTGGTTTGCGTTTGACAAACTGCACCTACAACCTGTTGGGTATCGAGCGCGTGCAACTCTCTATGTCGAGATTGCCCACAACATGTGGAACGAAATTGCAACTACGACAACTACGACAACTACGACAACTACGACAACTACGACAACAACTGCTGCATCTGGCTAGTTGCTAGTTACTAGTTGCCGGCGACTTTCTTTCGTATCTCCACAATTTTTTCGTCGGCATGATTGACATCGTCTCCATGTTCTTTGAGCAACATATTGCGGTCTTTTGTTGCTTCTCTTTCTGCTAACGCAGTATCAACTCGCGCTATTGCAGCATCCACTCCGTGTTCGTGAATAAATGTGGCCCAGTCGATCAGCGCTTCCACCATCTCCGACTCTGGCACTACTGCCACGTTGCGACCCTTCACAAACAAATGACCACGTTTGTTGCCAGCCGCAATACCGAGGTCGGCTTCGCGTGCTTCGCCCGGACCATTGACCACGCAACCCATTACCGCTATTTGCAACGGGATCTTTTTGTCTGCAAACGCTGCCTGAGCACGATTGGCAACATCAATGACGTCAATCTCTGCTCGCCCGCAACTCGGACACGCAATCAAGTCAACGTTTTTGCGCTCTCGCAATCCGAGTGACTCGAGTAATTGTCTGCCAGCTCGTGCCTCCTCAACAGGGTCTGCTGTCAGGCTGTAGCGAATCGTGTCGCCGATGCCCTCCATGAGCAGTGTCGAAATACCTGCGGTCGCTTTGATCAGACCGCCGGGCAATGGCCCCGCCTCTGTGACTCCGAGATGCAACGGATGAGTGGTTACTTCGCTGAGTTGGCGATATGCCTCGATCATCAATGGAACGTTGGAGGCTTTTACAGAAATCTTGATCAAGTCAAAATCAACTTCTTCAAAATATGCGATCTCTTGTAGAGCAGACTCAACCATCGCCTCTGCGGTGAGGCCACCATATTTCTCATACAGTGCTGGGTCGAGAGAACCGCCATTGACACCGATGCGAATAGGCACTTTGCGATCGCGAGCCTCTGAGGCAA
>CAXNNK010000078.1:0-4484 GCA_964203725.1 Ilumatobacteraceae bacterium | reverse complement strand
TGCGATGTCAACCGAGATGGTCGTTCTTTGTGCTGCAGCCGTGTGGTCGTGTGGCACCGCAGTGTTTGCTCTCAATGCTTTTTCGTTCATCGGCATCGTTTTTGTGACACAGCGATTTAAGTCGACTGCAGTCCGTGAGCCTCGTGCGCAGGGGGTAAATCATGCAATTGGTGAAGGTATCAAACACATTGTTGGAGCGGCACATTTGCGCAATGTCGCCCTGAGACTCACTGTCGTACTAGGAGCCACGTCGGCTCTCACCTCGGTGATGCCGGTTGTTGCGCGAAAGAATTTGGATGTGTCGGCCAGTGGCTTCGGCTTGCTCTCGGGTGCGCTTGGTGTGGGTTCGGTCGCGGCGGTGTGGGTATTGCCGCGAGTGCGTGGTGCGATGTCAACCGAGATGGTCGTACTTTGTGCGGCAGCCGTGTGGTCGTGTGGCACCGCAGTATTTGCCAACACGTCTCACATCTCCGTTGCAATTGGTGCGATGTTGGTGTGCGGTCTTGGCACCATGGCAATGCTGACCACGATGTTTTCTACATTCATGGTGCAGTTGCCCGATTGGGTGCGTGGTCGTGGTTCGTCACTCGCGATGCTGATGGTGTGGCTCGGTGCATCGATCGGTGCATTTGCGTGGGGGTTAGTTGCGTCCAAATATGGAGTCAGCACTGCGCTCACCGCTGCTGCAGGCGCAAACATCGCAATTGCGATAATCAACCGTTGGGCATTACCACTGAGAGCGGGTGACGGGGATCGAACCCGCATAACGAGTTTGGAAAACTCGGACTCTAGCCATTGAGCTACACCCGCGAAGGAACTTTCAGTTTATCGGCTCTTACTGACTAAGAAAAGTACGGATGTCTCGTATTGCTTGGCGATCTTGGGACAAAAACGGGTGACCGCCCTCGTATACGTTGAGCGTTGAGTGTGGAATTCGTTCGGCAATTGCTTGTGAATTTGCCAGTGGTGCGATGCCGTCAAATCTGCCGGCAGTAATCAATGTTGGTGCTGAGATGAGATGCAGTCGGTCGGCAACATCATGACCTATGCGTGCTTCAAGTTGTAGTCGTTCGCCCTCTATCTGAAGTTTGGTTTTCTGGGTGTCTGGACGATCTTCTTGAAAGCGCATAATTTCAGCGTCTACGGGATGCTCTGCAAGCCATTCATCGGTAAATCGAGTGTCGGTCAGCACCCGCAACGCTTTGTTTCGTTCAAATGTTGGGAGTTGTGCAAGCTGGTGAAGAGGGTATGACGACCCAGCAATGCCACCTGCAGATGTACACATCAGCACCAGTCGATCAACGCGATCAGGAAATGTGACAGCAAATTCTTGGGCAACCATGCCGCCAAAACTCAGGCCAATAATATTTGTGGTCTGCCATCCAACGTGATCGAGCAGTGCCGCAGCATCTTGGGCGTAGTCAGCCATGGTGTATGGCCCATCCGGCACCGAAGTTTTGCCAAGACCTCGTTGATCGTGCACAAGCACTTGACACGTTTTGGCTAATGCATTGATGAGTAACTGCGAACCTTCAATTGACCCGCCCGAGCCGTTGAAAAACAAAACTCGTGGGCCACTTCCAATGATCTGATAATTGATTGACAGTGAATCTCGCTCAAAAACTGGCACATCCGCAGTTTACGAGTGGTCTAGTCTGACGAGATGAATCGTCTTGATATAGAGAAGAAACTGAATGAAGACCGGGCATGGCTACTGAATACATATGCAGCATTGACAAACGATGAGTTATATGCCGACCTGACACCGAGCGAGCACAATCCGCAAAACTTTTGGTCGGCACTCGATCATCTGGCACACTTGGCGCTGATTGAACGTAATTTTGCTGCAATGATTCGTAAGCACATTGCAGGTGATGCCAACCCGGTGGGTTTGCGCGTTGACGATAATGGCGTGGCTCGTTCGACAGTGCAGATCATGGCGTCAGTGCACGCAATGACTGAGGAATGGCAAATGACTCACCATGGTAAGTCGCTCAGTGAAGTCGTTGCTCTTGGCTCAAGTGCACGAGCAGTCACATTGCAACTCTTGTCCGACTTGAGTGATGCTCAGTTGGAAGAAGTCTTGCCTGGCGCACCCTGGGCCGATGGCACGGTGGGCGGAGTATTGGCAGCAAATGCCGATCATGGACGAATGCATTGGAAATGGGTGAAGGATGCCCGACTACAGAGTCACTGACCTGCGTTGAGTAAAGTTTGATCCAATGGAACACGTAGATGTAGTTGTGGTTGGTGCAGGACTTACGGGCATTGGGGCTGGTTATCACCTACAAACGATGAGCCCAGATCGCAGTTACGTGATACTTGAAGGTCGTGACACTCTGGGTGGCACGTGGGACTTGTTTCGCTATCCAGGAGTGCGCTCGGACAGCGACATGCACACGCTTGGCTACAGCTTCAAGCCGTGGACTGCAGCCAAATCGATAGCCGACGGACCATCCATTTTGCAGTATGTGCAGGACACATCTGTTGAATACGGCATTGACAAACGCATTCGTTTCAAACATTTGGTAACGAAAGCCGAGTGGTCGACCGATGACGCGCGTTGGACCGTGACCGCAGCGCGCAAAGACACGAACGAAACTGTGCAAATGAGTTGCAACTTTTTGTTTATGTGCTCTGGCTATTACAGCTACAAGGGCGGCTACACGCCAGAGTTTGCAGGACTCGATCGCTTTAAGGGACAAATAGTGCATCCTCAAAAGTGGCCAGAAGATATGGACTACGCAGGCAAGCGCATCATCGTGATTGGTTCGGGTGCAACTGCAATGACGTTGGTGCCGGCTATGGCACAAACAGCCGCGCACATCACGTTGCTGCAGCGCTCACCAACATATGTCGTGTCAAGACCAGACTCTGACCCGGTGGCCAATCGCTTGCGCAAGTTTTTGCCAGCAAAGATGGCCTACAGCGTGACTCGACTGAAGAACACCACGATGCAACAGATTGTGTACAAGCGCACGCGTGTGAAACCACTCGAGATTAAGGCACTGTTGTTGGGTGGCGTACGCGCCGAACTCGGGCCCGACTACGACGTCGACAAACACTTCACACCCAAGTACAACCCATGGGATCAACGCTTGTGCTTGGTGCCAAATGGTGATTTGTTTGCATCGATTAGATCTGGCAAAGCCACGATGGTCACTGACACCATTGCAAATTTCACAGAAACTGGCATCACACTCGCATCGGGTGAGACCCTTGAAGCCGACATCATCGTGACCGCGACCGGCCTCAATCTGGTCACACTCGGCGAGATGGACTTTGTTGTCGATGGCAAGCCAGTTGATTTTGCAAAGACATGGTCGTACAAAGGCTTCGGATATTCGGGAGTGCCCAACATGGGCTCGGTCTTTGGATACATCAACGCGTCGTGGACGTTGCGCGCCGACTTGATCTGCACCTATGTGTGTCGCTTGCTCAACCACATGAAAGAGACGGGCACCGAGATTTGTACCCCAGAATTGCGCGAGAGTGATGAGGGAATGCCAGAACGCCCGTGGATTGACAGCTTCACCTCTGGCTATATGGAGAGGTCAATGCATAAGTTTCCTCGCCAAAGCGACCGCGAGCCGTGGATCAACCCACAAAATTTCAAGCGTGATAAAAAGATGTTTCGCAAATCACCAATTGAAGACGGTGCAATGCGCTTTACCAAGTCGCGTGCACGCGTCTAATTGAAATAATCCGAATAGTTTTTCTGCGATGACTATTGACAAAATCATGAGTCTGATTCGCACCATTCCAGACGTGCCGTCTCCAGGCATCATGTTTCGCGACATCACTCCGTTGCTTGCCGACCCAATTGGTTTCGATCTGGCTGTTGGCGCGCTTGTGTTGCTGTGTGGCGACACGAAGCCACACAAGGTGATCGGGGTCGAAGCCCGTGGGTTTATCTTTGCTGCTCCAGTGGCAATGCGCATTGGCGCAGGTTTTGTGCCGGTGCGCAAACCCGGCAAGTTACCTTGGACTGTTGTGAGTGAGTCGTACACGCTCGAGTACGGCACTGACACACTCGAGATTCATGCCGATGCGGTGGGCGAGGGCGACTCTGTGGTCATCGTGGATGACGTGTTGGCTACTGGCGGCACTGCCGCTGCAACTATTCGTTTGGTGGAGAGTCTTGGTGCGAAAGTTGCCGGGTTGGTGTTTCTGATTGAGTTGCCCGCGCTAGGCGGCCGCAGTCTGATTGAAGGCTATGAAATCAATTCGGTGCTGCAGTTCTAAAAACAGAGCATTTCCACTTAAACAGCCTGAGCAACTCGCAAACTGGGGGAACCAGTAATGCCGTAACGCGCTCGCACATCTGCGAGAGGTTGGTCGAGCATGGTTTCCCATTTTTCACATTGGATATTGGCAACATTGCGGCCCAGTGTCCACCCAGCGCTGATGGCATCCATTGCTGAGGTAATTGAGTTTGGATTGATGTAGGTCATGCGAGTGGTTGTGACACTGAGCCACATGGC
>CAXNNK010000077.1:0-4511 GCA_964203725.1 Ilumatobacteraceae bacterium | reverse complement strand
CGTGTTTGGGTCGCTCCCAAAAAAGTAGCAAGCGACATCTTGTCGCGGCGCAATTGATAATCAAGAAGTGCCGTTTCTACTGCGGCTTTGGCCATGAAGTTGCCCCGAATGCTTGAGGCTGCCGAGACAAACTCTTGAGCCGTCATGGTCGGAGTGATCATTGGCAACAAGTACCTCGTGATCACTTCATCGCAGCCATCAACATATTCGCTCGAGTACAACGGCGCGGCCATTGCTACGCACTCACCCCAACCTTCTTCGTCACTGCCAACAACGTGCACATACAACAAGTCGCGATCGACCTCTACCCCAAATGAAGTGCGAAATGGTGACACGAGGTTGATATGCGCGCGCAAAATTTCAATATGTTCGATTGTCACAATGCCCCATCTGTTTCATTTGTTTCATCTCGTACTTCTAGTACATACGAAAAATCTTGATTCAATCCAACTACTCGCAAACCACTCAACTGCGCAGATTCAAACGCTGCTCGTTGTCGAGCCCTCCACCCATCAGACTGCACTCGATCAGTCTTGCGCAACTGTTCAATGTCGGCAGGTGTTTCAATCACCATCGAATTAGGGGTTGACTCAACAAAACTTTTTCCAAGGGGCACATCGACCCCTGTTACGTCCCATCGCACCAACACCCGGTCGCTCTGCTCGCCAGCATTGATGCCGTCATCCAATTCACCATAAAAGTTTTGGTGGTAACCAAGCACTCGCGCACCCAACTTCACAAGGTTGAAATGCGCGTTACGTCGCACAAGTGGGTCAAAGGTCCAGGTGATGGTGTCAAAACCATTCTCCTTAGCCCAGTCCCACTGATGCCTCTTGATCATTTCGCCAAGTCCCTTGCCAACAAATTCTGGCAACACTCCCGTTGCATGCGAATGCAGGTTTGGCCCGTGGTATCCCGGTAGCGACCTACCCACCAGCGCAAAGGCTGCCCCAACCGGCCTGAACATGTTGCCGCTTGCTATATCGTTGCCACTAGACATATATATGACACTTCCGTAGCCGCCGTTGTGCAGGCTTGCAGTCATAATCTCCGGCGAAACCATTGATTTCACGTCCCACACTTGATCAAAGATCTCGGCAATCAATGCCGCATCGGTAGGCGTATGGGCAACGCGAATCTCTCTTCCACCCAATTGTTCGGGCTCACTTGGGCTGAATGGACTTTCCATTGGTTAAAACCCTACCGATCAGCCAAGATGGTAGGTATGCCCGTTACCGTCACCATTGTTGATCACCCAATTGCAGCCGAAGCACTCACCAATCTGCGCGACCAAAATTCGTCCAACCAAGTCTTCCGCGCCGAGATGCGCAGGCTTTCACTCATCGTGATCGCCGAAGCGACACGATCAGTACCAACACGCAAAGTTCGAGTCACGACCCCACTGTGTGAAACCGACGGCTGGCAAATCTCCCAACGACCTGTGCTCGTCCCAATCCTTCGCGCTGGTCTTGGAATGTTGCCAGCAGCAATGGAGTTGCTGCCAGATGCAGACATTGCTGTTGTCGGCGTGCAACGCGATGAAATCACTCATGAACCAAGTGAATACGTTGCAAAACTTCCTGCACGTCTCGACGGTCGTCATTGCATCGTGCTCGACCCGATGCTCGCAACTGGTGGCTCCCTTGAGCATGGTTGCAAGATCCTTGCTGCGCGCGGCGCACCCCAACCACTCACGATTGCTTGCGTGCTTGCAGCACCCGAGGGTATTGCTTACCTTGAAAAATCAGGAATGGACCTACACATCGTGACCGCATCAGTTGATGAACGACTCAACGAACATGCATTTATCGTGCCGGGTCTTGGTGACGCAGGCGACCGTCAATTTGGTCCGCCAAACTGATTGCGGTTGCTAGTTGGCTAGATAGCTAGCCAAAAAAAGTGTTGGCAACATCTTCAAATAGCGCAAGGTCTATCGTGCGTGTTTTACCGCTCGTCACTTGCATCGACTCCCGCTCTATGTTGTTTCCACGCATCACCATCATCTGACCAAATGCACGGTCGCGCACAGCATCAACTGCAGCCAAACCAAATCGTGTTGCAAGCACGCGATCAAAACTTGTTGGCGTGCCACCGCGTTGCACATAGCCAAGTTGCACCACTCGAGAGTCGTATCCAGTGCGCTTGCTAATTTCAGGCGCAATCACATGCGCTATGTCACCTAAGCGCTCGCGACCATAAATATCTCGTTGCCCTTCTGGCAGCATCAACGAACTGCTTTGCGATCCGCTCATCGGCTTTGCACCTTCTGCAACAACCACGACGGATGCATACCTGCCACGATCGTGGCGATGCGCAATCACACTTGACAACTTGTCGATGTCAAATTCAACTTCAGGAACGAGTATCGCAGTGGCACCGCCAGCAATGCCTGCGTGTAATGCAATCCATCCCGCATCGCGTCCCATCACTTCCACAACCATCACACGATCATGACTTTCTGCCGTTGTGTGCAATCGATCAATTGCATCGGTTGCAATTTGCACTGCAGTATTAAAACCAAATGTGGTGTCAGTGCCGACTACATCATTGTCAATCGTCTTGGGCACACCAACCATTGGCAACCCATGTTGCTCAGCCAAAATCGATGCAACAGTGAGTGATCCATTTCCGCCGATCACCACCAATGCGTCGACGGCCAGGTCGGCAAAAGATTTCTTGACTCGATCCACGCCATCACGTGTTTCAAGCGGACTTCCACGACGCGTGCCCAGAATGGTGCCGCCTCGCGGGAGTGTTCCTCGCACACTTGCATCATTGAGCACAACTCCGCGTTGTTCCATGACGCCGTCCCACGCGTCATAAAAACCAAACACTTCGTCCGCCCCGTCTCGAGTCGCCTTGCGCACGATTGCGCGAATCACCGCATTGAGTCCGGGGCAATCACCACCGCCAGTCAACACACCGATGCGCATCTCCTCAGCCTACGAGCAGCCGCAAATTCGAATTCTGATGTGACTTGTGTTCTGAGCAACGCATCACAACGGAGTATTTAGTACTATGATCGGTGTGTCAAAAACCGCAACAAAAGCAAAATCAAAGCCCACAGCAAAGTCTGTTTCTAAGCCAAGCGAAACTGCACTCAAGCGCGATGTCCAAAACATGCGCACCGAGCTTGCCGACCGCCTGCTCACCTTGCGAGCCAAACACGACCTCAGCCAGGCGCGTCTTGCTGAATTGGCAGGAGTCGACCGCAAGACCATCAATCGCATCGAAAATGGCCATTTCTCTCCAGCACTCGACACCCTTGTGCGTCTGAGTTCTGCCCTAGCCGTCACCCCCGCCAGCCTGCTCAAGGTCTGAATCTCAACGGGGTGTAAGCCAAAGTTGACATACACCCACCAGCCGTGGATAAAGTACTTCTTACCAATTACCAAACAGGGGGAAGTACATGTCAGAAATTAATGAAGATATTAAAGAAGTTGTTGCGTCGAGGATTTCTCGTCGTCGCTTCGTTCAAGGTGCAGCAGCAGTTACAGCAGGCGCAGCAGTTGTTGGCTTAGCCGCTTGCGGAGATAGCTCAAGCGACACCGCTACAGAAGAAACTGTAGCACCAGAAGAAGTAAGCACAGCACTTCGCATTGCAACCGGCAAGCAAGAGCACGTCGCAGCACCATGGGAAACCTCGGGTGGATCATTGTTCATCTTGAGCATGGTTGGCGAATGGCTTACTTGGCAGCTACCTGATGGCTCACTCGAGCCGCGTATTGCAGAGAGCTGGACAGCATCAGAAGATGCAAAGTCTTGGACATTCAAGATTCGTCAAGGCGTCATGTTCAACGATGGAACACCACTCACTGTTGACGACATTGTCTACACCTACACAGCCATCTTCGATGAGGAAATCCACAAGGGTGTTTCTCGTTCAAAGGGCAACTACGACAACATCTTGGACGCAGCTGGCGTAGTCAAAGTTGACGAGAGCACAATTCAATTCAACTTGCTACAGGCAAACGGTAACTTCCCGTACTTCGTATCTTCAGCTTGCTACGGCATGTGCATCATCAAAAAAGATGCATTCGGCGGTGCGGGTTGGGAAGAGACAATGATCTCGGCTGGCCCATGGAAAATGGTGAGCCACGTCAACACCGAGAGCACTGTGTACGAAAAGAACCCGCACTACTGGGACACAAACTTTGCCCCAGCATTTACGTCAGTTGAGTTGGTTCAATTTGTCTCGGCTGCAACAGCACTTCCTCAGTTGCAGACTGGCGAGCTTGACTTCATCGGTGCAATGGAAGCCGCTGACGCACTCGCCCTCGATGAGGCCGAGTTCACAATCAACACACTGCCAGCAGGTGCTGGTTTCGCACACGTCCACATGCGTACCAACTTCGGTCCGTTCCAAGACAAGCGCATCCGTCAGGCTGCTGCACTCACCATCGACCGTCCAGGATATGTAGACGGAATCATGATGGGAATTGGCGGTCGTGTTGGTAACGACAGCGTTATGGATCCGTACAACACTGCTGACACTTCGGTGCCACAGCGCG
>CAXNNK010000076.1:0-4550 GCA_964203725.1 Ilumatobacteraceae bacterium | reverse complement strand
CTGATTCAAATCAGATCTACTTTAAGCAATTGCTCTCCGGCCGAGATTTCGCCACTAGCAACCAACTTGCGCAGCAAATGGTCAATTTCGTGTATCTCATTGGCGACAAGTCAACCCGTGAATGTATGATCGTCGACCCTGCCTATGCTATTTTAGAGTTACTCAGTGTCGCGGAGCAAGATGGTATGAAAGTCGTTGGAGCACTGGCCACTCATTACCACCCCGATCATGTTGGAGGGTCAATGATGGGCGCAAACATCGATGGCATTGCAACACTTCTGAGCAAGGTGGATATTCCTATACATGTGCAGGAACTCGAGGCGCAATGGATAATGCGCACAACTGGCGTGTCTGCAGATCATTTGCACCAACACCAGCCAGGAGACACAGTCAAAGTTGGTGACATTGAAATTTGTTTGGTACATACACCCGGTCATACACCAGGCAGTCAGTGCTTCTTGGTAGACCACAAACTGATCGCAGGAGACACATTATTTCTTGAAGGTTGTGGACGAACAGATTTGCCCGGGTCAAACCCAGATCAAATGTTTGAGAGTCTGCAAACTCTGTCTGCTCTTCCCGATCAAACAGTCGTCTATCCGGGACACCGGTATTCCGATCCTTCATCCCGATCACTCGCAGAAGTTCGCCAAACCAACTATGTCTTTAAGCCAAAAACCAAAGCCGATTGGCTGCAGTGGTTTAGTTAGCCAACAAACGCCGAAATGAGACTGCTGACTCCACCAAGAGTCAGAAGCACTAACACCATTCTTTTAAAACGGACAGCGTCAATGTGTACGCGCACTCGTGTTCCGATAAACACTCCGAGCAGCATCAAAGGCGTCGTGATCAACGCAACACGCAATTCATCGAGGTGAATTTTGCCAGCGACAGCGAAAATAATGATACTCGAAACACCTGTCACCGAAAAGATGAGATTTAGGGTTGCACGTTGCACATCTGGCAGCAACCTGCGCGCCTGCAAAGTAAACACGATTGGAGGCCCATTGGTCGATGTTGCCATCAGCAACACACCACTCACCCAACCCATTGTCCAATCAAGCGCTCTATTGGCATGCTGCAAGTCGCGACCCCGAGCGAGCATCCACACCCCGAATAGCACAGCACAACCCAAAAGAGCCTTCATAACGTTTTGATTTCCATACCGGAAGAGGGCGAATCCAAACGGTGCACCAAGACAGGATGCAACAATAAATATCTTGGCAATCTCTCGGTCGTGATGATGCCGCAATTGCCAAGCCTGTCCAAAGTTGCTGACGGTCCCCAGCAACGTTGCAATGATCACGGCTTCATGTAGGTCAATGAACAGCACCATGAGCGGAACAGCAAGCAGCGCAAACCCAAACCCGGCTGTGGCCTGAATCACCGATGTCAACAAAATGATCACGGAAATGATCAATAAATGTTCATTCGTCATGCAGCGCAGCTTCCAATCAGCAACTAGGCAGTAATGATTGCGTCAAGGGCTAACGCAAAGACCTCTGTGTGCTTGTCAACATCTGCCGCACTATGAAATGGCGACATCAGAGCCATGTTGTGAAAAGGAGCGAGCAATACACCACGATTGAGACAAAAGAGATGCAAGAACGACTCAAGCATCGGATCAACGGCGGCAGCAGCCTGAGCGCCATCAATTGGTGGTGTACAAAACCAATACTCCGCGCGACATCCCAACTGCTGCACATGCCAATCAAGATTTCTCTTGGCGCATGCTTGTTCGACTCCTTGGGTCCACCTTGTTGCCAAAGGAATCGTTTGGTCGAAATCTTCTTGAGTTAATGCATTTGAAAGAGTTGCCCTCATCGCACTCATTGCAAGAGCACTTCCGCTCAAAGTTCCGCCGACACCCGATACATCTACATCGTGACCCGTCATAGCGGCTTCTAAACGCAACGCAATCTCACCCGTCATGCCATAGGCGCCAACAGGTATTCCACCACCGATTGTCTTTCCGATGACAACAAAATCGGGGTCGATATTCCACAATTTCGTGCAACCACCAGGTCCTGCACAAATTGTGTGCGTCTCATCAACAACAAGAAGCACATCGTATTTTCGAGTGATGTCGCGCACACCTTGTATATAGCCGTCTTGCGGTAACACGATTCCAATATTGGTGAGTGCTGGCTCGATCAGCACACATGCGACGTCACCGATTGCCAAGACTCGTTCCAGTTCTACAAGGTCGTTAAATGGAACAACTCGGGTTGTCAGTGCTGGATCGACCTGTGGTCCTATTGCACCAGGACGACTGACCGTGTTGCCTTTCGCATCTCGAATTACGAGTGTCTCATCAACCGAACCGTGATAGCACCAGTCATGGACAACGATCTTGGGTCGACCTGTCAACATGCGCGCAAATCGCAGCACAAACCTATTTGCATCAGTTGCACTGATTGCAAATTGCCATTTTGCTACACCAAATCTTTGCGCAAGATCTTGCGCGACCCACTGCGCATCGCTTGTTGGCAACATCGTTGTCAAACCAAGTTGTGCTTGTTGCGTGACTGCTTGTGCAACAGCATCTAGGGCATGGCCCGTCATTGCGCCGGTATCGCCGAGACAAAAATCAACATATTCAATATCGTCAACATCTATAAATCGTGCGCCGTGTGCTCTTTGCACGTGCAACGGAAAGCTTCCAGGCCAACGAGTCATCCATGGCATTGGCACACCAGACAACAATGCGGTCTTTGCAGATTGGGCAAGCTGCATCGATTTTGGGTGAATGTCACAGAACAGTTGCTCTTCAGACTTCAGTGCAGATTCAAGCTTTTGACGATCAATCACACTTGGCATTCTTACACGCCACATACGTGAAACAGATTTATTATGGTGATCTCTCTACACTGATAGATGTGAGTACGACCAGCCCCGTAGCGTCCGATTTTGATGCCCTGAGCATCGATTCTGCACGACTGATGGATCGTCTTATGAGCCTTGCCGAGGTCTCGCCTATTGCCGGGGGCGGCAACTGTCGACTTGCGCTCACCGACGAAGATCGTGACGGACGCGATTTAGTGGTGTCATGGATGCGAGACCTCAACATGGACATCTCTATTGACGCAGTCGGCAACATCATTGCCTATTGGAATGTTGGTTCAGGTGCACCAGTCATGACGGGAAGCCATATCGACACGGTGCGCACAGGTGGCAAGTTTGATGGCACCTATGGCGTTCTCGCTGGGCTGGAAGTTGTCGAGACCTGTCAACGTAACGGGTACATTCCTTCTCGCCCATTGGCTGTTGGAATCTTCACTGATGAAGAAGGTGCACGTTTCGCACCCGACATGCTCGGTTCGCTTGTGTATGTCGGTGGCATGACTACCGAAGAGGCGCTCGACATCACGGCCATAGACGGACCACGATTTGGCGATGAACTCGTCCGAATTGGATACGCAGGTTCAGCCCCGTGTCCAGGCCCCGTTCCCCACAGCTTCGTCGAGCTGCACATTGAACAAGGACCCTTGCTCGAGGCAAACAATGTTCGCATCGGTGCAGTAACTGGCGTTCAGGGCATTTCGTGGCAAGAAGTCTCTGTTGTTGGGCAGTCCAATCATGCAGGCACGACGCCAATGTCTTTGCGCCATGACCCAACATATGTTGCTGCAGAAATTGCTGTCTTTTTGCGGCAGTTGAGTGCTCGTTTTGGTGAGCACCAAGTGTGCACCGTTGGCAAAATGGATGTGTTTCCAAACCTCATCAACGTCGTAGCCGCACGGGTCACCCTCACTCTCGATGTCCGCAATACCGATGAAACTTTGTTGCAGCGAGCCGAACAAGAGATAACTGATTTTTTGAAACAGATCGCTCTAGCCGAAGGCGTCACGATCACCACAAAAAAACTTGCTCGCTTTGAACCTGTTGTGTTTGACTCCCGTGTAATTGACATCGTTGAGTCAATCGCCAAGCATCAGAACAACACGGTAGAACGCATGCCGTCTGGCGCTGGACACGATGCCCAGATGCTTGCAAGGGTTTGCCCATCAGGAATGATCTTTGTGCCGAGCGTCAATGGAATCAGTCATAACCCTGCCGAACACACGGACACCGATGATTTAGTGGCAGGTGCAAACATTCTTTTGCACACAATGCTGACTCTTTGCGCAACCGAACTCGGATAGAACGCATAAATGGCACGAATATGAAAGTATTGAACGCATGACGAGACTTCTTCATGTTGGTGCTGCGCAACTTGGACCTATCCAACAATCCGACGATAGGGCTTCAGTGGTCATTCGTTTAATCGAACTCTTGCGTCAAGCCAAAGCAGCAAAGTGTGATCTCGTCGTCTTTCCAGAACTTGCACTCACTACATTCTTTCCGCGTTGGTTCGTCGACGATATTTCTACAGCAGACCATTGGTATGAAACCGAGATGCCTTCTGCAGTGACACTGCCACTCTTTCGAGAGGCCAAACGTCTCGAAATTGGTTTTTGTCTCGGCTATGCAGAGCTCACGCCGCAGGGCGAAAGATTTAACACTCAAATTCTTGTCGAGCGCGATGGTTCGGTTGTTGCCAAATATCG
>CAXNNK010000075.1:0-4557 GCA_964203725.1 Ilumatobacteraceae bacterium | reverse complement strand
TTTGAGTGACCCATCACAACTGTGGGTGCGCATGGAAAGACAGACGCTGCGTGCGTTGCCACTCAGCGGCGGATCACTGTTTACAATTCGCACATATCAACAGCCGATCACCGAATATGTGGCGAGAGGACCAGACAAGGCACGAACCTTGTACTCGTTGATACAGCGTCTTCCAGACGATGTGGCTAGATACAAATCGCTGCTGCATTACCGCGACTCGCTCTTGGCTTGGCTACAGCCGCACTGCTAGTTGCATTTTTTTTACGTGGTGTAGTCGGCGTTGATACGCACATAGCCATCGGTGAGATCGCAGCCCCACACAGTTGCGTCACTCGTGCCGGTAGCGAGGCTGACATGGATGCGCACATCTGTGCCACGCATGTATTGGCTTAATTTCTTGAGACCCAACGAATCAACTTGGGTTGGGTACACCTCTTGCGACCCAAACCGAATCACCACATTGACTTGATTGATATCTAGATATTGACTGCACTTGCCAACCGCCATGGCTACACGACCCCAATTTGGGTCTGCTCCGTGCACCGCAGTCTTGACAAGGGGAGAGTTAACGATTGCCTTGGCAACTGTTTTGGCCTGATCGCGATCTTTCGCAGCATCAACGTGAACCTCGATAAGTTTTTCGGCACCTTCGCCGTCTCGCGCAACCTGTTTGGTGAGCGACAGTGCAACTTCGTACAACGCCTGCTCAAATGCAAGAAGGTCGACGACTCCAGCGGCACCGCTTGCCATCACAATTGCTGTGTCGCTTGTAGAAGTATCGGTATCTACTGAAACACAATTGAATGTGTTGTCGATGACTTTGCGAAATACTCGGTCGAGATTGGCTGGCGCGACAAGTGCGTCGGTAAAGATCATGGTGATCAGCGTTGCCATGTTTGGCTCAATCATGCCAACACCTTTTGCTACGCCAACGACGCGCGAACTCGAGCCGCTAACGGTGGCTTGCGCAACCTTTGACACGGTGTCCGTCGTCATGATTCCTCGTGCCACAGTGTCTGCCGAAGTTTCGGTGCAGGGCTGAGGGATGGCTGTAAGGCCCATACGAACAGTGTTCATCGGGTACTGACGGCCAATCACGCCTGTCGAAGCAATGAGTACTTCTGTGATGGCGCAATTGAGTGTTGACGCAACGTTGGCAACAATTTCACGGGCATTTGACATTCCTTCTGCGCCAGTTGCAACGTTGGCATTTTTGGAGATCACTACTACGGCGCGCGCAGAAAGATTGGCGATGTGCTCGCGACTCACTACGACACTTGGCCCCGCAAAACGACTTTGTGTAAACACACCAGAAGCCGAGCAAGCACCGTCGGCAACAACGAGCGTGAAGTCGTCAGTTGTGTCTTTGATGCCGATGTTTGCTACGTGGGAGCGAAACCCAAGTGGAAGTTGAACTGTCATGATGGGCTATTGGCTACTTAGTTGCCGGCGAAGTGTTTCTCAAGATTTTCAAGTGTTTTGGTCATGAACTTCTCATTACTTTTCATTGAACCTCTGAGCTTGAGAATCAGAATTGACTTGCTTCCGTTGTAATCAAATTGCTCAACAACTTTTGTGCCACCATCAACAGGTTCAAGGGTGTAGCGCCAAATGTGACCACCAAAATGTTGCCAGGCAATGCATCGATTTTCTTCAAATTCAACAACAGTGTTGGTCATCTTGTACGGAACGCCGATCTTCATGTTCATCGTAAACTTTGCACCGAGTGATAGGCGCGGCGGGGCAGAAACTTGCGCAGCCTTGACACTTCCTGATCCATCGATCTTTGAATGTTGACGTGGATCTGCAAGAACTTCAAAAATATGTCCAGGGGCTGCTGGCACAAAGCGCTCGACTGAAACTATTTTGGTTTTTGTGTCGTGAGTCATTTATTCAGGTTAGGCGAGCGAACGGACTACTGCCTCGCCACATCGTCGGCCCGAATACAGGGCACCCTGAAGAGAGCCAGTGTCTCGGTGATCACCACACACAAATCGTCCGTCTCCAAGTGAGACACGCTGCTTGGGAGAGAATGGTGCAGATTGCACGGGGCCACCGTGACTAATCGCGTATGTTCGTAAATGTTTCCAAGTATCAACTTGCGGTCCCCACCATTCACGCAATTGCTTGCGAGCAAGTTGCTCAAGGTCACCCGAGATCACACCAGGTAGCGCTGCGGCAATGAGGTGCTTGCCTGGAGGTGCATACGACGGAGCAACATTGCTGAGTATTGCGACATTGAGCACAGGACCATTGCCGGAACCATCGAGAATGACGTACTTCTTGTCATTCGGCGGTGCGTCAGCCGAGAAATATACGCATCCTGCGGTGCGGGACTGGACTGTTGGCAAAGCCAGCAGGGTGGATGCAGTGGGGCCGTCGGTGGCAACCACAACTGCTCGTGCGGTAATTCGTTCGCCACTGCGTAAAACTGTGGTGGTTCCGTCAAGCGATTCAACAGGAGAGTTGAGATACACAGTGCCATGTGCAAGTCGGGATGCAAGTTGTTCAGGAAGTGCTTGCATACCGCGAGCCGGCAACACACTTTGGCCTTCGCTGAGCGAGCGAAAAATGATGTCAAACATGCGTCGCGATGTGGCCAACTGCGGATCAAGTTGGACACCACCAAAGAGTGGTCTGAAGAATGTCTCGATCATGCGATGCGAAAAACCTGCACTGCGAAGTGCATCCAGCGTCGACATATCTTTGTTGCGCAGCAACTTTGGAGCCACACCGCGAAGCACGCGTAGTCGTAACCAAACGATCCGCAATTTATCAATGAGAGAACCAATGGGCGCAAATGTTGTAGCGAATAGCGTCGAAGGCTTACGAAACGGATCAGAGACCACATGGCCTTTTCCGGGACCACCATTTTTTGACTGCATCCAAACAAGAGCACCGGGGTCGAACGCGTGTAGGTCAAGTGCATCCATATCGACTTGTGTGGCGAGCTCTGGGTAGGCGGTGAGCAAGACTTGAAATCCGCGGTCGAGTAAAAAGCCGTCCACCTTGTCGGTGCGCACGCGCCCACCGACCGCATCTGAAGATTCCAGGATCACAACGCTCAAGCCACTTTGTTGAATCTGTCGTGCAGCAGCAAGACCGGATAAACCTGCGCCGACTATAACGACATCGACCTGCGCGGGGAGCAACATGTCTGTAGTCTATTTTTTGAGCAACGCGCGCAATGCCACTTCAAGTGTTGGGTGCACAAACTGGTAACCGCTCGCATTGAGTGCAGCGGGTATGACACGTTGGCCCGTAAACAACAGGGCATCAGCCAATTCATCGCCAAGCAGTGCCTTTGGAGCAAATGGCGGGATTGGCAGAATCGCGAGTCGTTTGACTGTGCGCGCGAGAGTGCTTGTGAACTCGGCATTCGTCACGGGGTTCGGGGCAGTGAGATTGACAACGCCAGACACTTCACCAGTAAGTAGGTATTCGATCGCACCAATCTCGTCGTCAATTGAGATCCAACTCTGCCACTGTTTTCCATTTCCAAACTTGCCACCCAGACCAAGTTTGAAGAGTGGCAGTTGCTTCTTCAAGGCGCCACCTTTTGTCGACAACACAATGCCTGTGCGCAGCAGCACAGTGCGAACACCGGCATCGGATGCAGGCTTTGCCGCTTGTTCCCATTGCTCACAAACGTCGGCGAGAAAACTTGTGCCATGTGTGCTGACTTCGGTGAGTTGTTCATCACCACGCGGGCCGTAAATGCCTATTGCCGAACCAGACAAAAATACTGAAGGCTTGCGGTTCATTGCAGCAATTGTTGTTGCAAGCAAATTGGTGGTGATGGTGCGACTTTCCAAAATTTCACGTTTGTATGACGTTGTCCATCGCTTGTCACCGATGCCAGCACCCGAAAGATGAATAACAGCGTCAGCACCTTCAAGGGCAGGAGCGCTCAGTACACCAGCCTTTGGGTCCCACATGATTTCGCCCGTGCCGGCAGCACGACGAACAAGACGCACAACCTCATGACCATGATCTTGCAACTGCGCAACAAGTGGTTTGCCGATGAGACCGCTGGCTCCAGAAATAACAATTTTCATGTAGTCAGACTAGGCAACAAACTAAGGAATAACGATCGGCACCGATGTGACAACAGTATTTGGCCTAAACAACAAACGAGCCTTGATGGCAAGCGCCGACTGGTTGTGGAGCCATTGTGATCGCACGCTGGTAACGAATTCGGGGATGATGACCGTAATGAGGTCATCGTCGTATTCGGCATCCAGTTCGTTAATGCGGTTGAGGATTGGTTCGGTGAGGTCGCGGTATTCGGACGTAATTGTCTGAAGTTCGACGTCCGTCAGATTGAAATTTACCCACGCTTCGTCAATCTTTTGTCGGTCCTCTGCAGTTTCTACTACTGAGATTGCAATCAATCTGTCTGGGCGCAGACTCTGTGCGTAACGAATTGCCTGAAGAGTTCCTTGATTGACCGAACCTACGAGCACGATGACAAAGTGTGTATGGAATGGCGCCGTGTATCCATCTTGGGCTGTGAGGTAACTACGAACCCGCGTGTAGTGGCGATTAATAGCCACG
>CAXNNK010000074.1:0-4629 GCA_964203725.1 Ilumatobacteraceae bacterium | reverse complement strand
CCGAATGTTTGGTTGCAGTAATGCCCGCAGTTCCCTATTGCGTCGATCTCATTGGTGGAGCGCACTTAGAAGTCGGCGGCGGTCTTACAGCCTTTAGACCAAAACAAAAATAGAACAAATATTATTGTGCGTCGTACGGCTGTCCGGCTGCTTTTGGTCCACGACTACGACCAACGAAACCAGCGACAACTACGAGCGTCACCAAATACGGTGCCATCAGCAAAAACTCAGATGGAATACCCGTATCGAGGTTTGACATCTTTAATTGGATTGCTTCTGCAAGACCAAACACAAGTGCGGCGCTCAATGCACCAACCGGATGCCAACGACCAAAGATCACTGCTGCAAGCGCGATGAATCCACGGCCATTCGTAATATTTTGGTCAAATCTTCCGACCATGCCTATCGGCCACCATGCTCCACCAACTCCGGCAACTGCGCCTGCGATTAACACGTTGCGATAGCGCAGTTTGATCACATCGACGCCAAGAGTTCCGGCTGCTTTGGGATACTCACCGATCGCACGAGTGCGCAGACCCCACTTGGTGCGATACAGGAACCATGTCGCTACCGCCACCGACAAATAAGCGAAGTAGACAAACAATGTTTGTGTAAAAAGAACGACACCGATCACAGGAATATCGCTGAGCAGAGGCACTGCAATTGGCCGAAAGGGAGCCAAAATGTTGTATTCCGGATTCTCCGTTAAGACGCGTGCCGCAAGAAAACTCGTAAGACCAAGTGCGAAGAAGTTGATTGCAAACCCAACAATCACTTGATCAACGCGGTAACGAATTGAAAAAACCGCCAAAATCGCTGAAAGACCTACCCCCATTGCAATTGCACCGAGAATTCCTACCCACGGACCAAACAGTGATCCAACAACCGCACCCGCAAATGCAGAGCCCAAAAGTTGGCCTTCAATTGCAATATTGATGATGCCACTTCGTTCGCACAAGATTCCGGCAATAGCGCCAAGAATGATTGGCACGCTGCGAGTCACCGTGTCTTGCAACATGCCAGTAAAACTGAATGAGCCGCCCGATGCAGCCCAGGCTAAAAACGAAATGACAAACGTTGCTGCTGCAATACTCAAAACAACATTTGTCCACTTGCCAAACCCCTTCAGCAACTGTGCTGCACCAAGCGCAATGAGCACCAATGCAAGTATGCGCGCAAAGGGCTGAGCAGGAATGACGAAGATATACGAGTCAACGAGTTTGAAGCCAGCATCACCTGGTCGATTGCCGAGCACAAAGGCAGCGACAATTCCGAGAACGACCAGTGTGAAACCTACGCTCCGCGCCTGCTTGCGCTGCTCGGCAGAAATCAGCGGAGCCACATCTACGTCGACTGCACTCATGATCCCTGTCCTTTAAACGCCTGGCCGAGTGATGCCGGCTCGACCTTGATGCGCCACATTGCCTTAATCAATAGCGGTGCCGCAATGAACATGACGATGAGTGCGCGCAACACGACGATCAAATCAATAGGCACATCAGTATTTGCTTGCATCTGTCGTCCGCCCGCTTGCAGTGCGCCAAACAACAGTGCGGCAAAGAGTGTGCCAAACGGAGTTGAGCGACCAAGCAGCGCGATTGCAATCGCGTCATAGCCAATGTCGCCTGCAAAGTTTTGTGAACCATATCCGTATGTGCCCAATACTTCTGCCGAGCCTGCTAAACCTGCAAATGCACCTGCGAACATCATTGCCATCACCGTGAGTCGCTTGGTGTGCATGCCCGCGTATTGCGCGGCGTCTGCATTCATTCCAAAAGCACGAAACTCAAAACCTGTTGTGCTTCGAATGAGAAACCACCAATAGACAATGACGGCCAAAATTGCAACAACAAATCCGGCATGAGCAACAAGATCGGGACGGTCGCTCAAAAATCCAAATAAACGAGGAAGGCGTCCAGTTGGAGTAACAAATTTGGAAATTGGATCAGTACGATCTTCGCGCTGATAGAGATTGGTTTTCAGTAACCACAACACCAAAAATCCCGCCATGTTGTTGAGCATGATCGTGGTGATCACTTCATGCGCACCAGTACGGGCCTTCAAGATTCCAGGTATTGCGCCATATGCTGCACCACCTACGGCGCCGGCCAACACTGCAAGTGGCACCTGAATAAAACCTGGGCCGTCCATTGCAAAGCCAACCCACAGTGCCGCCATTCCGCCAGCAAGCATCTGCCCTGTCGCACCAATATTGAAAAGACCCGCCTTGAATGCAACGGCCACCGAGACTCCACACAAAATAAGTGGCGTAGCGCTATTCACCGTGGCCGATATTGCGCGTAGCGAACCGACCGAACCAACAACAAGAGCCCAGTAAGCACTGCCCACAGTTTTGATAGCGCCAAGAATGTCGCCATTTTGAAGTTTATTGATATCGGACAAGATGATGATGAAAGCACCAACGACCATCGCCGACAACACAGCAAGAAGCGTGATTTGAAATGAACTCGTTCGCGCAATTCGGTCTGCGACTTTGCGCAGTGTTGCAACAATTTTCATGCGTTCACCGCGTTTGCAGGTCGTGAACCGGCCATGTACAGACCAACATCCATCGCTGATGTCACTTTGGGGTCGAGATCGGCAACAATTTTTCCTCGATACATCACCAGCAGTCTGTCAGAGAGCGCCATCACCTCATCGAGTTCGGTGCTCACAATCAACACTGCCGTACCCGTGTCACGCTCTTTAATAATGCGTGAGTGAATGTATTCGATCGAACCAACGTCGACACCACGAGTAGGTTGCGCCGCTATCGACAAACGCAAAGGACGACTAAGTTCTCGTGCAACAATCACTTTCTGCTGATTGCCGCCCGACAAAGTGCCTGCTTCAATGTCTGCACTCGGAGTTCTAATGTCATACTCGGCAATGAGCTTTTCTGCCACGCTGTGCGCCACAGGCCAATCCATCACGATTCCATGACTGAACTCTTCGTCGTGATATCTGGTCAACACCAAGTTCTCTGCGATGCTCAACCCACCGACCAATCCCTGTCGCTGTCGATCTTCTGGAATGTGCGCAATACCTTTGGCGTGTCGAACACGCGGCGAGGCAGACGTAATGTCTTGACCATCTAAGGCAACCATGCCCCGAGTGGAGTTGCGCAATCCAGTAAGCGCATCAACAAGCTCTGTCTGCCCGTTGCCCTGCACGCCTGCGATACCCACCACTTCACCAGCACGCACTGAAAACGAGACCGAATCCACCATCGTTCGACCATCTGCGTCGAGCACTGACAAATTCTTCACTTCAAGAACTACTTCGCCCGGCGCATGAGGTTTTTTATCGACAATCAGTTGCACCGGACGACCAACCATCATTTCGGCAATTTGTGACTCGGTCGCAGTCTCCGGATCAACTTCACCTACAACTTGCCCCCGACGCAAGACCGCAATGCGATCGGCAACATTGAGTGCCTCTTTGAGCTTGTGGGTAATAAACACCACACCGCGACCAGCAGCGATCAGTGTCTTGACAATCTCGAAGAACTCGATGATCTCTTTGGGCGTCAGCACCGCAGTTGGTTCGTCAAACACCACGACTTTGGCATCGCGCAACAACACTTTGACGATCTCGACACGCTGTTGCACACCAACCGGCAAGTCTTCAATAATCGCGTCTGGGTCAAGGTTGAGGTTGTAGCGATCCGATACTTCGCTCACCATCTCGCGAGCCTTGTCGATATCCAAACTGCCCAACCGACCTGTGGGTTCAACACCCAGCACCACGTTTTCGGCAACGGTAAAAACTGGCACAAGCATGAAGTGCTGATGCACCATGCCAATACCAGCCGCAATTGCATCAGCAGGCGACATAAACACAACAGGCGCACCATCGAGAACGATTTGGCCCTCATCGGCCTTGTACATGCCGTACAACACATTCATCAGTGTTGATTTGCCCGCACCATTTTCACCGATCAGACAAAGAACTTCGCCAGTCTTCAGTGTGAGATTTATCTTGTCGTTGGCAATGACACCAGGGAAACGTTTGGTGATGCCGCGCAGTTCTAGTTGCATGTGGCGCCCCTCCCCATTTAGCAAAGACTAATACAAAACAAAACGGGGGCCGCCTTCGCGACCCCCGTTCGTTACTTCTTACTTCGCTCGATTGAGCGAAAAATTACTTGGTGACGATTGAACCGTCGATGATTCCTGCTGTGATTGCATCCAACTCAGCCTGCAACTCAGGAGTGATGGTTGGCGTAATTGCTACGCCTACTCCACCGTTATCCAAGGTGCCGAGGTAGTCAGTGCCGCCGCCTTCGCCATTGAGCGCATTGCCCACTGCTGCAAGAACTGCTGCGTCAATCTTCTTCAAGACCGAACCGACATACACTTCTGCTTGAGTTGCGTTAGAAACGCTCATGTCAACGTCAACACCAATGATCTTGACTTTGCCAGCTGATTCCATTGCGAATGCTGAAGAACCAAGACCCACTGGACCAGCCACTGGGAAGATGATGTCGGCGCCTTCGTCAGACTGACTCTTGGCAATGTTGCGACCATCATCGAGACTGTTGAAGTTTCCAGCGAAAGTTCCGTCTTGCTTGGCAATGTCCCAACCAAGAACCTTGACTGAAGTTCCCTTTTGTGCGTTGTGATACTC
>CAXNNK010000073.1:0-4693 GCA_964203725.1 Ilumatobacteraceae bacterium | reverse complement strand
TTAACGATGATCAGGTCCAGGATGCGTATTCATTGCGGTGTGCTCCGCAAGTAAATGGCGCGGTGCGCGACACAATCACGCATGCGACGCTTGTTGCAACACGTGAACTTGCATCAACGATTGATAATCCTGTGGTGCTGCCCGACGGCAGAGTGAGCTCAAACGGCAATTTTCATGGCGCACCAGTTGCTTACGTGCTCGACTTTTTGGCAATTGTGCTTGCCGACTTGGGCTCGATGTCCGAGCGCCGTACAGACCGCATGCTCGACAAGGCGCGATCAAACGGTCTGCCACCATTTTTGGCAGACGATCCTGGTGTCGACTCTGGTCTGATGATTGCGCAATACACGCAGGCTGCATTGGTGTCGGAAAACAAGCGCCACGCAGTGCCGGCAAGTGCAGACTCAATCCCGAGTTCTGCAATGCAAGAAGATCACGTGTCAATGGGTTGGAACGCTGCGCGCAAACTGCGATTGTCGGTTCTCAACATGCAACGTATTGCTGCCATCGAGTTGCTCACTGCGGCACGAGCACTTGACTTGCGTGCGCCGCTCAAACCGTCAAAAGTTACGGGTGCTGTGCGCGACCGTTTGCGTAAAACAGTTGCCGGCCCAGGGCCAGATCGCTTTTTGTCACCCGAGCTCGAGGCCGCAGTGCACTTCGTGCAATCAGGACGGGTGTTGAACTTAGAGAACTAGTTGCCGAGAAGTGAATCAAGTGTTTTGTAGAGATTTGGCTGAATGAGTTGGCTACCAACCATTGAATAATGATTGTCATCAAGATAAATGACTTTGCCGTCATGCTCGGTGAAACAGATTTTCTGGTCACATAATGAATCAAATGGATCAAAGAATTTAGTCTCTTTATCGGAGTCAAACAGTAAATCTTTGAGGAATGGATCGCGCATCTCCGTTTGTGTTTTTCGATCAAGTTGCACTGGGTCAGGGTGTTTGATTCGCCGTGGTGAAACTTGATCAGCGAAAATTGGGTTGTCAAGTACAACCAAGTGAAGAGACTTTTGTGATTGTGTAAAGAAGTTGAAACTTGCTGCAAAATTTCTACGATCGTTCCGCGATAAATCTCCACTGATTGTTTTTAAAGATGTAATAACAATGTCATAGCGGCTTTCAGAGAAAGAATTGTTACCAATTTTAGAAAGATTCTCATCTTTGCAAACCATCACACATGTCGTCAGTTCAAAATTGTGGGATTCGGCGTAGTCCTTAATCATCGGTATCAATTGGTGAGCGTGTGAGTCACCAAAAATCAATATTCTTTTTGAAGCGTCCTGGGGTCCAACCGTGCATAATTGGCCCCAGAAATCGCATCCTTTGAGAACGGCAGAAGGAAATACGTTTCCGTGTTCTTCCCGAGCGGCGCCCAGGGTGCTCTGTAAGAAAGTGAGGCACATAATTGGGATCAATACGAGAGAAATACCGATAAACATCTTGCTGCGACGTGGAAGATATTGAACCTTGCGGAATGGAATCTCTATCAGCTTGTAGGACATGAATGCAGGGATGAAAGAGAGTGCAATGAGGAGTGGAGTATGTGATGTCTGAAATAAATCTTTCGCAATTGAAACACCAATCCAGTGCCAAAGGTAAATTGAATACGACGTATTACCGATTATCTGAATCACTCGATGACGTATGAAGCGGTTACTTGCAAAGTTGAACTCGGTTCGTATCAAAATAAACAATCCAGTTGAAATCGCAGTCATTGAGCTTGCACTAAATTGCGAAATAAAGCCTTGCTGGTAACCGACGAGTGCGAGAGTAATGAAAAAAATGGATGCACCGAGAGAGATCTGGCTGACGATTTTGTTCTTCAATTGTTTTACATCTTGTGGGGTTGCAGAGGACAAGCGAAGAGCAATCAACATTCCTACAAAGAATTCCCACGAACGAGTGAGCGGTGAGTAGAAGAGAATTAATCGGCTGAACTCAGGAGTCGAGAATGTGTATACATTTAAATGAATCATCAGTGCACAAATTGCCGAAATGAGAGCAATGGTTCGAAATACATTCCGCCAAGCACGGAAATGATCACTCGATACCGTGGAACGATTTTTAACTCCGATTACAGCAATCAATATCGGAACAAGAATATAAAATTGTTCCTCAATGCCCAGTGACCAAGTGTGCAAGAAAAATGAAGAGCTTCCTTGTTGAAGGAAATAATCCATCTTGTTAAAGATGAAAAAAAAGTTTGCATAACTGAACAGTGCTGCACGAGCTTGTTGAAGGAAGTATTCCTGAGAGCGGTCGAGGGGCAGAATCCAATATGCGTAAACGCACGAAACAGCGATGGTAGCCACCAGCGGTGGGAATATTCGAAAAAATCTTCGTTGAAAGAATCGCTTGAGCGAATTTGAGTTTGATTGGGTTCGTTCACGTATCAGAGAAAGACCAATTACATATCCTGAAACGACGAAAAACATGTCAACGCCTACAAATCCACCCGACCACATAGAGAATCTGGAGTGCGACAAAACTACGAGCAGGACAGCAAATGCTCGTAAAAATTGAACCTCAGGCAGAATTTTGGATCCTGATTGTGGGAAAACTGTCATTAATTAAAGAGTCTACATTTGAGTGATGGAGCCCAAGATGAGAATTGAACTCACGACCTACGCATTACGAGTGCGTTGCTCTACCCCTGAGCTACCTGGGCGGGTATTTAGCTAATTAACTCGTCAGTTTACTGGTGCGATGTGTGGCATTTGCATGAGCGATGGGCACTGCAAGAAGAGCGCTTGCAGCACTAACTCTTCATTGACATTAAGACCAAGGACTCCCATTGATTTATGGATACGTTCGAGTGCCTGAATGTAACTATCAGTGTTTGGTGGAGTTGGCTGCGAGATAATCAGTGCGTGATACGCACCGGCAACAGTTGCAAGGCCGCTGCGTAACTCATCGGTCTTGAACTTGCGCAACTGACGCTTGTGACGATCCTGCAATGCTTTGCGTCCACTGCCACGCTCGCCTGTGAGAGCAACACGTTCTTCAAGGGTAGATAATTCTTCGACCTGAGCCTTGAGCAACGGTGCTGCTGCCTCATCGATGTGTTCAAACAACTCATCAACAAGTGCAGCAACCTGCGCACCGGTGCCATCAAGGCGAGAAGGTATCGATGCAAAAGCCTCTTGGCGTTTGACCAAAAACTTATCGGTGGCAAGATGACGTGCTCGACCAAGATTGCCCGAAGCGGCGCGGGCAACGGATGCAGCAAGATCGGGCTTGATGCCCTCAGAAATAAGCGCTTCAGCAATCTGTGTGTCATCGGGACGAACAAAATTTACAACGACACAACGCGAATTGATGGTTGCAAGAGCCGGCACAAGTTGGTCGGCTAGCAGAATAAAAATCATTCGCTCTGGTGGTTCTTCAATCGTCTTTAACAAGCGCACTGCTGCCGAGTCACGCATGAGATGCAACTCGTGAATAATCACGATCTTGACCTTGCTCTCGGTAGGTGTTGTCGATGACAGACGCACAATGTTGTCGGCCTCGTCTTTGTCGACCGCAGCACCCTCACGCAATACTTCGACTACGTCGGAATACGCACTACGAGCAATCAGTTTTGCTTCACGAGTTGTCGCGTCATCTGAACCCGTGATGAGCACAGTAGAAAACGCACGCGCAGCCTCTTCCTTACCGCAACCTTCTGGTCCTACAAACAAATAGGCATGTACCGACTGAGTCGCAAGTTGTTGTAACTGCTGCACTGCGTGCGATTGGCCAACGACTGTCTGCCAAACACTTGATATGGCAGTTGATGCCGCACTCATGACAATGTGATCTGAAGTCGTTCGCAAACCTGAGTGAGAATGGTGGCAGCGAGTTCGTCTTTTGGCGGCGTGCCATCAACGATGAGCCAACGAGTCGGGTCGGCCGCTGCCATGGCGTGGAAGCCAGTGAATATGCGCTCGAAAAATGCACGGTCTTCACGCTCGAAACGATCGAGTTCGCGCTTCTGTAAACGCTTGAGCAATTGCTCAAGCGGCACATCAATGAACACCACCAAGTCTGGCCAGTTGCCATCAATTGCCCAATTGTTGAAACGCTTGAGCTCATCAATATCGAGCAAGCGCCCATAACCCTGGTAAGCGAGCGACGAAAACGCACTGCGATCACTGACCACATGCTTGCCTACACGCAACGTTGGCAATACAAGTTCGTCTAGGTGTTGTGCGCGATCGGCAGACATCATGAGCGCTTCGGCGCGTGGAGAAAGCATGGTGTTGGATGCATCCAACATTGCTGTGCGAAGCGATGCACCAATTGCGGTGCCTCCAGGCTCGCGAGTTGCAACGCCACCTATTGCTTCGGCAAGACGCGTTACGTGCGTTGATTTGCCGCAGCCCTCAAGGCCTTCGAAGGCGATGTAGTGGCCGGTCGTCATGAGGCCTTTTTCTGTGCAGCTTTCTTGGCGACTTTCTTTACGGTTTTCTGAGTAACTTTTTTGGCTGCCTTTGCAGGAGCTTTTGCAGCTTTCTTTACTGCAACTTTCTTTGCTGCAATTTTTTTGGCTGGCTTGGCAGACTTCTTGCGCTTGAGCGATGGGTCTGCATCGCGGCGCACGGCCAACAACTCGAACGCACGCTCTGGCGTCACATATTCCAAACGATCACCGCGAGTAAGACTCGCATTTGTCTCGCCGTCAGTGACGTACACACCAAACTTGC
>CAXNNK010000072.1:0-4704 GCA_964203725.1 Ilumatobacteraceae bacterium | reverse complement strand
CGACAAATCACTGGTTTGCAATTAATCGCCAGTGAAAACTTCACGTCGCCAGACGTGATGGCCGCAACCGGCTCGGTGCTCACCAACAAATACGCAGAGGGCTACCCAACAAAGCGTTACTACGGCGGCAATGCAGTTGTCGACAAGATCGAGGCACTTGCTATTGAGCGTGTGAAAAAACTCTTCGGCGCTGATCACGCAAACGTGCAGCCACACTCTGGCGCAAGCGCCAACATGGCCGTGTATTTAGGACTCTTGAATCCTGGCGACACTGTTTTGGGTTTGAGTCTCGATCACGGTGGTCACCTCACTCACGGGTCGCCAGTTAATGCCAGCGGAATTTTGTACAACTTCAAATCGTTTCGTGTGGGTGACACCGATGAGCGTCTCGATTTTGAGCAAATTCGCGAGATGGCACTCGAGCATCGCCCAAAGATGATTGTTGCTGGCACAACTTCGTATCCACGCCGACTCGAGCCAGAGCCATTTAAGGCAATTGCCGATGAAGTCGGGGCATTGATGATGTTTGACATTGCGCACATCGCAGGACTCGTGGCTGGCGGGGTGCATCCAAACCCAGTGCCGTTTGCCGATGTCGTGACGTTTACAACTCACAAAACATTGCGCGGCCCTCGCGGCGGTTGCATTCTTTCTTCTGCAGCACATGCGGCAGCTATTGATAAAGCAGTGTTTCCTGGCAGCCAGGGCGGCCCACTCGAGCATGCAGTTGCTGCAAAAGCAGTTGCTTTTCACGAGGCTGCGCAACCAAGTTTCAAGGTCTATGCACAGCAGATCATCACCAACGCATCGGCACTTGCAGAAGCACTTTCTCATCAGGGCTTTCGGCTTGTCTCTGGTGGAACTGATACGCACATGATGGTTGTTGACTTGCGGCCGTTTGACAGTGAACTCACTGGCAAAGAAGCACAGTTGGTGCTCGATCAAGCAGGTATCACGTTGAATAAAAACAACATTCCAAATGACCCGCGTAGTCCGTTCGTTACGTCTGGTGTGCGCATTGGTGTTCCGTCGGTAACAACGCAGGGCATGACCCAAACCGAGATGCCATTGATTGCCGAATACATTGCGACAACACTGCGCGGTCGTAACGACCCCTCAATTGTTGCTGAAGTGCGTGCAAAAGTTGCCGCATTGTGCGCCAAGTTTCCGGTGTATCCAACTGTCAACAATTGATTCGTGATTGACCTCACCGGCTACCTAATTGTTGGAGGGTGTGCCGCTGCAGTGACTGCAGCAACGACCCCGGTCGTTGCAATTATTGGTCGAAAACAAGGCTGGATGGCGCAGCCGGATGAACGACGTTCACATCCAGTTCCAACACCAGACGTTGGCGGCATTGCATTTTTTGTTGGGTTGCTCGCCTCTCTCTTGCTTGCCTCGCAGATGGATCGCTTTTCGACATTGTTTGAAAATAATTCAGAGCTCATTGGAGTGCTGATTGCTGCAGTTGTCATTTTTGTTTTAGGAATCGTTGACGACATTCATGAAGTCTCGGCGCCAATGAAGGTGACGGGGGTAGTTGTGGCGGCACTAGTGCTTGTCGCATTCGGTGTCACCATGTTTTTCTTTCGCGTTCCGCTTCTCGATGTTTTTATTTTGCCCAATGACTGGATTCCGTTGTTTACCGTGTTTTGGTTGTTGGGCATGACGCAGTCGATCAACTTGATTGACGGACTTGATGGTCTCGCCGGTGGCATTGTCGCAATTGCGGCCGGATCATTCTTTGTCTACAGCAAACATCTTGGCGACGTTGGCTTGTTGTCCGAGCCAAATATTGGCCCACTTATCGCCATCATCACGCTGGGTATTTGTCTCGGATTCTTGCCGTTCAATTTCAATCCTGCACGTATTTTCATGGGCGACTCCGGCGCACTCATGTTGGGCCTCTTGATGGCCGTTTCTACAAGCGTTGTCGGTGGACGTGCCGACCCACAGTCGCAAGATTTCAGTGGCCAGACGTACTTCTTCATTGCGCCCCTCTTTATTCCGTTATTGATCCTCGGCGTGCCAATTATCGATGTGATCTTTGCCATATTCAGGCGCACGCTCAGCGGCAAGGGCCTCGCAACCGCTGATCGTGGGCACTTGCATCACCGGCTGATTGCACTCGGTCACGGACCGCGCCGCGCCGTTGTCATTCTGTGGGCATGGACTGGCCTGTTGTCGGCTTTTGCTCTCTATCCAGCCTTAACCAATAAGAGTCCCAACCTGTTACTGGTGTTGGGTGTTGCAATGCTACTGACAGGGTTCAGCATCTATCACCCTCGGTTTGTGCGCCAGCGCGAGTCAGAAACCTCGCAGAATTCATCAAACTGACCGAATTCGTAAAACTTGTAAATCTGATTGCAGTTTGTAGTTTTAATCGCACAATTGCACGAGTAATTTGGTCGCAAGTCCTTATGCCGTCTAGTTTGTACCTAGTTTCACAAGCGTCTGGGATGACCAATTCAATGAATTTTTTGACAAAGAGAATCGTGCCAAAAAAGAAGGCAAACAAGGTGGCGCTCACTGGATCAAGCGACTCTTTGGGTCGTGGTCCCGAGATGGCCATCAGTGTTTTGGTGTTCACTGTCATTGGCCTTGTCATCGATTCGGCAGTGGGATCAATGCCGATGTTTACGATTGGTCTTGTGATTTTTTCTGTCGTCGGAAACTTCGCTCGTCTGTACTACACCTATGGCACGCACATTGAAGCACTGGCCGAGCAACGGTTGCAGGGCACTACAAGTCATCAGCAAGAACGTGTAGCAAAATGAAAAGCGACGACCCGCAGTACACATCGGTGTTGTCGATGCACGACACTGGCCCTGCTCCAGAAGCAGCCATTGTGCGCGACATCATCAAACGCGGCATGTATGTAGCGCCAGTAATCATCGGTGTGAGCGCACTATTTTGGGGCGCAAATGGCGCATGGTCTGGTGCATATGGCTTGGCCATCGTGCTGGGCAATTTTGCTGTCGCAGCATGGATGATTTCGTACACGGCCAAGATTTCCTATGCATTGATGATGGGTGCGACGTTGTTTGGCTACATTGCACGGCTAGCAGTCATTGCCGTAGCCGTATTTTTAGTGCGCAACGCCTCATGGGTCGAATTAGTTCCATTGTGCATGACGATTGTCATTGCGCATATTGGTTTATTGTTCTGGGAAATGCGCTATGTTTCTGTGTCGCTTGCTTTCCCAGGCCTCAAGCCAAAACCGATTTCAACCCAAGACCAACTTTTTAACCAGTAACCCACCTAGTCGATCAACAGGATGACCATAGTGTTCTCAAATCAACTCGCAATCAAGGCGTCAGTGCAAGTACTTCAGAAACTTGTACCGAGTGCTGAAGGCGGTCGTGGCTTTAGTTTCCCACCGATCAACACAATTCTTCGTTGGAAAGACGTAACGCCAGGCATTAACAAAGTTGTGATCATTTCAATTTTGAGTGCCGTCATTGGCACCGTGTTGTTTTTGGTTGCTTCATCAAAAGATGCGCGCACCGCTCCGAAGGGCACGCGCAACCTCGCCGAGATCATCGTTGAGTTCATCGAAAAAAACATCATCATGGAAACAATGGGAAAAAGCGGCATGGGTTGGACCCCGTTCTTGCTGACCATGTTTGTTTTCATCTACTTGTGCAACTTGCCAGGAATTATTCCGTTCATTCAAATGCCGGCAACAGCACGTATGGGTGTTCCTGCGTTCATGGCACTGCTCGTGTGGGTTGTATTTAACGCAACTGGCATTAAGCACCAAGGTCTTTTTGGTTACTTCAAAAATGTGTTGTTCCCTCCGGGCGTTCCCAAAGCGCTCTACATTCTGGTGACACCAATCGAACTCATTTCAACACTTGTTGTTCGTCCGTTTTCGCTCGCCGTTCGTCTTTTCGCCAACATGCTCGCTGGTCACTTGTTGCTCGTCATCTTCGCCTTGCTCACCCAAGCACTTATCGAGGCCGAGACTCAGCGATTTTTCTTAATTCCAATCGGCATTTTGCCATTCGGCCTGCTCATCTTCTTGACGGCCTTCGAGATCTTGGTTGCGTTCCTGCAGGCGTACATTTTCACGGTGCTGACCGCGGTGTACATCGGTGGGGCAGCGCACCCAGAGCATTAAGCAAAAAGATTTAATACCAAGAGTTACCCACATAACAACAAAAAGAAATAGGAGATAAAAACATGGAAGCATTAACACGAATTGCACATGTCAGTGCACGCGTGGCTGCAGAGCTCACGCCAGCTGAAATGAAAGCAAACTCGGCAGCACAAATGGCAGGTCTCGCTTACGGCCTCGCCGCGATTGGACCAGGCATTGGAATCGGAATGATTTTCGGTAAGGCCATCGAAGCAATGGCACGTCAGCCGGAGTCGGCAGGCATGGTTCGCACCACAATGTTCTTGGGTGTTGCATTTACCGAAGCCCTCGCACTTATCGGCTTCGTGGCCTTCATTCTGCTCAAGTTCGCCTGACCAATGCGAGTACACGTAACGACATTGCAGGATGACCTGGTCGAGGTGCGCGTTTCCTCTGAAGAGGCAACCACCTCGAGCGAGGCAACCACCACGGCCGAGACCACTGGTCCGAACCCAATTTCTCCTGAGGGCAAAGAGCTCATCTGGGGTGCTGGTTCGTTCTTGGTGTTTCTCGTCATCATGCGCGTGTTCCTTTTCCCAAAATTGAAAAAGGGAATGGACGCT
>CAXNNK010000071.1:0-4801 GCA_964203725.1 Ilumatobacteraceae bacterium | reverse complement strand
GGTTGGCACCGACAAACTGCGCTCCATATTGGTGGCAATTGCGGCGGGCACTCCGCGCAATGGCTCTGGTGCAGGGTCGGACAAAATTTCTACAGGTGCAAGCGTGCGCGGTGCTGGTGGCTCTACCCCTGGCGATGTTGCGACTGGTTTGGCAGGTTTAGCTATTCGACCATCTACATCTTCTGGGGGCAACAACAATGGTCGCAATATTTCGGCGGTGTTGTCAATACGCGGTGCACCTGCTGGACGAAAATCGCTAAAAAACTCTTGCCACGTTGCGCCTACAGACGCCGGGTCATTGCGGTATTGCTCATACATCTCTTCGACAAGCCAAGAGTTGGCGCCAAATTCCTCGGGTTGAGGGCGGTCAAGCATCTCCATCATTCTACTCGTAGCGCCTTGTGCGACAGGGTGTGACTAACTACATCTCAATACCAGCAATGAACCCATCTTTCGCTCACGCTGAGACCATTACTATGATTCCATGAAACGATTTGCTAAAAGTTCACTTGCGTTGATGCCCGTTGTCGCTCTCGTTGTAGCGCTGGGAGCCTGCTCAAGTTCGTCATCGTCCCCTGCCGCAACCGTCCCAGCCGACACCGATCTCGAAGTACTCGCTGTTTCTGGTCTTCAATTTGACAAAACGTTTTACGAAGCTTCCTCCGGAGAAATTGCAGTTGCCTATGTCAACGAAGATTCCATTCGCCACACCCTTGTCGTCGTGCAAGACGAAACCATAGTCAACGGCTTTGAACTGAAGGTCAATAAAAATGGCGACATTGACAGTGGAACTGTCACCCTCGCCGCTGGCAACTACGTACTGTTTTGCACGGTGCCTGGCCACCAAAACATGAGAGCCGATCTCACAGTGAAGTGAGACCGGCTCTCTGAGTTACTAGTAAAACTTTTTACTTGCTGAGCAATACCTCAGAAAGAATCCACAACACGAGCCACAACACTCCAGATGAGATGAGTGCATTCTTGTGGCTCTCATACATCCACAGCATCTTGTTGCCGGCTTTGATTCCACCGAAGATGCCAATGGCATTGAGCTCGAGCAGTGCAGTGATCACGAGTGCGATGGTGAAAAACAATCGAGCATTGCTGCTTGTTGCATCACCAAAGGCGCCGTTATAAAAGTGAGCAGATCCGACCATGAAGAACAACATCGACACTGAGAAGATCATGTTCTGACGTGATGCCAAAAGCGCTTTGCGACCAGCAGTTGGTGCATCGGCATTTGCTTCGCCACCACCCAACACGTTGACAACGTTTGCAAGAACAACTTTTTGGTTTTTCCAGATGGTCATCCACACGTTGGCCGCCATCAAGATGGCAATCAACATGCCAACCGATATTGCGACGTCGTGACCATTGCCAGCAGCAGAGCCATTGAGGAAGTTCTTCCAATAATTTTTTTCGCCGGTGATCAAAAGTCCAGTCGCGAGAGTTGCGAGTGCGGCGTAACGAAACCACCACAGGGCGCGACGAGCAATTTTATCAATCGTGATGTTGCGAGCCTTGCCCTCATCGCCGTACGCAGCCAAGCCTGGCACCTGCACCAAGTTGAAGTAGTACAGCATGCCAATCCAGACGATGCCGACAAGAACGTGCAGCCAGCGAAAAGTGAATGTGTAGAGGTAGTCCTGCGAGAGAAGTTCCATGAAAATTAAGCCCCTTTTTGAAATAAATGAATAAACGAATAAATTTGAACGCTAAGAACTGTTTGCTAACAGCCCTCAAACTAGCACTGCACCACGGACGATCATTGCCACTAGTTTGTAGGCGTCATGGCTGCTGAATTTATTTACACCTGTTACAAACTGGCCCGGTTTTATCCACCCGAGCGCACTGTCCTCGAAGACATCTCTCTGTCTTTTTACCCTGGCGCAAAGATCGGCGTCATCGGATCAAACGGCAGCGGTAAGTCGAGCCTGCTGCGGATCATGGCCGGTGTTGATGACGGCTACACGGGCGAAGCCCGCCTCACACCAGGCTTCAGCGTTGGATTCTTAGAACAAGAGCCCCATCTTGACCCAGCAAAAGATGTGCTTGGCAATGTGATGGATGGCGTTGCACCGATTCGCGACTTGCTCACACGCTACGAAGAAGTCACTGCAATGTGGGGCGAGCCCGATGCCGACTTTGACAAAGTTGGCTCTCTACAAGCTGACTTAGAAGCAAAGATCCAAGCAGCCGATGCATGGGCCCTCGAGCGGAATGTCGAGATTGCAATGGATGCGCTGCGGTGCCCACCCAATGATGCTGATGTGACCAAACTTTCTGGTGGTGAACGACGTCGAGTCGCGCTGTGCCGTTTGTTGCTCAGCCGCCCCGACTTGTTGCTCTTGGATGAACCAACCAACCACTTGGACGCAGAGAGCGTTGACTGGCTCGAGCGTTTCTTGCAGGAATATCCAGGCACTGTTGTGGCTATTACCCATGACCGCTACTTCCTGGACAATGTGGCCAAATGGATCTTGGAATTAGACCGCGGACGCGGCATTCCGTTTTCAGGCAACTACACCAGTTGGCTCGAACAAAAACAAGAGCGTCTTGGTCGCGAAGAAAAATCGAATGACGCGCGCAAGCGCACTTTGCAACGTGAACTCGAGTGGGTTCGCATGGCGCCAAAGGCCCGCCAGTCAAAGGGTAAGGCTCGTCTTGCTGCGTACGACAAGTTGCACGCCGAGGCCCAGGCTGCCGACGCTGGCCCAGACAGACTCGAGATTGCAATTCCTGCAGGACCGCGCCTTGGCGGCACAGTTATCGAAGTAAAAGATCTCAGCAAAGGCTTTGGTGATCGCCTGTTGATCGAAAATCTTTCGTTCTCACTTCCACCTGCCGGAATCGTTGGCATCATCGGTCCAAACGGTGCAGGCAAAACAACACTGTTCAATATGTTGAGCGGTCAAGAAGCACCCGACTCGGGCACGATCACTATTGGCGACACCGTACAGATGAGCTATGTCGATCAAAGTCGCGACACGCTCAATGCAGATGCATCGGTGTACGAAGAAATCACTGACGGAGCCGAAACGCTCAAAGTTGGTGGACGCGAGATTCACGGACGTGCGTATGTTGCAAGTTTCAACTTCAAGGGCTCTGACCAACAAAAGCGCGTTGGCGACTTGTCGGGTGGAGAGCGCAATCGCGTGCACTTGGCTAAAATGCTCAAAAAGGCTGGCAACTTGCTGCTGCTCGACGAACCGACAAACGACCTCGACGTTGACACGCTGCGGGCACTCGAAATTGCACTCGAATCATTTCCCGGTTGCGTAGTTGTGATTTCTCACGATCGCTGGTTCCTTGACCGCATTGCAACACATGTGTTGGCATTTGAGGGCGATAGCCAGGTGCGCTGGTTCGAAGGCAACTTCACCGACTACGAGGTCTGGCGCAAAAAGGAATTAGGCGGCGCTGCCGACCAGCCTCGACGCATCAAGTACAAGCCACTTTCTCGATAGCGCAATACGATAACTGCAACATGAATACAGCACTGAAGCGAATTCGGATCTTGTGCGCTGTGATCTTCGTCGCCGGCATTGCAGGCATCATCGTCACGAGCATTGTTTCAAACAACAATGGCGGCATCATCAGCATTGGCCTTGTCACTTCTATCGCCGCAATCGTCCTCCTCACCGCATCCACCATCGCAACAAACAAGCACATCGATGCTTTTGACGACGTGGCAGCCGAACAACTCGAGCGCCAAGTTACTGCACTCGTTGCATCTGGCACAGATGAAGAGCAAGTTCGTGCAGTTGTTCGCTCGGCCATCGACCTTGGGCGCAGTGTCTCGTGACATTCGACGATCACGAACTTGCGCATTATCTTGCCGAAGAAACGGGCAAGCGACTGCTTGCAGTTCGCGAGCGTTTGTACAGCGATGGCGCATCTACGTGGTTGGCCAAGGACGTCGGTGATGCTGCGGCACAACGGTTTTTAGATGAAGCATTTGCTGAGCACCGACCGGATGATGCAATTCTTTCTGAAGAAGCCGCAGATGACTCCAATCGTTTAACTGCCGACCGTGTGTGGATCATTGACCCACTCGATGGCACGCAAGAGTACTCAGAGTTTGATCGAGCAGATTGGGCCGTCCACATTGCGCTCTGGGAGCGCAAAGACGTCAACGGTGCTCCCTCCAATGCGGGGATGCTCACCGCGGGCGCAGTTGCCCTCCCCGCCTTTGGGCTTACACTCTCAACAGGTACGCCGCCACCAAGTCCTCCTCGGCATGAAGGTAAACCGCGGCTTGTTGTGTCACGCAACCGGGCTACCGATGCTGCGATCATCGTTGCTCAGGCTCTTGACTGCGAAGTTGCCCGGATGGGTTCGGCTGGTGCCAAAGCAATGGCTGTCGTGCTTGGAGAGACCGACATTTATGTGCACGAAGGTGGCATGCACCAGTGGGACTCTGCTGCGCCAATGGTGGTTGCCCAGGCAGCAGGACTTTTTACGAGCAGAATTGACGGATCACCACTCGTATACAACATGCGTGACACTTGGCTCCCCGACTTCATTGTCTGTCAACAACATCTGGCACACCGAGTTGTAGACGCGCTTCGTGCGGGCAGAATTGTCAGGTGACTTTTACTCCCGACACCGACTGGGGTGCGTTTGACCAAAACCCGCCTTGGGTTTTGCAACTCGACAACATCAAATGGCAAAAAACAGCAGTTGCTTTGCGAGCATCTGCACAGCGCGAAGTGCCAGTGCTCACAAAACCAACAAAGATTCCACCTGTTGCCAGACTGATCACTGTTGTATTTGTTCTCAGCAAGGCTCTGTTGCCTTG
>CAXNNK010000070.1:0-5196 GCA_964203725.1 Ilumatobacteraceae bacterium | reverse complement strand
CGATAGAAAGATGTCCAACAATGCCACTACCTCTTCCAATCAGACAACGATCACCAATACGAACCACCGGATCAGTCAGACACACCTGACCTGGCACCATTCCTGCCGACAACGCCACATTTGGACCAATCATGGTTTCTTTGCCGATGTGGATATATCGCTCATTGAAAATAGTTGTCTGAGGAAAACAGATGATGCTTCCGGCTCCGAACTTTCCAAACTTCTTACCCTTGCTCGTATCGGGCCCAATGGCGCCATACAAGCCCATCACATCCCACAGTCGTGTTGTGCCACTCTCAAGAAGGCGATGAAACATACCAAGCATGCTCCCAAAATCTAATCGGTATCCTGATGCAATGACACTGGTCAAATCTCCATGTGGTGAGATTCGCGGAACCAACTCAAGTGCAGGGGTCCGCGTTTTCAAGGGAATCCGCTTTGCATCAGCAGATAGATTTCAGCCACCAACCGTTGTGACGAGTTGGTCAGGTATCTACGAGGCGAATGCGATTGGGCCCGAATGCCCACAAATTGACAGCCAATTGCGGACTCTTCTCAGTGCCGACAATTCTGGTCAAAGTGAAGATTGCCTCTATCTCAACATCACTACTCCAAGCGATTTGACGTCACTACGACCTGTCTATGTCTGGATTCACGGTGGGGCATTTACCAACGTCACACCACCACTTTCGTGGAATGACTCGCAACAACTTTCACTCGATGGCAACGCAGTTGTAGTCACGATCAGTTATCGCTTGGGTGCTTTTGGATTTCTTGGCGACCTTAATCTAGGAATACTCGATCAAATCGCTGCGTTGCAATGGGTTCAGAACAACATTGAATCCTTCGGTGGAGATCCGAACAATGTCACTATTTTCGGCGAATCTGCTGGCGGTTGCAGCGTTGTTGCATTGATGGCTTCGACACTGGCAACGAACCTCTTTGCTCACGCATGGGCAATGAGCGCATCAATTGGTCAATTACGTACAACCGAATCTGCTGCGCAAGGACTGGAGCTTTTCCTTCAAGCAGCAAACGTTGACACACTCGCCCAACTCGAGACATGTACAACAGAAGAGATCCTTCAAGCACAAGACAAGATGCTGCTCGACATTGCCAACTGGAATCAGGGGTTTTCCCCTACGGCAGATGGCACCATTTTGCCGCTTGACATCGTAAGTGCTGCTGCGTCGAATCCTGTCAATCTCGTGATGGGCACCACTCGAGATGAGTCACGTATATTCAATTTGCTCAACCCAGCATTAAACAATCTTGATCAAGATCAGGCCATGGATGTGCTGCGTGCAAATCACCCGCAACGTGCAGACACAATATGGTCGTTGTATCACACGTGCTATCCCGATTACACCCCAACACAGATAGTTGCGGCAGTCGATACGGACACTCATTTCAAACTTCACATGTGGAACATGCTCAAATCAAGACCAGTAGAACTCACCAACACATGGTCATACATGTTCACGTGGGCTTCACCACTTTATGATGGAGCGCTTGGTGCAAGTCACGGCATCGATATTCCTTTTATCTTCAACAACACATCACTTCCACGGGTTCACATTTACACCAGCAACGATCCATCAATTGGAGTGTTAGGTGCAGAAATGTCACGAGATCTTTTGAATCTTGGCCTGTTGGGCAACCCCAATTGGCAGCCATACGATCAGACCAATCGCTCCACTAAAATCTTCAACATGCCCTGCAGCATTGCTCAGTCGCATGAGCAGTCAACCGACAACCTCGTCTACGACTTTTGGATGAACGCATGATCCGCCAACGCGTGACAGTTCCATCGATCCTGGAGCGCAAGTCGTCTCACAATGCGCAGCGGATCACGATGATTACTGCTTACGATGCAACCTTCGCCTCAATTGTTGACGAATCGGGAGTCGACATCATCCTTGTTGGCGATTCGGTTGGTTCGGTTGTGCAAGGTGTAGCCAACACAATTCCGGTGACTCTTGAGGAAATGGAATATCACGTACGGCTCGTGTCAAGGGCAAACCCACGGGCACTACTTGTTGGCGATTTACCTTTTGGTTCGTACCAAGTCAATTCGGAGCAAGGCGTGCGCAGCGCTATTCGTCTCATCAAGGCTGGCGCTTCGGCCGTCAAACTTGAGGGTGGAGTTAACATGTTTGACACCATCTCAGCAATCAGTCGTGTCGACATCCCCGTCATGGGACACATCGGTCTTACACCTCAGAGCTACCACCGCATGGGTGGTCACCGCGTGCAGGGCCGTACCGACAATCGTGAAGCCGGTGGTCGTGAACGACTCTTTGAAGACGCACATTCCGTTGTGCAAGCTGGCGCCTTTGCAGTTGTGCTTGAAGGCATACCCCGACAACTTGCTCAAGAGATCACCCAGAAGGTTTCAATTCCGACTATCGGAATTGGTGCTGGCCCAGATTGCGATGGACAAGTATTGGTGCTGCACGACATTCTTGGACTCACCACACATGAACTGAAATTCACCAAACAATTTGCAGACATCCGCACCGCCAGTATCGATGCTTGTACATCTTTTGTTCAAGAAGTTCGCAACGGACAGTGGCCAGATGATGCTCATTCATTCCATTAGCGAATTGGGTGCTTGGCGAAAGAGTGTTGCCAATCAGACAGTTGCATTTGTTCCCACGATGGGTGCACTACATAGCGGTCACCATTCACTGATTGCTTATGCTGCTCAACAATGCGACCACGTAGTCGTTTCTATCTTCGTTAACGCCCTGCAGTTCGGTGATGCAAGTGATTTCGACAAATATCCACGCGACGAGCACTCCGACTACCTTGCCAGTGTTTCGGCAGGAGCAAATATAGTTTTTGCACCTCAACAACAAGACATGTTTCCTAGCGACTTCGATCGATATCTCACACCGTCTTCTCTAGCCAACGAATATGAAGGCAAACACAGACCGGGTCATTTCTCGGGCGTTGTAACGGTCGTTCATCGTCTCTTTGACATCGTGCAACCTAACCTCGCAATTTTTGGGGCGAAGGATTATCAGCAGGTTGCAGTTATCCGCGCCATGTCCGATGAGTTGCATCCAACTATTCGTATCGTCGCCCTTGAAACAGTCCGCGACACCGATGGGTTGGCGCTCTCTAGTCGTAACGCACGCTTAACCACTGGCTCAAGACTTCAAGCGCAAGTGATCCCACGCACTCTTCAGGCAATTGCCAACTTGCATGCACAAGGCGAGACACGATCAGACGTGCTCAAAACTGAGGGTCTCGAGATTCTGGATTCAGAACCAAACATGCACGTGGAATATCTAGAAATTGTGCAAAAAGACACGCTCAACACTGTTGATGAAGCCCGAAATGCGGTGTTGCTCTTCGCAGGCGTACTCGACGGTGTGCGACTTATTGACAACCTACTTTTGCAATAGCCTGCGCCAGTCAGCACTCCTGATTAGCGGTGCAAATCTGCGTCATGTTGCAGTGCGCGGTAACGAACACTGAACACCGAGTCTCCCGACAAAATGCCACCGCGACCGAATGTTCGACCGTTCTGCCAATTGGACAAACCCAATTCTGGCTTGTTCAAAGCAAACTGGCCATCTACCCAGCGTGTCATTCCGTTACTCACGAACGGTGCGTTGGTTTCGCGCCAAACCTTTTCTAGTTCGGCTTCGTTGTCTGAAATGATCGAGATAATGAAGCTCGGCGCATATTGATTAAACAGCGCAATTGCTTCGTCAATATCGTTCACAATAACCAGAGAGCATTCAGGCGCATTCTCCCACTCCCATTCGGTGCCAAGTTCATCTACCGACAAGTTGTGCACCTCTATGGATTTAACCTGATCTGCCATCAACTCCTGAGATGCTGAATCGGCATGGATCACTGCGATTGCGTCTCGTAGCAAAGCTGCTCGTTTCATTGCGTCAACAAACAGTGGCACCAGCTCACTCGCCCGAGAACGCACGACACAACAAACATTGAGCGTGTTGCATACTTTTCGATCTAGCGAGTTAGCAACCACTTTGCTCAACCACTGAGCATCGGCGTGCTCACCAGCAATCATCCATGCCCCACCCGTGCCATGCAGACTGACCGCAATACCGAACTGCCGAGCCACTGCACCCAATTGCGATACCGCCTCACCGCTTCCCCGTGCTATTGCTAAAGAGACACGCCTGTCAGAAAACAGAGCCCAGCCACTTGCGTGAGATCTTGATTCAACAAGACTTACGGCTCCACTGGGCAGTCCACATAACTCGAGCGCCGGTACAACTGCAAGATTCATCATTGCCTGCGCAGTGCCAAGAGCATCGCTACCGATGCGAAAAACACAGGTGTTGCCCGACCTCAAAACCCCCGTTGCATCCGCAAACACATTTGGTCGTCCTTCAAACACAAAAGCAACAACCCCCAATGATGATTTTGCGGCCGTGACCGACCAGCCTTGATGATCCACTGAATCCAACGTCGCACCATCGACATGGGGAGTATCTCCCCATGTGTGAAGTGCCGAGATCATGTCGCCACGCATCACATCGGTCAGCATCAAGCGCGTGGTTGAGCGACTGCGTTGCAGTGCAGATGCAACATCATCTTCATTGCACCTTTTGATCTTGGCAAAGATTGCATCGTCTTCAAGTATTTGGGCAAATGTATGAAAAAAAAGTGATATCTGATCGCCCGAGAAGCTCTTTAAGAGGTCAAAAGCCTCGACACTCTGCGAGACAGCCCTGGTGGCCACAAGTAGATCAGCCTGTGGAACATGCAAAAGATGTCCACCACTGATGCCGATGATGAGGTCCCCTTCCCGATATCGATCAGCAATCTCATTCCCGACCGGATGCGGTGCGCCATCGATGAGAACGATGTCTGTTGCCTTCAGCATGTGGTTCATGCGAGCAACTCCGAGATCAAAACAAGTCGACCTTGATCAATTGACAGATGAGCAGCCTGTCCAATTGCAACGGAGATCAAACCTTCCTTCAGTCCAATATCGGCTTTTTGCCCTTCACGGATTGCTGCTTGCATGAATCGATGCTCCATGTAGGACGCTCCGTGATGAAATCCTTGCACCACATCCTTTTCTAATTCGATCGGGAAATCTTGAAACGTTCCGTAACCGTTCTTCCGTTTGCCAATTCTCACAACCGATTCAGAGATCAATGCTTCAATCTTACCTTTGTCACCAACAACACAGATCTCTTGCTC
>CAXNNK010000069.1:0-5226 GCA_964203725.1 Ilumatobacteraceae bacterium | reverse complement strand
GCAACAAGTTCGTTAATTGCGCCAACGCCTTGCCCAGCCGGCATGAACTCGCGCTCAACGTCGACTTTTGTGCCAACTGGGTAACCCAAATGATTGACTCCTGCCTTCATGGAAGCAATCGCTTGTTGCGGAAATGGCAGGAGCGTCTCAGGGTACTTTTCAAAATCGTTTGTCCACTCATTGCGCACGACGCGACATGTCTTGCCTGTGTAACTGCGTGTGATGACCGTGCCGTCTTCACCCGTGGCAATCAGTTTCTCTTTGTAGCCGTCCACTGCACGAGCTTCTGGTGTTGCGATAAAGCGAGTGCCTATCCACACGCCGTCGGCGCCTAGGGCTAATGATGCAGCGAGACCGCGGCCGTCGTATAAACCACCTGCGGCAACTACCACTACTTTTTTGCCGACTGCGTCGACCACCTGAGGAACAAGCGCGATCGTTGCGACAGTGCCTGTGTGGCCACCACCTTCGGTACCTTGAGCAACAACAAAGTCGCAACCACTTTCAACTGCAGCAACTGCGTGTCGAACTTTTCCGCACATTGATCCAACAATTACACCGTGGCTGTGCAGTCGCTCAATGATGTCGCGTGGCACTCCGAGGCCTGCAACGAAAACCCGTGCACCACTCTTGATTATCAGGTCAACGTCGCGCTCGAGTGTGTGTGGAAGTGCGGTCAGCAAATCGACGCCAAATGGTTTTTGGGTCAGGCTTTTGACGCCATCAATCTCACGAGCCAATTCGCCATCTTGCATGGTCGACGCACCCAATGTTCCAAGACCGCCAGCCTCCGAAACTGCTGCAACGAGGTGGTGGTAACTCACACCGCCCATGCCTGCAAGCATGACGGGGAATTCGATGTCGAGAAGTTCGGTCAGTCGTGTACGCATGCGATCCAACTTACTTGGTTTGATCTTGAGTTACGTAGGCGCCGTCACGACCTAAGAAATTGCGATGCCACCTAGACGGAGTAAAAATTGCTGCTCGGGGCTCGTCTTCAAACATCCAGCGCACAAAGTTTGCCCTCGTCCATGGCGTGAGGTTGGCCACACGTAGTGCTGCTCGCGCCCCGAGAGACGATTTTAAAATTGCGCCAAGAGTTGCTGACATGCGGTGATCTGCAAAGAAGTTCTGCTTGACAAGTTGCTCATACTTATTTCGAGTGACCGAAGCTTCACGGTTGATGCCTGCGAGAATTGCTCGCGCACTCAGTTGTCCGGAGAGCAGTGCCTGGCCGATACCTTCACCGGTGAGTGTGTCGGTGACACATGCGGCATCACCAATAAACAGCACGCGGCCACTGGAGAGCGGGGCAGATGTGACGCGTGCAGGAATAGGCCATGCGGTGTGTCGATCTTCCATGACTGCGCCTGAGCCAAGTGCGCCAGCAATATGTTTGCGAGCGAGCAAGTTTGGCCAGAGGTCTTTCATTTGTTGCACCGAGTACTTGCCACCACGCAAGATTCCGAATCCGATGTTGACGCGACCATCTTGCAGCGGAAACGACCAGGCATAGCCGGGCAATAAATCTTTTTCAAACCACACATGCAAGCGGTCTTTTGCAGAGCCTGTCACGTTGTTGGCATATTGACGAAATGCGTGCCACTCGCCGAGGTATCCCGGTGTTGACATGCCGAGCGATTTGCGCACTGGTGACCACATACCATCCGATGCGATCACAAACTTTGATTGGACAGTTTCATTTTTATTGCTATTAGCGTCGCTGATGATATCGATCGTGATGTGATTTGATGTCTGTTCGCGAACGGAAACAAATTCGTGACCCTCAAGCACACGAATATTTTTTGATCGAGCCAACTGCACCATGGCATTGTCAAGTTCAATTCGTGGTGCGATTGCTGCAAACTGGCCGCGAGTGGGAAGTGCAAACTGCATTTCGGTACCACTCGGGGAGCGCAACCATACGTCGCTGCACACTGTCCAATTGGGCACAGTGTGGGGATCAAAGCCGAGTTCGTCCAAAATGCGAAGAGCACCAGTGGTTAAACCGTCACCGCAACATTTGTCGCGAGGGAAAAACGCCTTATCAATAACTATTACGTTGAAATTGTTGGCACGTAATGTGAGCGCCGCAGCAATTCCGCTTGGCCCTGCTCCGACAACAAGAACATCGCATACCAAATCGGTAGCACTGTTGTTCGACTTGGTAAACGACACGGTAATCAGACTAGAGTCGTAGCCCATGAGCCGCTTATGTGAAGGTCGAGTAGTTGTTGTCACTGGTTCGGGACGCGGTATTGGTCGCGAACATGCATTAAGTCTTGCCAAGCATGGCGCATTGGTCGTTGTCAACGACTTGGGCGGCGGTGTTGATGGCTCGGCAGGCGATATTTCGCCTGCACAAAGTGTTGTCAATGAGATTGAGGCCATGGGTGGTCGTGCTGTTGCCAATGGCGACGACATTTCTACTTGGGCTGGCGCAGAGCGTCTGATCCAGACTGCAGTTGACACGTTTGGCGACTTGCATGCAGTTGTGAATAACGCTGGAATCTTGCGCGACCGCATGATGGCCAACATGTCGGAGGAAGAATGGGATGCTGTCATCAAAGTGCACCTCAAAGGCACGTTTGCGCCATCGCGTTTTGCCGCTGCATATTGGCGCGATCAAAGTAAGGCTGGTAAGCCAGTGGACGGTCGCATCATCAACACTTCATCAGTGTCAGGTATCTATGGCAACGTTGGCCAGACAAACTATGGCGCCGCAAAAGCCGGCATCGCTGCGTTTACCACCATCGCTTCGCTCGAACTCGCTCGCTACGGCGTCACGGTTAACGCAGTCGCACCAGTCGCGCTCACACGCATGACCGAAAATCTTTCGCCTACTCCACCGACAGATGAAGAGCGCGAACTTGGTTCGCCTCGTTGGATTGCGCCGATTGTGACGTGGCTTGCCTCAGAAGAATCAAAGGCAATCACTGGTCGTGTGTTTGAAGCAAGTGGTTGAGTGTTGGCGATTGCCGAAGGATGGCATCGTGGCCCAACTCACGAACCAGTTGACGATGCAGCAATGCTTGGTCCAATTGTTGAAGAGTTGATGACGAAGGCTCGCCTCAATGCCGGCATGGACGGCAAAGACGGCTCGTGGCCACAACCACAGCCAAACAAGTAAGACTGAATTACTTGGCGTGTTGAGCAAACACCTCGCCAAGGCACACAGTGATTTTGCGGATCGCAATCCGCAAAGCCGTCGCCATTACGACGAGGCTCGCAAATTCTTACCTGGTGGGCAGACTCGTTCGGTGCTCACACACGCTCCATTTCCTCTTGCCTTTGCATCGGGTCAAGGAGCAACTCTCACTGATGTCGACGGTCATACATACATCGACTTTCTTGGCGACTACACCGCGGGGTTGCTTGGTCATAGCGAGAGGCGAGTGCTCGACCGCGTTGTAGAGGCACTGTCGCACAACACAAGTGTGGGTGGTGTGCACCCAGCCGAAGCAACACTCGGCAGATTGATGTGTGAGCGGTTTGGTTTAGATCGCGTGCGGTTTACCAATTCGGGCACTGAAGCAAACTTATTGGCAATTACAACTGCAGTCGTTGCGACTGGCAGAAAAAAGATTTTGGTCTTTGACGGTGGATACCACGGCAGCGTGTTTTATTTTGCGAATGGCAGTGCAAAGTGGAATGCGCCTTTCGATTTTGTTCTTGCTCCATACAACGACACTGCTGCTGCGCTGCAAGCGATCAATGACAACGCCGCAAACCTTGCCGCCGTGGTTGTGGAGCCAATGCTTGGTTCTGGAGGGTGCATTCCTGGCGACCCATCATTTCTTTCTGCGGTGTTTGATGCCGCTCGCAACATTGGTGCCGTATGCATTTCTGATGAAGTGATGACTTCGCGTCATGGCAGAAGTGGGACGATGCAACTGCTCGGCGTCGAGGCTGACATCACCGCTTTTGGCAAGTACATCGGCGGCGGTTTCTCCTTTGGCGCATTTGGTGGCAAAGCCGAGTTTCTTGATCAGTTTGATACAAGTCCAGAGTCGGGTCGAGCATCACCAATAGCTCATGGCGGCACGTTTAATAACAATCTGTCAACCATGACAGCCGGATGCGCTGTGCTGGGCGAAGTATTTACAGCAGATGTGGCTGAGGCACATACCAAACGAGGCGACGAGTTTCGCGAGGCAGTTGCTTCCGTGATTGCCAAACACAACGTTCCGGTTTCGGTCAGTGGGTTTGGGTCCATGATGTCACTCCATGCATTCGCATCACCTCCACAAAAACCTTCAGACCTTGCAACTCGTGAACCAGAGTTGCAAGAGCTTTTATTTTTTGGATTGCTGCAACGCGGTGTATACATCGCGACACGAGGAATGATGAATCTGGGGCTTGCACACACCGATGACCAAATGGCAGCAACACTTGATGCACTTGACGACGTGCTGACAAGTCTTTCTCCGTAAATTCACCAATATCGCAAGGGGTTGCATATATGCTACCACTATGTCCATATCTCTTGATCTCATTCAGGCTCGACTTGAGGCTGGCATCTCGCGCAAAGAATTGGCGCGCAAGTCTGGCGTCTCCACTACAACGGTAAGTCGGGTTGAAGATGGTGCGATGGATCCCACGTTCACAATGACTCAACGATTGTTTGGTGCTCTTGGTCTTGATGTGCAGCTCTACATACGACCGACTCCAAAAATTGCGGTTGCTCAGTTGAGTAGTGCATTGATATTTCAATCGGGCGGAGTCGAAATTGATTACGTTCGCATTCGAGTTTTTGTGGATCTCATGGTGCGTTACCCTGAAAGAATTGAGATAGCAATCGCCCAACCTCCAGCGCGGTCGGGCGATGACAGACTCGATTGTTTGCTGGCTGCTATCGCCGAAAAACTTGCTGATGACACGGGAGTTGAACGTCCAAAGTGGTGTGCTGCAGTGCCTCGATTAGATGAAATCTGGCGTGCTCCCGGCACGCCAGTGATGAATGCTCGCAATGATGCTCTTGCGCCTGTTCAATTCACTGCGCGCAACATATTTCTTTCAAGTTTGACTTTTTGGCGTCCTGAAGGCTGGTTTTAAATCCACATTCAATTGTGGACGCGCTCACCTCTGATTACATTCGCGCGATGCTCATCGTGCTTAACAAGCAATTGGAGACTTTGGAGTCGGCTCAGCAAACAATTGTGATCGTTGGTGGGTCGTGTTTGGCATTAATGGGTTTACGAGATGCAACGCACGATGTTGATCTCA
>CAXNNK010000068.1:0-5392 GCA_964203725.1 Ilumatobacteraceae bacterium | reverse complement strand
GCACGGTCAATATCAAAGGCCTGATCTAATTGCGATGAACTTAATGTGACGCGCTTGTCTGCAGTCAACACGTCTCGAAATGATTTACGCTCACTCCACGAAATTGCTGCATCTTCTTGAACGATCCGATACGCATCGTCTCGCGAAAGACCAGAGTCGACAAGTGCGAGCAGCACTGGTTGAGAAAACACCACTCCAAAACTGCTGTCGAGGTTTTCTTTCATTCGTCGTGTATCAACTTCGAGTCCGCTGATTAATCGGGTGAGGCGCTTAATCATGTAGTACACGAGTATTGACGAATCAGGAAGCACAATCCGCTCTGCCGACGAATGCGAAATATCGCGCTCGTGCCAGAGCGCAACGTTTTGCAAACCAGACTGCAAGTTTCCACGGAGCACCCGCGACAGTCCAGTCAGTGTTTCTGCCGAAATCGGATTGCGCTTGTGCGGCATTGCCGAGCTGCCTTTTTGGCCTGGCTTGAAGCCTTCGCGCACTTCGCTCACTTCTGTGCGTTGCAAGTGACGCAACTCAACCGCCACTGCCTCAATGCTGGTGCCGATAGATGTACACGCCCACAAATATTCTGCATGTCTATCTCGTGCGATCACTTGCGTTGCCGGCACAGGTAACAGCCCCAACGATTTTCCAACATGCGCTTCAATTGCTGGATCAATATTTGAATACGTGCCAACTGCCCCCGACAACTTGCACACGGCAATGTTGTTTCGTGCAGCAGTCATGCGTTGACGATCGCGATCCAGTTGTAGTGCCCACAGCGCTACCTTTGCACCAAACGTTGTTGGCTCGGCGTGAATGCCGTGGGTTCTACCGATCATTGGTGTGTTGCGATGTGCCTCTGCAAGTTTGACCACAGCCGTAATCAAGTCGTTGAGGGCTGCGAGCGTTACATCACTTGCGTCTTTGAGCATCCAGCACCAAGCAGTATCGACAACATCGGTAGATGTGAGTCCGTGATGAATCCATGCACCTGCCGGCATACCAATGCGTTGTTGCACGACATCGACAAAAGCTGCCACATCATGGTCGGTTACTTTTTCGCGTTCTGCAACATCGGCGACAAATGGTGCGTCCACTTTGGGTGCACGCGAGCGACATTCTTTAGCATCTGCACTTGGCACAACTCCCAACTGTGATTGGGCCTCGGTGGCGAGCAACTCAATTTCGAGATAGCGAGCAAACCGTGACTCGTCCGAAAAAATATTTGCGATCTCTGGCAGTGAGTAGCGATCAATCATCAGCGAATCACGCAATCGTCACGCTCTGGACCGACACCGATCATGGTGACTGGCACGCCAACATATTTCTCGACAGTTTCCACGAACGTGCGGGCTGCAAGAGGCATCGACTCAAAGGTACGGCATTCACGCAAGTTTGTTTTCCAACCCTCGAGCTCCACGTATTCAGCCTCGACTCGACCTAGCAACTCAATGTCATCCGGATACCCATCAATCTGTTTGCCGTTCAGCGTGTACCCAGTACCTAATTGGATTTTCTCAAATGTATCGAGCACATCCAGTTTGGTGAGTGCAATCTCGGTGAGCGAATTGAGGCGAACCGCATGGCGCAACATCACTAGGTCGAGCCAGCCCGGTCGTCGACGACGACCAGTCACCGTGCCGTATTCGTGACCGATATCAACAATTGCATCGCCAAGCACTCCGTGCAATTCGGTTGGGTACGGCCCAGCACCTACTCGAGTGGTGTACGCCTTGGCGATACCAACAACTCGCGTGATGTACCGAGGCCCAATGCCAGTGCCTGCACATGCTCCACCTGCAGTTGGATTGGATGATGTCACGAACGGATATGTGCCGTGATCGATGTCGAGAAATGTTGCTTGAGCACCTTCGAGGAGCACGCTCTTGTTTGCTTCGATTGCATCGTGCAACATGTCGACAGTGTTGGCAATATACGGAACAAGTCGTTTACCGAGCACAACAAATCGTGCAACTACTTCTTCTATCTCAAACGACTCACCGCCAAGAGACTTGAGCATTGCGAGGGCTGCAGTTGCACGCTCGCGCACCAAATTCTCAAAACGATTCAGGTCACGCACATCTCCTGCGCGGATACCTACGCGCAATGCTTTGTCGGCGTATGCGGGCCCAATCCCCTTCAAAGTTGTGCCAATCTTGGCATCGCCGCGACCGTTTTCGGCAACAGCATCAAATGCTTGGTGCCAAGGAAAAATAAGTTGGGCAAGGCTCGAGACTTTCAATCGTGCGCACGACACACCACGACTTTCCAAAACGTCGATCTCATTGAACAAAGTTGGCATGTCAACAACAACTCCATTGCCAATTACAGGAGTGACGTGTTCGTACAAGACTCCACTCGGTACAAGTTGCAGTGCATAGCGCTGATCGCCTACGACAACGGTGTGGCCGGCGTTGTGGCCGCCCTGATAGCGAACCACATGTGAATGAGTGCCTGCCAAAAGGTCAATTATTTTGGCCTTGCCTTCATCACCCCATTGAGTACCAACGACGACTGCGACGGGCATGCAACGCTCCTACTTAAATTGTGGGGAACGTAAGGAGAGTCTAGTGCCTGATACGCGTCATCTCATTCGTCGCGTCGAAAGATGCTCGGTCTGCTGCCAAAAACGGAAACCGCTTGACGAAGTGGCACTAACTCAAAACGGCCACTGCGCTCAACAACCGCAACTGCAACTGCCAATTCGCGCTGAAGTTGAGCGACTTCAGCCTGCAATTTCATAACATGTGCTTCAAGTTCGAGCACTTGACGAATGCCTTCGAGATTCATACCCGCTTCTGTCAATTGGCTGATGCGCAACAGCCGTTGTATGTCGGCGTTGCTGTAGCGCCTATTGCCACCCGTAGTGCGCGCTGGCTGCAATAAACCGCGTCGCTCATAGATGCGCAACGTTTGAGGGTGCACACCTGCAAGTTCCGCAGCAACCGAGATCACATATACAGCGTGTAGTTCGCGTTCCATTGGTTAACCCCTCTTTTTGGCGGATACTGATTGCAACAATGCGTCTCGGACAGATTCGGTTGTTGCTACAGCAAAGTCGGTCACTGCTTGTTGTTGTTGAGCATTCAACTTCGTTGGTACAACGACATTGACAGTGACGATCAAGTCGCCATTTGATTTGGTGTTATCAATACCTTTACCCTTAATGCGATGTCGTGAACCAGACTGTGTTGCTGGTTTGAGTCGCAACTTGACCAACGATCCATCAAGAGTCGGTACATCGATATCGGCACCCAATGCTGCTTCGGCAAACGTGATGGGAAGTTGCAGGGTGAGATGCAGAGCATCGCGTCCGAATACGGCATGCGGCGTCACTCGACACGACACAATCAAGTCACCTGCCGGGCCTCCATTGCGCCCTGGCCCACCTCGACCTTTGAGGCGAATGCGTTGCGCGTCGTCAACACCGGCAGGGATGCGCACGTTTACTTCCCGTGCTCGCATCTCGACTCCTGTGCCTCGGCACCCGATGCATGGGGTTTCAACAATTACTGTTCGACCGTTACACCGTGGACATGGCGAAGAAAACGCAAACGGGCCTTGGTTGTCTTCAACGACTCCACGCCCACGGCACTGGGGGCACTGCTTTGGCGAAGTTCCTGCGCGTGCTCCACTGCCATTACACGACGAACAATCGGCTTCAGATGTCAGATGCAAGGTGGTAGTTACACCGTGGGCTGCATCGGTGAAGTCAAGTGTGAGCGCTGCTTCGATCTCTGCTCCTCGGTGCGGACCAACACCACTGTTATTGCGACGACGCCCACCTCCAAACATTTGACCGAGCAAGTCGCTCATGCCACCTGCGCCCATGTTGCTGTCGTCGAAGCGGAAAGTACCAGGAGAATGGCCGCTCTGGCCGCCAGAACCAAACGGCGACGGACCCACGCGACGAACTTCGTCGTATTCCTTGCGTGTCTCGTCGGTGCCCAAAACGTCGTAGGCAGCAGCGATTTCTTTAAATCGTTCTTCGGCTGACGCGTTGTTCGGGTTTGCATCTGGATGAAACTTGCGTGCAAGTTTGCGGTATTCCTTCGTGATCTCCTTTGGCGTTGCGGTCTTCGATACGCCGAGCGTCGCGTAGTAGTCCTTTTCAAACCACTCGCGTTGCATTGCTACCCCCTGACCTTGACCATTGCCGCTCGTAACACGCGACCTTTCCATCGATAACCAGTGCGCAACACTTCAACAACCATTGGTTCAGTGGCGGAGTCTGCAGGATCGCCCTCCTCATGCATCACTGCTTCTGCAAGTGATGGGTCAAAGGGTTTGCCTGCTAGGTCAAGAGCTTCAAGACCGTGTTTCTGCACAGCACCGAACAGCGAACTCCACACCTGCTCAACACCCACAACACCGTGGCTCACTGCGGCTTCGCACGCGTCAAGCACGGGCAACAACGACTCGATGATGCGACCAGTTGAACGATCTACTTCATCGGCGAGTTGGGTAGCAGCACGCTTGCGATAATTTTCGAAGTCTGCCTGAACGCGAAGTGCTATGTCTTTGAACTCATCGCGTTCTTTTACAACTTCGATGATGTTGAGATCGGCAAAAGCCGACTCAAGATCTTGCACCATCTCACTGTTTTCTGCTTCATTTTCCGGATTGTCGGTCATGACGAATTGTCGATTCCGAATTACTTCTCGTCGACAATTTCTGCATCAACGATTTCTGCATCAACAATGTCGTTGTCATTTGCACCAGGTGCACCTTGGCCACTTGCGGACGTGCCCGCAACGTTTGTATCGCGTGCTGCTGACTCGTACAACTTCTGGCTAAATGCTTGGCTTGCGGTCATCAACTTTTCAGTTGCTACTTTGATCGCTGCATTATCAGAACCTTGCAACAAAGTTTTGAGTTCTGCCATCGGGCCTTCAACGGCGGTGCGCTCTTCTTCGGTCACCTTTTCGCCTTGTTCACGCAAGACCTTTTCGGTTTGATAGACGAGTGAGTCGGCATTGTTGCGAATTTCTGCTTCTTCGCGACGAGCCTTGTCCTCTTCGGCGTGCTCTTCAGCATCTTTGACCATCTTTGCAATGTCATCTTTTGCCAGTGAAGACTGCCCGGTGATGGTCATTGACTGCTCTTTGCTTGTCGCACGATCTTTTGCTGAAACATGCACGATGCCGTTGGCGTCGATATCAAATGTGACTTCGATCTGCGGAATACCGCGAGGTGCTGGAGGCAAATCGACAAGCTGAAACTTGCCAAGTGTCTTGTTGTAACTGGCCATCTCGCGCTCACCTTGCAACACATGAATTTCCACCGATGGTTGCATGTCGTCGGCCGTGGTAAACACCTCGGTGCGACGAGTTGGGATAGTGGTATTGCGCTCGATGAGTTTCGTCATCACGCCACCTTTGGTTTCGATACCGAG
>CAXNNK010000067.1:0-5393 GCA_964203725.1 Ilumatobacteraceae bacterium | reverse complement strand
CAAGCGATTGGCAATCTCGTACATCGGTGTGCGCCACGACCAAAAATCGCCACTACCACCGTGCGTACGCCCACGCAATGCGCGATGAAACGCATGGCTATGTGCATTCACAAACCCTGGCATCACAACACCACTGATGCGCTTATCGCTTGCTTGTGCATCAACCCCATCTTCAACACTTGCAATCACACCGTTGCGCACAGTGATTCGCACATTGGCAACAGCCTCCTCGCCACCGCGCCAAGCCCACTGTGCATAAAAAGTTTGAGTCATCATGATGTCATTCTGCCTGTGCTTCACGCATTGGAATGCGCACTCCGCGTTCATCGGCTACTTCAATGGCCCGCTCATAACCAGCGTCCGCGTGGCGAATCACGCCCATTCCAGGGTCAGTGACCAGCACTCTCGCCAGTTTTTCTGCTGCCAAGTCGGTGCCATCGGCAACTGCCACCATGCCGGCGTGAATACTTCGGCCAATGCCTACTCCGCCGCCATGATGAATGCTCACCCACGTTGCACCACTCGCGGTGTTGACGAGCGCGTTGAGCAGTGGCCAATCGGCAATGGCGTCCGAGCCATCGAGCATTGATTCGGTTTCGCGATATGGCGATGCAACTGAGCCAGAGTCCAAATGATCGCGACCAATCACGATTGGTGCCTTGAGTTGACCTTTTTTCACCATCTCGTTAAATCGCAGACCAAGACGATGCCGTTCGCCATAACCGAGCCAGCAGATGCGCGCTGGTAAACCCTGAAATGCGACGCGTTCTTTGGCCAAGTGAATCCACTTTGCCAAACCTTCGTCGTCAGGAAACTCTTCCATCGCTGCAGCATCGGTCGCTGCAATGTCTGCGGGGTCGCCCGACAACGCAACCCACCGAAATGGTCCACGACCTTCACAAAACTGCGGACGAATATATGCGGGCAAGAAGCCTGGATAATCGAACGCCCTGTCGTATCCACCCAGTTGTGCTTCGCGACGCAGCGAGTTGCCGTAGTCAAACACTTCGGCGCCAGCATCCATAAAACCAACCATTGCGGCACACTGCTCGGCCATTGCCAAACGAGAGCGACGAATGTATTCGGCTGGGTTCGTTGCCAGCAAAGTCTTTGCAGCCTCTTCACTCACGTCGTTTGGCACATACGACATCGGATCGTGGGCACTCGTCTGGTCGGTCACGATGTCAGCAGGAAAACCCATCGCCAACAATTTTGGAAACACATCAGCAGCATTGGCAACAAGACCAACCGACAAACGGCGGCGATCTTTTTTGGCAGCCAAACATTGCGCAACGGCATCTTCAAGCGAAGTTGCAACAACATCAAGATAGCGAGTCTCGACCCGACGATTGACACGCCATGCGTCAACATCAACACACAATGCAACGCCGTCATTCATGGTGATTGCAAGTGGCTGAGCGCCACCCATACCGCCAAGGCCACCAGTGAGCGTGATTGTTCCAGCAAGTGTGTTTCCAAACTTGCGACGCGCGATCTCTGCAAAACATTCGTACGTACCCTGCAAGATTCCCTGAGTGCCGATGTAGATCCACGAACCAGCAGTCATCTGGCCATACATAGTGAGACCGAGATCTTCTAGGCGACGAAATTCGTCCCATGTTGCCCAGTCACCCACCAAGTTGCTGTTTGCAAGCAACACTCGCGGTGCCCACTCGTGCGTGCGAAACACGCCAACGGGTTTGCCAGACTGAACGAGCATTGTCTCGTCGGGCTTGAGGCTGGTCATCGTGCGCAACATTGCGTCGTACGCATCCCAACTGCGAGCGGCGCGTCCCGTGCCACCGTAGACCACAAGGTCGTCAGGTCGCTCGGCCACTGCTGGGTCGAGATTGTTTTGCAGCATCCGATATGGCGCTTCAATCTGCCAATTGGCACACGTGAGCTTGATGCCCGTAGGCGCCTTTACTGGACGAGGACCCGACATAAAATTCCGATCTAAAAATAAGACATGTTCTTGCTCATACTTTTTGCCTATACCGACGCGGCAACACTACCTCGGCTGTTTTCACCAAGTCATCCAACATGTCATAGTCGCTATTTGTCAGGCGCACAAAGCCACCGATGCCAATATGATCCATCGCTCCCTGCATTGCTGGACGACGAAAAACTTCGTCTACGACTTGGAAAACTTGGTCCGTGGTTGCCCCACAAGATTTTGAAACAATAAATGGCGTCGCAGGCACCAACGGACCTCGGCCAATGACTCGCAAGTTGCTTGTAAGAGCCGGGCGATGGCTAGAGAGCAGTCGAAATGTTGCAGCGTCAATTGATGCAATATCTGCTTCCCCATCTTGAAGCATCTGCAGGCTTGCGGCATGGCCACCACTCTCGACATACGGATGCGCTCCCAGCACGCCTCCTGTGCCATTGGCAAGGCCAACACCAAGGCTGCACCAACCAGACAAACTCCGAGAATGATTGATCACCGGACGCAAACCTTGTGCGTCGTCGATACTCGTTATACCTAAAGATTCACGAACGACGATAACCGTTTGGTATCGACCCCGATCATCACTGACGTCTGTCCACAGTGGAGTGCCAACGATATCTACAACATCATGCAAGTCTTCAATGAACGGCAATCCGCAACTTTGGCTCAACAGCATCCCATCGCCTGACCAGTAGCGCAACAAGTCGGCGTGCCCTGGAGCAACAGGAACATCGGCGTGAGCATCTAGCCCAATTGCACACAACGACGCAGCGAGTGCATCAACAATCTGCATCGTCGAAGCGTGTACCTCTGCAAGGTCGTACATTGGCAGCGAGACGCTGCGGGATACAGAATTAATCGGCTGCAACAAACTTGGGCTTTGCAAATATCGCGCGAACGCGGCTCTCAAAATGTTCAAGTGGCAACGTGTCATAACCGGGATCAAATGCTTTTTGATCCCACTCGTCTGCAAATCTTGCAGCCAAGTCGTATGCCGGATGACCCTCATGTTTTTTACGTGCGTCTGGGTTCATGCCAAAGTGTCCGTAATAGTGTCGGCCCTGAAAATCTTGGTGCGCCTCAATCATGAAGTGCACTTCTGGTCGCACATATGGCTTCAAGATTGCCGCTGCGATTGCTGGATGGTTAGGCACGCTGATGGCCTTGCCAATGTCGTGACACAAGGATGCCACCACAACCTCGTCGTCGGCACCCGCACGCTCTGCCAGAGTCGCGGTTTGCAATGCGTGTGTCAATTGATCGGTCACAAAACCATCAACGATCGTGTCCATGCCGCGCAGCATGTTCAGAATTCCCTCGGCAACACGTGGCTGGTTTTTGGCGGTCTCGGCACCAATATTCATCCACTCTTCTTTGGTCGACACATCCATGCTGGTAAAAGTGGCGTTCGTCATCTGTCAATTCCACCACTGTTACGGTCAAGAGTCAAGGTCAAATAGCCAAGGTCAAATAGCCAAGGTCAAAGCGTCATAGCCTTGCTGGTGTGAAGCGCCTCGCAATCAGTGTCAGTCTTGTTATTGGACTCGCTGCTTGCGCCAATGGCGAGAGTTCTAATGCGCCAATTGACTCTTCCAGTCCCTCAACCCCGGCCCCAAACACGACTACGACTACTGCTGCAACGACGCTCGTGCCCCCAGATGGCAAGAGATCCGATGAGCGAAGCCTCACACTGTTTGACACCATTGCCAACGACAACTTGCAGCCGAAGAGCATCGTGCACTCTGGCACCGGATTGTTCTTTGCGCAAAACATGATGTATCGACACAACATCAGTGTGTTTGATCGACAAAGCAACTTGATTGCAACCATTGACGACAAAGTTGATCTCACAAGTTTTGGCATCAATATTCCAAACAGATCCTCGGTCGTACGTGGCTCACCCGTCGAGGCTGCATTTTCTCCTGATGCAAAATACGCCTATGTCTCCAACTACGCTATGTATGGCGACGGATGGGACCCGAGCGCAGTCGACACATGCCAAGGCAAAGATCGTGACCAGAGCTTTATCTATCGTGTCAACACAACAACATTCAAAATTGACCAAGTGATCGAAGTCGGTGCAGTTCCCAAATATCTCGCAGTTTCACCAGACAATAAATATGTCGTTGTATCCAACTTTTGCTCACTCGATGTCTCAATAATCAATGTGACAACCAACAAAGAAGTACAACGCATAGATGTTGGTCTGCATCCACGTGGTATTGCCATTACTCACGACTCGTCAACTGCTTATGTGACCGTGATGGGAGGCGGCATTATTACTGCCATCAACCTGAACGACTTCACAACTCGCACTATCACCAGTGCTGGCTACACGCCGCGACACCTCGTGCTCTCGCCAAACAATTCGGTGCTGTATGTCACCAACAACAAAGCAGGGCAAATACGCGCCATTAATCCCCTCACCGACACGCTCATCAATGCAGTTGCAACGGGTAGCGAACCGCGCACCATGGTGATGTCCGATGATGGTTTCAGTCTCTATGTTGTCAACTATCAGAGCAACACGATGGTCAAGGTCCGCACAAGCGACATGCAAGTTATCCAAACCGTAAAAACTGGATATCACCCTGTAGGCATCACCTACGATGCCGCGATGCGTCGAGTATGGGTTGCCAATTACGCGGGCAGTTTGAGTATTTTTGACGACAAGTGATGAGCGAGTTACTGATCAAACAATTGCGTGGCTAGAAGCCATGCGCTTGCCAACTTTGGCAATGCGAGCCATGCGCTTAAACAACGAGTCGCGAGCCACTTCTGCTTCATCGCTCAAACCTGTGACACTCTCAAGTTTCCAATGCTTCATGATGACAGGCTCGAGAATCTGGTCATGATGAATCTGTAAGTCATAAATGCCTGCCTTGGCAATCTCTTTTGACAAACGATCAAAGTCTGGAATGCCGAGTCCTGGCATTGAGAACGTGCGGACTGCACGTTCGACGCCAAGCACCGTTGACGACGGATCAACCTCGAGCGCCGCTGATGTGAGGTCGCGATAAAACAAGTAGTGCAAGTTTTCATCGTTGCCCACGCGCGACATGATCGCGGTGCCCAACTCGTCTTTCATCAACTTGCCCGTATTGCGATGCGAAATGCGAGTGGCAAGTTCTTGCATGCTCACATAGGCAAGTGCTTCAAAAGCATCATGTGGAGTTGGCACTTGACCACCGCGTACTTGAATCATTCGTGCACGCTCAAGAGCAATCGGGTCGACTGCTCGTGTGACAGTGAAATAGTCGCGCATCACGATCGAGTGCCTACCCTCTTCTGCCGTCCAGTTGCGTGCCCACTCACCGAAAGCAGTGTCGCTTCCAAACAATCGGTCGATATCGCGAAAGTAGTACGGCAAATTATCTTCGGTCAGCAAGTTGACAAACAGCGCAGCGCGTACTGCTTCGTCAATCTCGGTGTCGCCTCCACC
>CAXNNK010000066.1:0-5458 GCA_964203725.1 Ilumatobacteraceae bacterium | reverse complement strand
CTAGCCGGTAAAAAGAGTGTTCTCAATACGTTGCGCGCTTCCCTTGGCAAGATTCAAGATCCGGAGGCCCGCAAACTCGCAGGTCAAGTGATCAATGAGAGTGTGCAGCAAGTTGAAGTGGCACTACAACAGCGAACCCATGAGTTTTTGGTGCAAGAGCGCGCCGCTCAAGTGGCTAGCGAGTCGCTAGATCTCACCGAGTTTGTAACTTCAAATCGGCGTGGATATTCGCACATTGTGACGCAGGCAATGCAGAGGCTTGAAGATGTGTTTATCGGACTCGGTTTTCAGGTTGCCGAAGGTCCAGAGGTTGAAACAGATTTTTATAATTTTGAGGCTCTCAATATGCCTCGCACTCATCCTGCACGCAGCGAGTTTGACACTATGTTCATCGAGCCGTTTTCGAGCGAGCACGAAGCCAACACGGTGTTGTTGCGCACGCACACTTCACCAGTACAGATTCGTGTGATGCAAAGTTGGGAACCGCCAATTTATGCAATCATGCCCGGCAGAGTTTTTCGGCGAGACACTCCAGACGCCACGCACATGCCTGTGTTTCATCAAATTGAAGGACTCGTGATTGATCGCGACATTACGTTTGCGCATCTCGCAGGCATCATCGAATCATTTACCAAGGCATTTTTTGGCAGCGAGTTCACAAGCAGACTTCGACCTTCATTTTTTCCGTTCACCGAACCATCCGCGGAGTTTGATATCAAACGGCCCAACGGTGACTGGATTGAACTAGGTGGCTGTGGGATGGTGCACCCAAATGTGTTGCGGGCGGGCGGTATTGACCCAGACGAATACACAGGCTTCGCATTCGGTTTCGGTATCGATCGGATGGCCAAAGAGCGCCACAATGTCGAAGACATCCGCGAGATGTACACCAATGATTTGAGATTCTTGAGGCAGTTCTCATGAAGATTCTGCACTCATGGCTTAATGAATTTGCAGATTTTGGATCAGATGTCGATGCGATTGCGGCATCACTGACCAAGCTCGGTCTGGCAGTTGAGAGTGTTGAGCAAGTTGGTCTGCCAGTTAAGGGAGTTGTCGTAGCCAAAGTGTTGCGCACCGAAAGCCATCCCGATGCAGCAAAAGTGCATCGCGTGTATGTCGATGCAGGTGATGGAGTCGAAAAGCATGTGTGGTGTGGTGCATTCAACATGAAGCCAGGCGACCTCATTCCGCTTGCAACGCTGGGAACGAATATGCCTGACGGTCGCGTGATCAGCCAGCGTGGAATCCTGGGTATTGATAGTGAAGGCATGTTGTGCTCCGGTACCGAGTTGGGCATTACTGCAGACGCAACTGGAATCATGATCTTGCCCGCTCATCTGGATTTGGGCACTGATGTATTTAGCGCATTGGGAATAGATCAGGACGTTGTTTTTGATTTGGATGTGACACGCAATCGTCCTGACTGCACTGGATATCTGGGGGTTGCGCGAGATCTCGCTGCGCACCTGCATCTGCCGTTGAAGCCGCCCTCGATACCACAAAAAAGTGCAACGTGGACCAAGGGTAAGAAGATTGCTGTCGGTGCTGATATTCGCGCCGATGATCGCTGCGCACGCTTCAGTGTCACCGTGATTTCTGGTGTTGTTGTGACTGATTCACCTGCATGGATCGCACAACGCTTGAGTCGTGCAGGCATGAGGCCGATCAACAATGTTGTCGATGTTTCCAACCTGGTCAACCTTGAGATGAATCAACCCAATCATGCGTACGACCTTGAAAAAGTCTCTAATGGATTTATCGTGCGCTGTGCAAATGAGGGTGAAGTAGTGGTCACTCTTGATGATGTTGCACGAACTTTGAGTGCACAAGATCTGTTGATATGCGACGCGAAAAATGAGGCTGTTGGAATAGCCGGAATCATGGGTGGGGCGGGATCGCAAATTAGTGAAACAACCACGACGCTCGCACTCGAAATTGCATGGTTTGAACCTCTAGGTATCGCAGCATCGGTCTCACGACTGGGATTGCGCACCGAAGCATCGCTGCGATTTGAGCGTGGCGTGGATGGTTATGGAGGCCAAGCTGCCGCTGAAAGATTTGCTCAACTGCTTAGCCTGACGTGCCCAAACTTGGTTGTTCATGATGGTGGTGCTGACGAAAAAACGCAAAGCCTGCCAGAGAAGTCGCGCATGGCCAATTTGCGTCTTGGCCAAATCAGAAGAGTGCTTGGCGTTGATGTCGCTGTAGACCGCGTTCGCGAATTGCTTTCACCGATCGGTTTCGAGGTTTCCAAACCAGACAAGTCGAACAATGTCGTCGTAACGATTCCATCCTTTAGACCCGACTGCACACAAGAAATTGATGTCATTGAAGAAATTGCCCGACATTTTGGCTTTGATGAAATAGGCAAGGTCGTTCCAAAATCGCCAGTGCATGGTCGACTGTCTGCTGTGCAGCAAAGGCGTCGCATAGTGCGCGAGTTCGTTCTCTCACTTGGTGCATCGGAGGCCATGCCAAATCCATTTTTGGCTCCGGGTGACCTGGTGCGCTGTGGACTGTCAGAAGATAATGCACTGCGTTTAGCCAACCCATTGGTGGCAGAAGAAAGTGTGTTGCGCACATCGTTGCGACCAGGATTGTTGCAGGCCATTGCCTACAACCAGTCACATCGCATCAATGACATCAAGTTGTTTGAAGTTGGTCATGTTTACCCACAGGGAAGCGAGCAACTGCCTGACGAGCACGAGGTGCTGTGCGTTGTGTTTGCCGAAAGCGATGCAATCAAAGCGATGGACATGTGGTCGCAGTTTTCTGCCTTTTTGGGTGTTGGTGCTCAGTTGTTTCAAGATGCTGCTCCTGCGGGTTTTCATGGCACGAGGTCTGCTCAATTGCGCAGAGGCAAAATAGTTTTAGGTGCAGTGGGAGAAATTGATCCGACTGTGCTGGCCAACTTTGGAGTTTCGGGTCGCGTCGCGTGCCTTGAAATCAATTTGTCGATCGTGCTTGGAGAGACTCCGAAGGTTGCGGCAGCTCAAACGGTGAGCAAGTATCCATCAAGCGACTTTGATTTGGCATTTGTAGTGCCGCAATCTGTTGCTGCTGGAACGTTGCTCAAGAGCCTTCGCCAGGCTGGGGGAAATCTGCTTGCCGATGCGGTGCTGTTCGATATTTACCGCGGCAAAGGTGTGGCTGATGATGTCCGTAGCTTGGCATTCAGGTTGAGGTTTCAGGCCCCAGATCGCACTCTTGGTGAGACCGAGATAGCAGATGCTCGTTCCCGTTGTATAGCCGCAGCCCAGAAATTAGGTGCAGAACTGCGCTAAAGGTTTGTTGCATAGTTATGCACTGCAGTGTATGATTATGCGATATGTTTTCTGTTGGAATTATTGGAGCATCTGGATTTACTGGCGCGGAACTGCTGCGCCTGTGCGCACAGCACCCGCAATTTGATGTCGTCTTCGCTACTGGCGACACTCAGGCAGGCACATTAGCGAGCAACTTGTATCCGTCACTTGCTGGCGCATATCCAAATTTGGTTTTTGAAGAATTTGATCTCAGTAGGGCTTTGAAGTGCGATGTTGTTTTCTTGGGATTGCCCCATGAGGCATCTTTGGAGATCGTTCCACAACTTGTCAATAAGGTGCGTTTGGTAGTCGATTTGTCGGCAGCTTTTCGGTTGACGGATCCAACGCAGTATCCAACGTGGTACGGCTTTGAGCATTCTTGTCCAGAACTCATTTCGCAAGCCGTCTACGGTCTGCCCGAGATATACCGTGCGCAGCTCAAAAGCGCGCGATTGATCGCGACACCTGGCTGTTATGTGACTGCGGCGAGTCTTGCACTTGCACCGCTTGTGCGTCAGGGATTGATCGAGGCAACGGGAGTGATAGTCGATGCAGCATCCGGCGTAAGTGGTGCGGGTAGGGCATTGAAGCACAACACGATGTTCACTTCGGTTGACGAGGATTTTTCTGCATACGGTTTGCTCGACCATCGACACACGCCAGAGATGGAACAGGTGACTGGTGCGCAGATATTGTTTACACCGCATCTTGCGCCGATGAATCGCGGAATTCTGGCAACGTGTTATGCGCGTCCTACGCCCGGCACGACACCAACAACTGCATCGTTGCTTGCTTCACTAGCACGCTCCTATAAGCGTGAACCCTTTGTAGTTGTGAGGCCAACGCCTCCTTCAACAAAAGCAACGCTTGGCACAAACTCTGTGCACATCACTGCTCGATTTGATAAACGAACTGGATATGTTGTCGTGTTGAGTGCTCTCGACAATCTTGCCAAAGGCGCATCCGGCGGCGCTGTGCAGGCAGCAAATGTGGCGCTTGGCATTGAAGAGTCGATGGGGTTGAGCAATGTGGGAATGTATCCATGAGTCACGACACCACGACACGCGCTTTGATGGAATCGTCACATGAATTAACTGGTTCAATGCTCAGTGAGGCGTTGCCGTACATTCAGCGCTTCGCGGGAAAGATTGTGGTCGTGAAGTATGGCGGTAATGCGCTCGCAGGCTCGAGCGACGTAGATGCGGCAAGCACATTTGCGCGCGACATTGCATTGATGCACGCTGTAGGCATAAAGCCAGTAGTTGTTCATGGCGGAGGTCCACAGATCAGTGCATTGATGGAACGACTGGGCAAGAAGCCCGAATTTCGTAATGGTCTGCGCGTAACTGATCAAGAAACGATTGAGATCGCCAGCATGGTGTTGCTGGGTACGGTCAATCCACAATTGGTTTCAGCCATCAATGTGCACGGTGCGCGCGCGGTTGGAGTGTCGGGTCAAGATGCAGGCCTATTGCAGGTAACGCAGCGCGACCCTGGGCTCGGCTTCGTTGGCGACATTCATCATGTGGATCCGACGGTGTTGTTGTCGGCCATCAATGACAATGCTGTTCCTGTTGTAGCAACTATTGGTTGCGATGCCTCGGGTCAGGCTTACAACGTCAACGCTGACACTGCTGCTGCAGCAATCGCGGTTTCCCTAGGTGCAGAGAAACTGATTTATCTCACCGATATCGAAGGCTTACGCGCTATCAAGGACGACCCATCAAGTCTCGTTCGCAAAGCCACTGCTTTACAAATTGCTGAGATGTTAAAAACTGGATCAATCGATGGTGGCATGATTCCAAAAATGGAGAGCTGCGTGTCTGCACTGCAACAGACGGTGCACGACTGTCATATTTTGGATGGACGTATAGCCCACGTATTACTCATAGAGCTTTTTACTATCGCAGGCGTCGGCACCATGATTTCACAAGACTCAGAAAAACTCTCTTTAAGCAATGGAGGTAACTGATGGATGCGAATACCAACACTCATGTCAATGCACATGCTTTTGCCGATTCGGTCGTAGCGAAGCAATTGTTGGAGCCGCAGTCGTCGCAGAGCGCAGGTCACTGTCCGTTCATGCCAGTATTTGGCGCACCACAAGTGATGTTTGTGCGAGGTCAGGGCACAGAGTTGTGGGATGCGTC
>CAXNNK010000065.1:0-5605 GCA_964203725.1 Ilumatobacteraceae bacterium | reverse complement strand
GCAGCAGGTGCAGTAAATCGTGCGTTTGGATGCGCGGCAGGTGTTTCGGACTCTGGTGTCCACGGCTGGTTGCGCCAGTCTGTTACGCGTGCAGGCTTTTGCTCTGTCATGCCTTCCCACCACACGTCGCCGTCTGGCGTAAGCGCGGTATTTGTGTAAATGCTGTTGCCCCACAGTGTGTGCATTGCATTGGCGTTGGTGTCGTAGCCAGTGCCTGGCGCAACGCCAAAGAATCCTGCTTCCGGATTGATCGCATACAACTGGCCATCGGGACCAAACTTCATCCAGCAAATGTCGTCACCAATGGTCTCGGCTTTCCAACCTGGAATGGTTGGAACGAGCATCGCAAGATTGGTTTTGCCGCATGCCGAAGGAAATGCCGCAGCGATGTATTTGTGTGCGCCTTGCGGGTTAGTGAGTTTGAGAATGAGCATGTGCTCGGCCAACCAGCCGTCATCGCGTGCCATCACACTGGCAATGCGCAAAGCGAAACACTTCTTGCCTAAGAGTGCATTGCCGCCGTAGCCCGAGCCGTAGCTCCAGATTTCTCGAGTGTCGGGAAAGTGGGCAATGTATTTGTTGTCGGGGTTGCACGGCCACGCCGAGTCTTGTTGACCGGCTGAGAGAGGCGCGCCGACCGAGTGCAAGCATGGCACCCACTGATCATTGCCAAGTGCATCTAGTGCGCCCTGACCCATGCGCGTCATGATGCGCATGCTCACTGCCACATACGCACTGTCGGTGAGTTGTACACCGATGTGCGCAATTGGTGAACCAAGTGGGCCCATCGAAAATGGAACGACATACATCATGCGACCACGCATTGCGCCGGCGTATAACGCTTTCAACTCTGTGCGCATCTCTGATGGTTCGCGCCAGTTATTGTTTGGTCCTGCATCAACTTCATTTGTTGAACAGATAAATGTGCGATCTTCTACACGGGCAACGTCGGCTGGGTCGGAGTGCGCCCAATACGAATTAGGTCGCTTGCCTTCGTCAAGTTTGGTGAAGGTGCCTGCGACTACAAGGTCTTCGCACAAGTCGTCATATTCTTTTTGACTTCCGTCGCACCAGTAGACGTCGTCTGGTTGCAAAATTTCTGCCCATTGAGAAACCCACTGCTTGAGAGCGACATTGTGTGATTTGCCACTCATTGTCCTGGTGTCTCCATGTCTCGCTCGGAACCAAGGCGCAACTTAGTTGCACGACCGCCACCGTCGACATCAAACAACACGCGTTGTCCCTGACGAAGCATTCGAAAGATTGAGCCGTCAAGTGCGCCGGGAGCAAGCTCGTAGTCTGCCAAATTGCTGTCGCACATCACTACGCCATCGCCACTCACTGGGTCGTATGCCTTGATTACACCTTGCATTTCGAGCCTCCATGATTTGCTAAATAAACTCTGCTTAATTTACCAGCCGTTTACCCACTGGGTTTAATCCGTCAGGCAAGTATTGCCAGATGTGATCAAGGTCATCAGGTGGCAAGATTGATCAGCATTGGAAGGGAGATGTGCGGATGTAACTCGGTTGCGGCCCTCACATCTGTACGATTTGTCAATGCCCGTTTTGGAGGTCTTTGGGGCTCAGGCCCTGCGTGACACGGTGATCACTTTTCGTGACACCATGCGTCGCCACGCCGCAGGCATCAACTTGCTCAACGTGTATCCCGTGCCCGATGGCGATACGGGGACAAATATGTCGCGCACACTCGATGCTGTCGTCACCGAACTCGAATCTGCAGATCATGCCCTCGAGCCAACTTGCGAAGCAATTAGCCACGGATCGCTCATGGGGGCTCGCGGCAATAGCGGTGTGATCCTGAGTCAAATCTTGCGTGGTCTTGTGACGACATTGCGTACAACTTCACCGGGCAGTGCCACCAAAGTTGCTGCAGCACTCAAGGCTGCGAGTGTTGCTTCGTACGAAGCAGTGCTGAAGCCAATAGAGGGAACGATTCTGACAGTGGTGCGCGAAACAGCAGATGCTGCACAGCGTGCAGCAAATGATGGCGCAACTCTTGCAGCAATGTTGCATGTTGCACGCGCGGCTGGACGCAAAGCACTTGCAAATACGCCTGAGCAATTACCAGTACTCAAAGATGCCGGCGTTGTTGACGCTGGCGGCGCGGGTTTCATGTTGCTCATGGATGCTGCACTGCACATTGTCGACGGCGAGCCGTTGCCAGAGCCAAGTGAATCGAGTGGTCCTACAATTGCGCAGCTTGATGCTGTTACGCATCGAGCATCTAGTAGCGGCGAAGTAGACATCAGTGAGTTGCGTTATGAAGTGATGTTCTTGCTCAACATTGATGATGCAAAATCAAAAGAATTTATGCAAGCGTGGGGAGAGATTGGCGATTCAATTGTTGTCGTTGGCGGTGACGGGCTCTACAACTGTCATGTGCACACCAATGACATTGGAGCTGCCATTGAAGCGCCGATCGAGTTGGGTGGCAAGCCGTTCAAAATTCGTGTGACCGACTTGTTTGAAGAAATGGCCGAAGAGCATGCACATCGCGAGGCACAGTTGGGCCTGTCGCAGACGAACGCGATGCACAAGCATGTGAGCGCTGTATCGGCACTGCCCGCAGTTGCATGCGCGGTCGTTGCCATTTGTAGCGGCGCTGGTCTTGAAGAATTATTTGCCCAAATGGGAGTGCAGGGTGTAGTCACTGGCGGTCAAACACTCAATCCTTCGACTGCTGAGTTGCTCGATGCTGTTGAGCACATGAACTCACAGCAAGTGATTATTTTGCCTAACAACAAAAATATTATTCCGGTTGCCAACCAAGTAAATGCGCTGACAAAAAAAGAAGTACGCGTAGTGCCCACGTGTTCAATGCCAGAGGCGCTTGCGGCACTTGTGTTGTACGACCCCGAAGCAGATGTTGATTCAAATTGCGAAGCGATGTCAGATGCGGCCAAGTCGGTAGCGACCGGCGAAGTGACACAGGCAGTGCGCGACACCAACACCGACGCAGGTGCAGTCAAGAACGGCGACTGGATTGGTCTTGTGCGTGGCGACGGTGTTGTTGCAATTGGAAGCACGATGGTGCAGGCAGCAACATCACTGCTCAGTCAACTGATGTCCAATAAGGGAGAATTGTTGACGGTGATCACGGGCGACTTGGCAACTGCCCGCGCCACTGAAGAAGTGGTTGCCTACATGGCAGAGCATTATGCAGATGTTGAAGTTGAGGTACACGCTGGTGGGCAGCCGTTGTATCCATTTTTGTTTGGTGTTGAGTAGAACGAGTCCCGTATGACGGGAGAAATATCTCTGCGCGAGTTAGCAGGGCTTGATGTAGAGATACTCAAAGGTGTTGGCGAGAAGCGTAAAGCATCGCTGCACGAATATGGCATTGACAATGTGCTTGAGTTGCTCACCAATTATCCACGCCGCTGGGTCGACCGCACAGCCGAAGCCCGCGTGAGCGACTTGGTGCCAGGACAAGAAGCATTGGTCTTGGTGGAAGTGCGCAAGGTTGCAAAGATTCCATTGAAGGGCGGTAGGTCGATGTTGACCGTCACTGTCGGTGATGGATCTGGTCGTGTGACGGCCGTATTTTTCAATCAGCCATGGCGTGCCCGGCAACTCACTGAAGGTCTGCAGATCGCCATGTTTGGAAAAGCAGACATGTATCGCGGTGCGTTGCAGATGACCAACCCAATCATTGACCTGATCGGTGATCGCACGGGACGCATCGTTCCGATTTATCCGCAAAGCGAAAAGGCCGGACTCTCCACTTGGGAGATTGCAGGCTGGATTGAAAATGCTTTAGAGCGTTGCAAGACGCGTGGGTTGCTCGATCCGGTGCCAATGACCGTGTGCGAAAAATATCAACTCGTAGATCGAACAGCTGCAATGTGGAATATCCATCTTCCGGAAAGCATTGCGCTAAAAAATGATGCCCGCCGTCGGCTGGCGTTTGATGAACTGTTGCGCGTGCAACTGGTGCTCGTTGGTCGCAAGCGCGCGTTTGAACGTGACTCACGCGGAATTAAGCACGCGGTTGACAATAAACTTGTGGACAGGTTTGTTGCCGCACTTCCATTTGGGCTTACCGGAGCCCAACGCCGAGTGATTGATGAAATCTCTCATGACTTGGCTGGTCCTCATCCGATGCATCGGCTGTTACAGGGTGATGTAGGTAGCGGAAAAACAGTTGTTGCAGTTGCGGCCATGCTCACTGCCGTACAGGGGCAACACCAAGGTGCGATCATGGCACCGACCGAAGTGCTGGCCGAACAACATTTTGCAGGGATAGGACAACTTGTCAGAGATTTGCAAGTACCCGATCCTCAAAATCTTTTTGGTGATCGGCCGCTGCGTGTGGAATTGCTGACGGGACGAGTGACGGGCGAAAAGCGCAGGCAAGTGTTGAGTGACTTGGCGAGTGGTGGTGTCGACATCGTTGTCGGAACGCACGCACTCATTCAAGACGGGGTTGTTTTCAACAGTCTTGGTGTGGTGGTGATCGATGAACAGCATCGGTTTGGTGTTGAGCAGCGTGCTGCACTCTCGCAAAAGGGAAGTTCGACGAGCACGCCCGATGTATTGGTGATGACCGCAACGCCGATACCACGAACAGCCGCCATGACTGTGTATGGCGATTTGGATGTGAGTGTGCTCGATGAATTGCCGCCAGGTCGCACGCCGATTGCCACCAAGTGGGCCGCTGGGCCGCTGTTAGAGGCACTGATGTGGGGGAGTATTCGCGATGCAGTTGCGCATGGTCAGCAAGCCTTTGTTGTGTGTCCGTTAATCGAAGAAAGTGACAAAATCGAAGTTGCATCTGCCGAAACTATTTATGCCGAGTTGCAAGTAAGTGAGTTGCAAGGGCTTCGTTTGGGTTTGTTACACGGGCGCATGTCATCTTTCGACAAAGAAGAAACAATGAATAGGTTTCGTGATCGCAAATTGGACGTGCTCGTTGCAACAACCGTGATTGAAGTGGGTGTCGATGTGCCTAATGCAACGGTGATGGCGGTGCTCGACGCTGATCGCTTCGGCATCGCGCAATTGCACCAGTTGCGTGGCCGCGTAGGGCGAGGGAGCATTGCATCCCAGTGTTGGCTGCAAACCAAAGACTCAGAGAATTCGTCGCCGCGAGTCGATGCATTAGTCGAATCGACCGATGGTTTTTATTTGGCCGAGGTGGATCTGGAGTTGCGAGGTGAGGGCACGCTGATGAACTCGATACAAAAGGGTGCAAGTGATTTGAAGCTGGCTTCTCTTCGACGCGACCGAGATTTGATAGATATGGCGCGCGAGGCGGCGTTTTCGATCGTGGATGCCGACCCCACGATGGTCAACAATGCAGGCTTACTGGACGAACTCGATCTGTTGCTGACGCCCGAGGACGCCGAGTTTTTGTTTAAGAACTAATCAGAGCAGAGCTGCGAATCTGGTTAGCCAGCATTGCTCGATAGTCGTCAGCCGAGATCTTGTCGTCAACAAGGTCGTAAAACACAAACATTACGTTGAACATAAAGACAGTGAGAAACCGTGTGTCGAAGTTGCGATCTTGTTCTGGCAACTTGTGTCGACTTGCTTCAATGGCGCTGGTCATCCACTCATGAGTTTCTTGAGTTATTTTTTTG
>CAXNNK010000064.1:0-5620 GCA_964203725.1 Ilumatobacteraceae bacterium | reverse complement strand
CACACTCTCCGGTCGAAGTGGTGCTTCTTCTGTGACTGGCACATGATCTGGGTTTCCATAGACAGAGGCCGAAGATGAGAAAACGATTTGCTCAACGCCATTGGCCATCAGAGCGCGTACGAGTGCAATCGTGCCTGCCACGTTGTTGTTGTAGTAGCGCAATGGTTGTTCCATCGATTCGCCAACGGCTTTGTAGGCAGCGAAGTGAATGACTTCTGAAACATCAAACTTACGACAGAGTTTGTCGAGAATCTTTGCGTCGCTGATGTTGCCCATGAAGAATGGAACGCCGCCAATCCGACTTTTGTGACCAAGCTCAAGCGAGTCGAGCACCACAACGTCGCGACCCTGTGCCACGAGTGCGCGCACAGTATGCGAACCGATGTATCCGGCGCCACCGGTAACAAGAACAGTCATGGCGTAACCCTAACGACGAGGTCGGTCTTGTTTGTCGACATCTTGTGCACGTTGCATCTGCTTAAATCCCCGAACCTTGAGTAGCGATGCTGGTGAATGGATGTCGGCAACAGATCTTGGCTTGGTATCGCTAAACACGCCAGCAGCCTTTTTCCAGCCAGTCGGTCGTATCCCAAATGTTTTTCCAAGTAGGGCAATGAAAATCTCCGTTTTTTCTTCGCCATAGCCAGGTAAATGACGAAGTCGTTTGCGCAATTCCTCTGCATCTTCAATCTTTTTCCACACGTTCGATCCTTTGCCTTTGTATTCGGCTGCAAGGATCAGGCACATCTGGTGTATTCGCTTCGCCATCGATGCTGGAAAACGGTGGATTGCAGGCTTTTCACAACATATGGAAACAAATTTGTCTTCTTCCATTGCAGCAATCTTTGATGCGTCGCAATGTCCGAGCCGTTGCTTGATTGTGTAGGGCCCGGTGAATGCCCATTCCATGGGGACTTGCTGGTCGAGCAACATGCCTATCAGCAATGCAGTGCCGTTGCTGTTGAGTAGCGCATCTGCTTTTGGAATGCCCGTAATGAAAAGTTTGCGATCTTGGGTGGGTGGAGTTGCTGTAGCCATGGCTACAAGTATCGCCTATGAATAGAGCGGGCTGATGGCTTCTGGATCTATTGCATACGCTGCAATCGCAGTGTTTACGACATCTGACTTGATGGTGCCCGCTAACGCCAACTGGTGCAACACAGTGACAACAAGATGTGGCATGTCAATTTCAAAGTGGCGGCGCAGTGATTCGCGGGTGTCGCTACGGCCCATTCCATCAGTGCCGAGCGGAGTAAACGATCGACCAGGAATGAAGCGCGCAACCTGCTCGGGTACAGCGCGCATAAAGTCAGTGACCGCCACAATTGGGCTAAATGGATGTGGTGTGTCGCTGAGCAAGCGAGTCACGAGGGGTTGGCGTGGCGCATCTGTTGGGTGCATTCGATTCCAGCGCTCGGTGTTGATCGCCTCTTCGCGCAATGCCTTGTATGAAGTAGCCGACCACAAGTCGACACCAACATCGAATTTTTCAAGAAGCTCGGTTGCGGCGGCACGTGCCGCACCTTGAGCCGAGCCAGAAAATAGAATCGTTGCTTGGTGTTTGCCACCAGTTGCTGCCTGCCACATGTAGAGACCTTGCACGATGTCAGCTTCGATAGTTGGCGAAGTTGGACGCACGGGCATCTGATAGTTCTCGTTGTACAGCGTGACGTAATAGAAAATGTCTTCAGGTGCATCGCCATACATGCGGTTGAGACCGTTCTTGACAATTGCAGCAACTTCGTAGGCAAACGAAGGGTCATACACCTGACAGAAGGGGATTGTGCTTGCGAGCAACAGACTGTGCCCATCTTGGTGCTGCAATCCTTCGCCCATCAATGTGGTGCGACCAGCGGTTGCGCCGAGTAAAAATCCACGCGTTCGAGCATCGGCTGCTTGCCAGATCAGATCACCAACACGTTGAAAGCCAAACATCGAATAAAATGTGTAGAACGGCACCATTGGCACGCCTCGTGTGGCATAACTCGTGCCCGCAGCAATGAAACTTGCCATGCTGCCAGCCTCGGTGATGCCTTCTTCAAGAATCTGACCAGATGTTGACTCTGTATAGCTCAAGAGCAGAGCGTGATCGACGGGCTCATATTTTTGGCCCTGTGATGCATAGATCTTGAGTTCGGGGAAGAGGGAATCCATACCGAACGTACGAGCTTCATCGGGGATGATTGGTACCACGCGTGCGCCAAAATCTTTGTCGCGCGCCATGTTGCGCAACAGTCGAGTAAACACCATTGTTGTGCTCACCGATTGTTCGCCGCTACCAGTATCAAATTCGCTAAAAACCGCTGGGCTTGGAAGCATGAGAGGTTTGCGTGCAACTGTGGTGCGCTTTGGAAGAGAACCGCCAAGTGCGCGACGACGTTCCATCATGTATTGGTATTCGATGCTGTCAAGTGCGGGGCGAAAGTATGGTGGGTCATCGCCACTCAGCGCACTGTCTGGAATCTCATCGTTGAGGTGCAGTGTGTCGCGAAGTGTGCGCAACTGAAGGTCTGTCATTTTTTTGATTTGGTGAGTCGCATTGCGACCTTCAATTTCATGGCCGAGAGTCCAGCCTTTTACTGTCTTGCACAAAATAGCGGTTGGTCTACCCGAACCGATGTTTTCACTCGCTGCTTTAAACGCAGCGAATAACTTTCGGTAGTCGTGTCCGCCACGGGGAAGCATCTCGAGCTCTTCGTCACTTAAGTGCGAGACCATTTCTCGCAAGCGTGGGTCTGGACCGAAGAAGTTTTCGCGAATGTAGTTTCCATTTTCGACGATGTAGCGCTGAAACTCGCCATCGACGGTGTTGTTCATTTTGTTGAGCAGCACACCGGTTGTATCACGAGCGAGTAGCTCGTCCCACTTCGAGCCCCAAATAACTTTGATCACATTCCAACCTGCACCACGAAATACTGCTTCAAGTTCTTGAATAATTTTTCCGTTACCGCGTACGGGGCCATCAAGTCGTTGCAAATTGCAATTGACGACAAATGTCAGATTGTCGAGGTGTTCGCGCGCGGCAAGAGAAATTGATCCAAGTGTTTCCGGCTCATCGCACTCTCCATCGCCAAGAAATGCCCACACACGGCTGTTGGATGTGTCGTCGAGTTGGCGGTTTTGCAAGTAGCGATTAAACCTGGCGTGGTAGAGCGCAGTGAGTGGTCCAAGACCCATCGAGACAGTCGGAAATTCCCAAAACTCTGGCATGAGTCGTGGGTGCGGGTAGCTCGAAAGTCCCTGGCCATCGCGACCGATTTCGCGTCGAAAGTGGTCGAGGTCATCTTCGTCGAGGCGTCGCTCCAGAAATGCCCGCGCATAAACGCCCGGTGCCGCGTGACCCTGAAAATAAATATGATCGCCAGGAACACCGCTGTCTTTGCCGCGAAAGAAGTGATTAAAACCAACCTCGTACAAACTTGCAGACGATGCAAATGTAGAAAGGTGACCGCCGATTCCTTCGGCGTTGGTGTTGGCACGTACCACCATGACGGCCGCATTCCAGCGAATGTATGCGCGGATGCGGCGCTCAATGTGTTCGTCACCAGGAAACCACGGCTCTTGCTCGCGGGGAATGCTGTTGACGTACGGAGTCGAAACAGTTGCAGGAAAACTGACTTGTGATGCAGTGGCACGCTCAAGCAATCTTGACAACAAATATCTGGCGCGGGTTTTGCCCTGCACATCGACAACTGCATCGAGCGAATCAAGCCACTCTGCAGTTTCGCCTGGGTCGGTATCGGGTAGTTGGTGCATCGAACCGTCAAAGATCATTGATACATTCTCGCAGACTTACTCGTGGGTACCCACTGAACAGTTGAGAATAAGTAAGTATCTAGGGGATGAACATTATTTATACGGATGGAGCGTGCTCAGGAAACCCAGGACCTGGTGGCTGGGCGTGGGCAACGTATCCCTCTGGTGAACCGTCAGAAACTGGTGGTGAGTCTCACACCACAAATCAACGGATGGAATTAATGGCGGCTCTACAAGCTTTACGCGCGCACGCCGATCATCCTGGACCAATCGAGATTCGTTCGGACAGTACATATGTGGTTCATTGTTTTCGAGACTCGTGGTGGGTTGGTTGGCAAAAACGTGGTTGGAAAAATTCTCAGCGTAAACCGGTTGCTAATCGTGATATCTGGGAATCATTAATTGAGGCTGTCAACAATCGAGGTGATGTCACGTTTACTTGGGTTAAGGCGCACAATGGCGAGCCAATGAATGAGCACGTTGACGCGCTCGCCGTGGCTGCGTCACTCGGTTTTGCCAGGTAGGCAACCTCAATGAGATCAGTCTGATCTTCGGCTTGGCTGAAACCTCAACTTTTGCGTAGTCTTTAGCCTCATGGAACTCAACGGGGCAAGCGCAATAGTCACAGGTGGAGCATCAGGAATTGGTGAGGCATGCGTTCGCTTGCTTGCCAAGCGTGGTGCAAAAGTAGTAATTGCCGACATTCAAGAAGAGAAGGGTCAGGCACTCGCAAAGGAAGTGGGCGGAGCGTATTGCAAAGTCGACGTGACAAACACTCAAGACATCATCAACGCAGCCGAGATGGCAAAGTCGATGGGACCAATTCGCGCACTTGTCAACTCGGCTGGCATTGGTTGGGCACAACGCACCGTGGGCAAAGACGGTTCATATGAGTCGGCTGCCAACTTGGACGCATTCAAAAAAGTTGTGGCCATCAACTTGGTCGGCACGTTTGATTGCATTCGTATCATCGGCACCGCAATGAGCACAAACGAGCCACTTGAAAACGGTGAGCGCGGTTCTATCTGCAACATGGCGTCGGTCGCTGCATTTGATGGACAAATTGGTCAGGCCTCGTACTCGGCATCTAAGGGTGGCGTTGTTGGTATGACATTGCCGATTGCTCGTGACCTTTCGGCCATTGGCATTCGCGTCAACACCGTTGCACCAGGTCTTATCGACACACCGATTTATGGTCAGGGCGAAAACAGCGAGTTGTTCAAAGCTAATTTGCAAAAGGGTGTGCTTTTCCCGCAGCGACTTGGTTACCCAGAAGAACTTGCAAGCATGGTGGTTGAATGCATCACCAACAGTTATATGAATGCCGAGACGATTCGCGTTGACGGTGGCATTCGCATGACACCTAAGTGATCTGATGCTGAGCGCGCGGTAATGAGCGTGCAACCATGACTCACGTACTGCATCAACATCCGTTTACGCCTTACGACGAGTTGCCCACAATTGATTTCACCTCGTTTGAGGCGTTACCAATGGCCGACTCGATGCTGCCAGCGGAGATGACCAATGAGTTTCGCCATCGTGTGGGAACACGCCCGCTTGACATGGCGCAATGGTTGCCAAGTGATGAGGAGACCGCGCCGACAATTGCTATGAAGCGAGAATTACTTCGCGCTCGTCGTGACGAAGTGGTTTCACTGCACCCAGGTGGCGAAGCAGTTGCGCAAGAAGCAGCACAATTGGTGGCTGACTTTGTTGGCAAGACATTGCAGTCGACTGGCATTGATGCGCTTGTCGAAGCAGCACTGATGGTTGCTGACGACTTGGTGGTCATGAACCAAGTCGTTGTTGCCGGTGTGGTGTGCTCGCCAAGCCGATGGAGGTTGAGTTCGAAGTTGGGACAAGA
>CAXNNK010000063.1:0-5652 GCA_964203725.1 Ilumatobacteraceae bacterium | reverse complement strand
CAGAGCACTCCACATGCACGAGATATTCCTTTTCCAATCCAAAACTTGGGTGTGTGATGCGATTTGTCAACTCTCCATCGTTAGTCAACAACAACAAACCCTCAGAATCAGCATCGAGGCGCCCAACGGGAAACACACGAGGCTCAATTGGAACAAGATCTACAACGGTCTCACGGCCGTGCGTATCAATGGCCGTCGAGATGACATCCACTGGCTTGTTGAGCAAGTAATACACAACATCGGGGCGCACACCCACTGGCGCACCATCAATTTCAATGAGATCTACCTCTACATCGACCCTGCGTCCCAACACTGCAACCGCGCCATTCACTGTCACTCGTTCGTCGGCGATCAATTCCTCGCATGCGCGACGACTGCCCCAACCATGGCGAGCCAACACTTTTTGCAAGCGCTCACCTTCAAACAACTGATCGTCGCCTCCCGGCGTTGAAGACTTGATCTTTACCCCTCTGCTTCATTTCGGCTTGCACCCATGGGATTGTTGGGAACAATACGCAAGCCCTGTTCAAGTGCTTCAACAACTTCTGCCGGTGGAACAAAATCAGCAATAGGTGGCAATGAGGCAAGTGAATCAAGTCCTAGCCGTTCTAAGAAGAGTGCTGTTGTTCCAAACATGACTGCTTGACCAGGACCGTCATCACGAGAAACTTCCGTGATGTATCCACGAGCTTGCAACGTGCGCATCACAGCATCAGGATCCACACCACGAATAGAGGCAACTTGTTGTCGAGACAACGGTTGCTTGTACGCAATGATCGCGAGGGTTTCTAAAGCAGCCGACGAAATTCGAGACTGTTGGCTATCGAGAACGAATCGTTCAACGTATGCAGAAACATCTGGATGTGATTGAAAGCGATACCCACCAGCAACTCTGACTAACTGAAAACCGTGACCGGCGTCGGCATATGCCATTGCCAACCGCTCGCACAATCCTTCAATAACCGCGAGAGGCTGCTCGAGCAACTGAGCGAGCAATACTGGATCAACTGGCTCCATTGCAACAAGCAAAATACCTTCAAGAGCGCGAACTACGTCAGCACTAATAACAGACTCATCCTGTGACGATTGATCGTCAAAACTTGATTGTGACATTAAAGAACCTTTCGTTACACATGTCAACCCTCATAATCATCAATATTAAATACTGCTTCGAAGCCAATATCATTACCGCCTGTCCACAAGATTTGAATATCGCCAAACTTGTCGCTCTGCTCGAGATCAACACGACCCTGCTTATACAACTCGAGAATCGCCAAAAAACGACACACGACTTCAATTCGATCATAAATCGCTTCAGTGAGTTGTGCGAATGTCACACGACCGAGACTTGGCAATACGTCGAGCATCTCCATCAGAGCCTCGGCCACACTCGCACGAATTGGAGCAACATGAAACAGATCAATAGTCGTCGGAGGCTTTGGCTGCACTGCCCGCATGAATGCACGTTGCAATCTGACAGGGTTGACGCCTTCCAAAAGATCAGGCATCAAATCAGCAAACCGTTCATCTGGCCCGGCCATTCGCGCAAAACTCAAACCAGCTTTTGCGACGAGTTCACTAAACACGTTGGCAACATCCTTAAACGTCTTGCAGTCGAGTAATCGCGCCAACAACAAATCACGTTCTTCCCACAGGGCGAGTTCTTCGTCTAGATCCATGTCTGCCTTGCCAGGCAGTAAACGACGAGTCTTCAATTCCACAAGCGTTGCTGCTATCAACAAAAACTCCGTGGCGATGTCGAGGTCAATGGACTGCATCTTTTGTACTTCAACCAAATATGCCTCGACAATTCTCAGCAACGACACCTCATGAATATCGACCTCTTCTTGCAAAATAAGGTGCAACAACAGATCAAACGGGCCATCAAAGACTGGGGTGTTTACTTCGTAAGCCATCGCGCTTAAGGATATATCAAACAAGCCTTTACGCAGATGTTTGCACTAGCGTTGAGATGTGGCAAGAGTCCTTTCCTGCATCCAACCGACTGGCGAAGTCCACCTCGGCAATTATTTGGGCGCACTTCGCAATTGGGTCTCGGGTCAGCACAACAACGACGTCTTTCACGGCATCGTCGACCTGCACGCACTCACCATCACCGATACCCCTGGCGTATTGGGCAAGCAGACGCTCGAACTTGCTGCGATTCTTTTTGCCGTAGGACTTGATCCTCAGATCGCCACAGTTTTTGTCCAAAGCCACATTCCAGAACACAGTCAATTGGGCTGGATCATGGAGTGCACAGTGAGTTTCGGCGAACTCAGTCGCATGACTCAATTCAAAGATAAATCTGCGAAGCGAGAAGCCGATTTTGTTTCTGCAGGGCTCTTCACCTACCCCGCACTACAGGCTGCAGATATCTTGCTGTACGACGCTACAGAAGTGCCCGTTGGCGATGATCAACGTCAGCACATTGAAATCACCCGCGACATTGCCCTTCGCTTCAACCATCGTTTCGGTGAAACTTTTGTGGTTCCAAAAGCGGTGACTCCACCGACCGGTGCACGAGTGATGGATCTACAAGAACCAACCAACAAGATGAGCAAGTCTGGTGACGGCGAAGCAGGCATCATCTACCTACTTGATGACCCAGCAGCGATCGTCAAAAAGTTTAAGCGCGCAGTCACTGACAGCGATAATGAAGTGGAGTTTGATCGCGAGCGCAAACCTGGTGTGAGCAACTTGCTCGAAATTCTCGGTGCAGTCACCAATGAATCGCCATCTTCCCTCGCAACGACCTACACCCAGTACGGAAAGCTCAAAGAGGACACCGGTGAAGCAGTTGCCGAAATGCTGCGACCGATTCAGACCCGCTATCACGAACTCATGGCCGACCCATCCGAACTCAGCAACTTGCTTGCACTTGGCAAGGAGCGCGCGTCAAAAGTGGCAAGCGCAACACTGGCGCGAGCGCACAGCGCGATTGGTCTCTACCCAAGCAAATAGATCAACTGTGATCTTGCTAAATATCGTCGGCTCTGCTGAGCGCTTGCCTTAACTCCCCAACACACGATCCTTCAACCATCGAGATAGTCAACTCGTCACTGCCAACAGATCGGAGCATTGTTGCACCAATGCTTTCGTGATCGTGATATTGACGAAATCGATTTGTGCGCGGCCCTACGAGTGTTGCAATCACTCGACCAACGGTTCCAAGACGTGCAACAGACTTACCCACATCATGCAATAACGCTCCGGCAATCTCGCTTTGCGTAGCGGTCGGTCGATGCTTCACAAAACGACGCCCAACCATCACGCTGTGCCGTCGATCCTGCACCATCATCTTGTTCCACACATCAAACTCGCTTGGTGAAAGCACTGACTGGACCCACTGCCGTTCAATCTGTTGCACTTGAGACGGCACGAGGGAAAGCATGAAACGCTTAGTGAGATGCGCAATTTTGCTCAATTATGAGCCTTGACCCGAGCGCGCGGGTGCGACTCGCGATACATCTCAAACAACACTTCGTTATCCACTTTCGTATATACCTGCGTCGTGCTCACTGATGCATGGCCAAGGAGCTCCTGCACGATTCTCAAATCGGCTCCATGCACCAGCATGTGAGTGGCGCACGAATGTCTGAGCACATGAGGTGAAAGCTCGCTCTTGATACCCGCCAACATCGCATATTTGCGCACAATGCCCCATGCGGCTTGGCGTGACAAACGTGTACCGCGCACACCAAGAAACACGGCATCAGCGTGATCACGTTTTGCCCATTGCTGCGGACACAGCATCGGTCTTCCGCTTGCACCCATCCAAGTCTCAAGCGCCTCTTTTGCATGTCTTCCGAATGGCACGATTCTTTCTTTGGAACCTTTACCGAACACTCGAGCGACGTTGCTCTCCATGTCTACATCGCTCATCGAAAGTCCACACGCTTCCGACACGCGGGCGCCAGTTGCATACAAAAATTCAAGTAATGCCCGATCACGCACTGCCAATGAGTCCACACCTGTAACTGCGTTCAGCAGCAATTCAACTTCCTCTTCACTCAATGCTTTAGGTATTCCGGAGGGCACCTTGACGCCATCTATAAACGCCGTCGGATTATCACTCCGTAAACCTTCGTCGAGCATGAAGCGGTGAAACATTCGAATAGCAGCAAACTGACGGGCAATGCTTTTGGGTGCGCGTTCGTTCGACCGCAACTGCACTACATACTTCTCAATCTGTGCTGGTTTCACTACCCGTGAGGTCGACTTAGCGCCGACAAGATACGACTCATACTGAGCTATATCTCTTCCGTATGCCTCTATGGTTCGATCTGATCTGCCCTGTTCAACGCGCATCCATGTCAAGAATCGTTCGCGATCGGTCAAACTCGTCATGCGCCAGGCACACTTTCGGCTCGAAGTAATCGATCGGCACGAAGCAAACCCACTACTGCCATGGCGTTATCAATCTCGCCTGTTTCGATCATTCGCAACGCGTCATCAAGTAGCAACACCACAACCGTCATGTCATCTTCTTCAGGACCATGTCTGTTCATAACAACTTCGGTCAAACCAACGGCGAGATACAGATGCACTGAAGCATCAGTGATGCCGGGAGCCTGTAAATACTTGCCTAGAGGTCGCACATCGTGAGTAGTAAACCCTGTCTCTTCTTGCAGTTCACGTATTGCCGTGTCTTGCGGGTCTTCACCAGCAACATCCCTCATGCCAGCCGGAATCTCGAGACAGTAGGTGTCCAATGCTGGACGATATTGCCGCACCATCACTATTTCATATTGATTGTGAGCATTGACACGAATGGGCACAATGCCCGTGGCACCTGGCGACTCGACATAGGTGCGCACAAACTCTTCGCCAGTAGGAGCACGAAACCGACTCTTAACAAGTTTCCACATCACCCATTCGTGTAAAACAGTACGTGAGGTGCGCTCAAAATGCGCCATCAGTAATAACTTCCGATGAATCTACGACTTCGCGTCGACAGCAGCCGCGCGATCGGCAGAACGTGAAGTGCTTTCAGTCAATGCTCGACGTTGCAATGCGGCGCCAATCATCTCACGAAACAAAGGATGCGGACGATCGGGGCGACTCTTGAATTCGGGGTGAGCCTGCGTTCCAACCCAAAACGGATGACCCTGTAATTCAATAAATTCAACAAGACGCTTATCAGGCGAAGTGCCACTGCAGATAAATCCTGCTTCTTCAAAACGACTCCGATAAGTGGAATTAAATTCATAGCGATGGCGATGGCGCTCGCTCACCACAGGCTCACCATATGCATTGGCAACCTGTGTGCCAGGCGTGAGGACCGCATAGTAAGCGCCCAAACGCATGGTGCCACCCTTATCGGTGACATCTCGCTGATCGTTCATGATGTCAATCACTGGATTCTGGGTTGAAAGGTCAAACTCGGTCGAGTTGGCATCTGACAATCCCAAAACATTTCGAGCAAATTCAACAGTCATCACCTGCATACCAAGACACAGTCCCAAGCAGGGAATCATGTTTTCACGCGCATATTCGGCTGCACGAATCTTGCCCTCGATGCCACGCGGACCAAATCCACCCGGAATAACTATTCCATCCAAAGTTGTCATTCGATCATCGGCAAGCAGACCCTCAACATCTTCCGCCTGGATCCACACGATCTCAACTTTTGCTCCGTGATGAAACCCG
>CAXNNK010000062.1:0-5700 GCA_964203725.1 Ilumatobacteraceae bacterium | reverse complement strand
TTTGGCAACGGCAGCTGCACCAAAATGCCGTGCACGTTTGGATCGAGTGCCAACTTGCGCACCTCTGCCTCAACTTGCTCTTGCGTTGCTGTTTCCTCAAGATGAACACCCACCGAAACCATGCCAGCTTCTTGAGCCTTCTTGTGTTTGCTCGCTACATAAATTTGACTTGGGGCATCTCCACCAATAAGCACAGTCGCAAGACAAACACGTGGCGAGCCCGCGTCCTCGATCACTTTGCGCAAACGCGCAACAGTTTCGTCTCGCAATGTATTGCCATCCATCAAGATGGCGCCACCCGGCGAGCGCTTGAAGTTACTGGTCATGAAAGCCCAACGATTTCACCGTTTTCATCGAAGTCGATGATTGCGGCTGCTGGCTTGGTGCCAAGTCCTGGCAGTGTGCGCATCTCGCCACAGATTGGGTAGATAAACCCTGCTCCCACCGAAGCACGCACTTCGCGCACTGTCAGTGTGTGACCAGTTGGTGCACCCTTGAGCGATGCATCACCCGAAATTGAAAGGTGAGTTTTAGCAATACACACTGGCAAGTGGCCGAAACCGTTGTCGGTGTAGTTCTTCAACTGCTTCGTCGCAAGAGCGGTGTACTCGACTTTTGCTGCGCCGTAGATCTTGGTCGCAACAGTCTCGATCTTCTCTTTGAGCGATGCCTCTGATGGGTAGAGCAAGTGGAAGTCATTCTTTTCTTGGCATGCTTCTTCAACTGCCTTTGCCAAGTCGACTGCACCGGCACCACCGTCGGCGAAGTGCGTGCACACTGCAACGCGTGCGCCAGCCTCGGCTGCAATGCGACGAATCACATCGTGTTCAGACTTGTGATCGGTTGGGAAAGCATTGATGGCAACAACTGGTGTTACACCGTGAGCCTTTACGTTTTCGATCTGCTTCTTCAAGTTTGCGCCACCGGCCTCAACGTCGGAAGGGTTCTCTGCCAACAACTCTGCTGGCAACGCTTTACCGGCAACAATCTTGTGCTTGCCAGAGTGAGCCTTGAGTGCGCGCACGGTTGTCACGAGCACTGCAGCATCTGGAACGAGTCCTGATGTGCGGCACTTGATGTTAAAGAAACGCTCTGCGCCCATGTCGGCACCAAAGCCTGCTTCGGTGATGAGGTAGTCGCCACCGTGGATGCCTATCATGTCGCCGATGATGGACGAGTTACCGTGCGCAATGTTTCCGAAGGGTCCTGCGTGCACAATCACTGGAGTGTTCTCGAGAGTCTGCAACAAGTTTGGCTTGATTGCTTCGCGCATGATGACAGCCATCGAACCTGCACCCGAAAGTTGCTCGGCTGTTACTGGCACACCCTTGGTGTTGTAACCAACGACGATGCGACCAAAACGTGCGCGCATGTCTTCAACCGAAGTTGAGAGAGCCAAGATTGCCATCACTTCTGATGCGGCTGTGATGTCAAAACCGGTTTGACGAGTAACACCGTCTTCTTTTGAACCGAGACCAACAATGATGTTGCGCAATGAACGATCATTGACGTCAATCACTCGGCGCCATGTGATGTTGTCAAGATCAAGGTCGAGCTCGTTGCCTTGATGCAAATGATTATCGACCATTGCAGACAACAAGTTGTGTGCTGCAGTTACTGCATGAAAGTCGCCAGTGAGATGCAAGTTGAGCAGTTCCATTGGAATTACCTGGCTGTAGCCACCGCCTGCGGCTCCACCCTTAATACCGAATGTTGGCCCCATCGAAGGCTGGCGCAAACTGATCACTGCCTTTTTGCCGATGTGCTTCATTGCCATTCCCAAACCAACAGTGGTCGTGGTCTTACCTTCGCCGAGCGGTGTCGGCGTGATTGCAGTCACTACTACATACTTTGCTTTCGGGCGATCCTTCAATTCCTCGATCGCATCAAGACTGATTTTGGCAAGGCTTGTGCCATAAGGCTCGAGCAAGTGTTCGCCAATGCCCATCTGCTGCGCAATGTCTTTGAGTGGAAGAGGTTTTCCTGCGCGCGCAATTTCGAGATCTGATGGGAATGACATTGTGGGTTGCTCCTTGATATTTCTTGTGGGGTTATTTCTTGTGGGGTTATGGCTTGAGAGGTGGCGGGTATTGGGTGCCGTCGAAACGACTCTGTCACTATATATGGCTCTAGGGGTCTGATATATGACGGGATCCCCTTATTGCAGTAGGGTAAGGGTATGGACATGGGTCGAAAGAAGAACTCCAAGCGACACGACTACGCCCCCCTGGCCCGGATCACCGAGCCAATGGTGCGAGAAAACGGTGTATTGCGCACAGCCACCTGGTCAGAAGCCCTCGCTCGGGCTGCTGCTGGTTTCCAATCCGTTAAGGACGCCTATGGCCCAGACGCCATTGGATTCTTCTCATGTTCTAAGTCGACCAATGAATTGAACTTCATTGTTCAAAAATTTGCGCGTGCCGTAATTGGTACCAACAACATCGACTCCCGTAAACGAACTTGACCCGCTCCACGCGTGGTCGGTCTGGCCACAGTCTTCGGAGCAGGTGGAGGAACATCGAGTTATCAAGAGGTTGAAACTACCGACCTCATTGTGATGTGGGGTTCTAACGCACGCAATGCTCACCCAATTTATTTTCAGCACGTACTCAAAGGCATTCACAACGGTGCCAAATTGTATTCAGTTGATCCGCGCCGTTCGGAAACTGCGCAATGGGCCGACTTGTGGCTAGGACTCAACGTTGGCTCAGATGTCGCGCTCTCCAACACCATTGCTCGCGAGATTATTCATGCCGGTCTCACCAATCGTTCGTTCATCGAAAACTCGACGAGCGGCTTTGCCGAATATGCAGCATCTGTTGAAGAGTGGACTCTCGAGCAAGGCAGCAAGGTAACCGGAGTTCCTTCTGAAGCAATCCGCGAACTTGCGCATGCCTTAGGCAATGCAAAAACAGCACAGATCTGTTGGACACTTGGCATCACCGAACATCACAACGGCGTTGACAACGTGTTGTCACTGATCAATCTTGCGTTGTTGTGTGGCCACGTTGGTCGACCAGGTGCAGGACTCAGCCCATTGCGTGGACAAAACAATGTGCAAGGTGGCGGAGACATGGGCGCGCTGCCAAACAAGTTGCCAGGGTTTCAAGATGTTGAGGATGTTGTTGCGCGCACCAAGTTTGAAAAAATGTGGAACGTCACCATCCCGCCTAAAAATGGGTGGAACTTAACGCAGATGTTTGAAGCAATGGAGCACGGCAAGATGAAGTCGGCGTTTGTGATTGGCGAAAACCCAGCACAGTCAGAGGCCGATGGCGCTCACGCCACAGCATTGCTCGAAGACCTTGAGCATCTGGTTGTGCAGGACATTTTTCTTACTAAGACTGCCGAACTTGCAGACGTTGTATTGCCTGGTTCGGCATCATGGTGCGAAGCTGACGGCACTGTTACCAACTCGGAGCGCCGCGTACAACGAGTGCGTAAAGCCATCACTCCTCCGGGCAATGCTCACGATGACATCCAAATCCTTCTTGACCTTGCATCATTGATGGGTCATACATGGTCGTACGACTCGAGTGAGCAAGTTTGGAATGAGTTGCGCAGTTTGTCACCAATGCACTTTGGCATGACATACACGCGCCTTGCCGACCTGGGTGGTATTCAATGGCCATGCTTCTCCGAAGATGCACTCGAGCCTTCATACCTGCATGGCAGGTTATGGGCAGAGAAACTTGAAGACCGAGGTCGCCTTGCACCTTTCAGCGTGGTGATCGATTCGCCGCCTGTTGAGAAAACGACTCCGGAATTTCCGTTGCGTCTCACCACGGGCCGTCGGCTCGATTCGTACAACACCGGCGTGCAGTCGGGTGGATTCGAAAGCCCGTTGCGAATGGCCGAAACTGTCGACCTGTCGCCCGAAGACGCTGTGTCGATGGGAATTGTGGATGGAGAGATCGTGCGCATCACTTCGCCTCGTGGTTCGGTCGATGCACCCGCCCGAGTTGACGACGGACTTCGCCCTGGACTCGTGTTTATGACTCCACACTTCCCTAACGATGTGAACACCAACCTTTTGACCATCGAAGCGATTGATCCAAAATCGGGAACCGCTGAATTCAAAGCGGCTGCGGTGCGGATCGACAAAATTTCGATGAGCGATTTGCGCGTACCCGTCGCTGGCGAATAGCCCAGCATTACGCTATTGCCAACATGGATCTCAAAGTCAACTCCTCTGTAGCAACGCGTGATGAGCGCGATGCTGTTGACAGCGTGCTCGGCAAGCCAACTCAGTACACGCAAGGTGGGACAAGAACCGAACAAGATTTGCGTGTCTCACGCGCCGGAGAAGCGCTTCGCAATCTGCGCCACATGTTGTTGCCAACCTTGCATGCGGTAAACGATCGCATTGGTTGGATCAGTCGTGGCTCAATTAATTACATCGCGCAACAACTCGATGTTGCCCCAGCAGAAATTTATGGTGTCGCAAGTTTCTACGCATTGTTCTCGATGACAGAAAGACCGCAGCGTCAAGTTCACGTCTGTATTGACTTGGCTTGTCGCGCAATGGGTGGCCTGAAGGAAGATCAACTTCCGGAAGGTACGCACCCGTCCCCGTGTCTTGGCACGTGCGAGCGTGCACCTGCAGTGCTCGTCATCGAGGCAGGCAGCCCAGCCCGTCACGAAGTGCTTGCGCCAGCCACACCAGTGCAGATCAATGCTCTTGCCAAAGGTGCGTGGCCCGAGGCAGAAGCGACCGTTGTTTCGGCCACTCCGCAAGCACAAGATGCATCTATAAATCTCGTATTGCTCGGTCGCATCGGAAAAGTCGACCCACTCTCCATTTCCGATTACCAACAGCATGGCGGCTTCGAAGCATTGCGCAAAGCAATCGAAATCGGAGCAACAGGTGTTATCGACGAAGTAAACACATCCGGTCTTGTTGGTCGTGGTGGTGCAGCCTTTCCGACAGGACGCAAGTGGGGCGCTGTTGCTGGTCAACCTGCGTTCCCACACTATTCGATTTGCAATGCCGACGAATCAGAGCCAGGCACGTTTAAAGATCGCGTGGTCATGGAAGGCGATCCGTTTGCGCTCGTTGAGGCGATGATCATTGCATCCTTCGCAACTGGAAGCGAGCAAGGTTTTATCTATCTGCGCGGAGAATACCCACGCGCAATACGCAACGTGCAAAACGCAATTGACGAATCGACAAAGCACGGATTTTTGGGTGACAACATCTTGGGATCTGGTTTCAACTTTGCACTCTCAATCGTGCGCGGTGCAGGCGCATACATTTGTGGCGAAGAAACAGCGATCTTCAACTCGATTGAGGGCTACCGCGGCGAACCACGCAACAAGCCACCGTTTCCAGTTGAAGTTGGCGTCTTTGGCAAACCAACTCTCGTCAACAACGTCGAAACACTTGTCAACGTGCTCTCCATTGTTAAAGATGGCGGAGCCGCATATGCTGCACTTGGCACCGAAGGCTCTAAGGGCCGCAAATTGTTTTGCCTTTCAGGTGCAGTGGCAAAGCCCGGCATTTATGAAGTTGAGTTTGGCATCACACTTCGTCAGTTGATTGAACTCGGTGGTGGTATGCGCAGTGGTTCAACCATGCAAGCCATCTTGTTGGGTGGCGCAGCAGGCGGATTCGTTGGCCCAAATGACCTCGACTTGCCGCTCACCATGGAGGCCACTCGGGCTGCAGGTTCAAGTCTTGGTTCTGGTGTTGTCATGGTG
>CAXNNK010000061.1:0-5821 GCA_964203725.1 Ilumatobacteraceae bacterium | reverse complement strand
ACAACGCTCGAAGAGAAATACCTGGCGGTTGGGTTGCAATCACCAACGGATTAATTTCTGGTGTTGGGGTTGCAGGTTCTGAGCCACAGGCAACTCGCGTCATTGATGCAACTGATTGTCTCGTAACACCTGGGCTCATCAACACGCATCACCACATGTTTCAAAACCTCACGCGGGCATTTCCACCGATGACTAATGCTGCGTTGTTTGGATGGTTGCAAACGCTATATCCGTTGTGGAGCACTCTTGACGAAGAAGCCGCCAATGTGTCGGCATGGGTTGGTCTTGCAGAGTTGGCGCTGTCGGGTTGCACGACTTCAACAGACCATCTATATGTGCACCCCGCGGGCGGCGGCGACTTATTGTCAGCCGAGATTATGGCGGCAAAAGATCTAGGGATGCGCTTTCATCCAACGCGCGGTTCGATGTCGTTGTCACGAAAAGATGGTGGACTACCGCCAGACAATGTGGTGCAGGATCACGACGTTATTTTGGCCGAGTCGCAACGTGCGGTTGAACAACACCATGATGCATTCCGCGGCGCGATGGTGCGTATTGCGCTTGCACCATGCTCACCTTTTAGCGTGACCAAGCAATTGATGACAGAGTCCGCTCAACTTGCCGAAAAACTTGATGTGCGCTTGCACACACACTTCGCCGAAAACTCTGAAGACGATGCATTTTCAATCGCAACATTTGGTTGCCGACCAACACAGTATTTGGAAGACGTGGGCTGGTGCACCGATCGCGCGTGGGTTGCACACTGTGTGATGCCAAACCATGACGAAATTCAACAGTTGGGTCAAGCCAAAATCGGTGTTGCACACTGCCCAAGCAGCAACATGATTTTGTCATCGGGCATTGCGCCGGTTGTCGACTTGCGCGCAGCAGGTGTGCATGTTGGTCTCGGCGTAGATGGTTCGTCGTCTGCCGACTCAGGCTCAATGTGGCTCGAGGCCAGACAGGCAATGCTGTTGGCCAAGTTGCGCAATGGTGCAGCGGCAGGCACGGCACGCATGTCGCTCGAGATTGCGACGCGCGGTGGTGCAGGTTGTCTTGGTCGTGTTGGTGAAATTGGCGAAATCAGTGTGGGTGCTGTTGGTGATCTTGCGATTTGGTCACTCACTGGTGTTGCATTTGCCGGTGCTGTTGCAGACCCAATCGAAGCATGGTTGCGTTGTGGACCAACTGGCGCCAAACACACCATCGTGCATGGCAAGTTGGTTGTAGACAATGGTCAAATTGTAAGCAACAAGGTTGACTCGATGTTGGCGACGCATCGCACAGTTGCCAAGCGCATGCAACGTATTGCTGACTAAGCACGACTAACGCGACATGCTGCAACATTTCGCCGTCACGTTTAGTGCAATCTTTCTCGCCGAACTCCCTGACAAGACGATGATTGCAACGTTGTTGTTGTCGACACACTTTCATCGCCGCTTGCCGGTGTGGGGCGGTGTCACACTCGGTTACGCAGTGCACGTACTACTTGCAGTTATCTTTGGAACTGCCTTAAGTCAACTCCCAACAACACCGATCCATGTTTTAGTTGGATTGTTGTTCTTGACCGGGGGAGTAATGACATGGCGCGCAGGTTCGTCTGCTGATCACGATGAAGCCGCAAAGTGGTCAGCATCAATGTCCAATGCACGTGTGGTGTGGACATCGGCATCGGTGATATTGGTTGCAGAGTTTGGAGACCTGACGCAACTCGCAACTGCAGGGTTTGCAGCTCGATTTGATGATCCCATCGCCGTTGGTATCGGATCAATCGCTGCACTCTCGAGTGTGTCCGGGTTTGCCGTGTTGGCGGGCGGGTGGTTGCAGAAAAAGATGCCCCTGCACAAAATTCAGCGAGCAGCAGCGTTGCTATTTGTTTTGATTGGAATCGTGACGCTAGTGAGCGCGGCGGTTTAGGAAGACCACTTAGATTGTCCGAAGCGATATCCAACGCTGCGAACAGTCTGAATCAAGTTGGCGTGTTCTTCGCCAAGCTTTGCGCGCAAGCGTCGAATGTGTACGTCAACAGTGCGTGCTCCACCAAAGTATTCGTAACCCCACACACGTGACAACAACGTTTCACGTGAAAAAACCTTGCCGGGGTTTTGTGCCAAAAACTTGAGCAACTCGTATTCCATGTACGTCAAGTCAAGCGGCTGTCCGCCGAATGATGCTTGGTATGTCTCGAGGTTGAGAATCAGACCGCTGTATTCGACAAGCGATTCACGACTTCCACGGATCTCAGTAAAGAACATGTGGCGCAGGCGCGACTCGAGTTCGCGTGGGTGAAACGGTGACAAGCAGAAGTCGTCAAACAAATCGTCTCGCATTTCGAGGTCGGCAAGTTGTGCGCCACTCACGAGCACAAGCACATGTCCGACAGGGTTGTCATTTTTTCGTAGTGAACGACAAAGAGCCCAACCACCCTCTGGGTCTTCATCACACATCACCACTGCGCCAGCCCAACCTTCGACGGGCTCACTTTTTGCTGCGTCGTCGGCCGATGAAACAGCCTTCCAGCGGTATCCCGCTAAGTCGAGAGTGCGCGCCAAGTCAATGGACGGCGGGTTTGGAAACACGGCGATCATCTGACCGACAATGTTTTCGTTTGCAGAAGTGCGGATATTCACAGCGAGCGCAGGTAGCGACCGAGTTCGTATTGGCTGATATGAGTCTTATATGTGCGCCACTCTGCACGCTTGTTGCGCAGGAACCACTCAAAAATATGATCACCAAGCGCTTCGGCAACAAGGCTTGAGTTTTCCATTACGTGCAGCGCCTCGTTAAGCGATTGCGGCAGTTGATGAATACTCATTTTCTCGAGCACGTCATTGTCCATCTCAAACAAGTTGGCGTCGGCCTCAACTGGCAATTCGTAACCCTCTTGAATGCCACGCAATCCTGCAGCCAAAATGACAGAGAACGCGAGGTATGGGTTGCACGCTGGATCTGGTGATCGGTATTCGATGCGCGTTGCAGAGTCACTATTGCGTTTGGCGATTGGTACGCGGATCAGACCGCTGCGATTGTTGCGCGCCCACGAAATATGCACGGGTGCTTCAAAGCCGGGAACGAGTCGCTTATACGAGTTGACCGTTTGGTTGGTGACAGCAGTAATTTCGGCGGCATGGCGAAGCAAGCCAGCCATAAAGCATTTTGCAGTGTCGGATAAGTTGTATGCGTCGTGCTCTTCGTAAAACGCATTTTGTTCGCCCTTAAATAACGAAAGATGCAAGTGCATTCCGGAGCCCTGGATGGACTCGATTGGCTTTGGCATAAACGTGGCGTGCACATTGTGCAGTGCCGCGATCTCTTTGACAACAAAACGAAATGTCATCACACTGTCGGCCATGGTCAGAGCGTCGGTATGTCGCAAATCGATTTCGTGTTGGCTTGGCGCATCTTCGTGAAAGCTGTACTCCACAGGGATGCTCATGGTCTCGAGCGTGCGTATAGTTTCTTTGCGTAGCGAACTCGGAATATCGGTTGAAGTGAGATCGAAAAACCCACCCTCATCGAGCAAGACAGGCTTGTTCGTGCTGTCTGGAGGAGCAAGATAAAAATATTCGATGTCGGGGGCAACGTAAAACGAATAGCCTTCTTCACGAGCAAGACCAAGATTGCGTTTCAGCACTTGTCGTGGGTCGCCATCAAACGGTGTGCCGTCCAACTTGGCGATGTCACAAAACACTCGAGCCTCTGCACCTTTTGCGTCGGCCCATGGCAGCACTTCAAAAGTATTTGCGTCAGGAAGCGCGAGCACATCACTTTCTTGCACTCTGCTGTAACCATCGATTGATGATCCGTCAAACGACATTCCGTCGTTGAGAGCATTTTCCATTTCGGCAGGGCTGATTGCAAACGACTTGAGGTTGCCGAGCACATCGGTAAACCACAATCTCACGAGGCGGATACCGCGCTCTTCTACGGTGCGAAGGACATAATCCTTTTGCTGATCGTGCATGGAAGTCACCTCATCAGTCTGCCGTGAGAAGTAATCAACAGCACCGAAGACCGGATCCTCGGTGCTGTTGAAATCTGAGTAACTACTACTACTACTACTACTACTGCTACTGCTACTACTACTTTTTCTTGGATCCTTTAGCGCCTTTTGATTTCTTCGGTGCCGACTTGGCAATCGACTTCTTTGCTGCAGGCTTGGCAACAGATTTCTTCGGCGTCGACGGGGTTGACTTGGCCGAGCCGCATACGGTCTCAAGAATGAGACGCGTTACCACATATGGGTCGACGTTGGCGTTCGGACGACGATCTTCCGCGTAGCCCTTCTTGTCACGGGCAACCTGCCAAGGAATACGTACTGATGCTCCACGATTGGAAACACCGTACGTGAACTTGTTGTACGGCGCAGTCTCGTGTTTGCCAGTCAGACGGCTCTCGATGTCGTGGCCGTAGTTGCTCACATGCTCCATCACTTTGGTACCGAGTGCCTGGCACGCTGCTTCAATAGCCGAGTAGTCCTTACGCATCGCCTTGGTCGAGAAGTTGGTGTGCGCGCCTGCGCCGTTCCAGTCTCCCTGTTGTGGCTTTGCTGCATATGAAATCACTACGTCGTAATCCTCCGCGATGCGCTCGAGCAACCAACGTGCAACATGCATGTGGTCACTTACTGTGAGTGCGCTTGCCGCACCAATTTGAAACTCCCACTGACCAGGCATTACTTCAGCGTTTGTTCCTTCGATCATCAGACCAGCATCCAAACATGCTTGCGTGTGCTCTTCAATAATCGGACGACCGATTACTCGGCCTGCACCAACGCCGCAGTAATACGGACCCTGTGGTCCTGGTTCGCCAGCCGACTCTGGAAAACCAAGTGGCCGACCATTCATACGCATCATCGTGTATTCCTGTTCAATTCCGTAGATCATGCCGTGGCTTGCATACTTTGATGCTGCCGTGGCACAAGTTGCACGTGTGTTTGTTGGGTGCGGCTTGCCAGTAGTTGCAACCAACGCTTCGCACAACACCAAAATGTTGTTGCCACCACGCAACGGGTCTGGACATGTGAACACTGGGCTCAACACGCAGTCAGATGCGTCACCTGTTGCTTGTTCGGTTGACGAACCATCGAAGCCCCAGATCGGTGCAACTTTGACGCCGTTTTTAATAATCTTTGTTTTTGATCGAAGCATCGGTGTTGGTTGATGTCCGTCGATCCAAATGTATTCCGCCTGATATGGCATTGCATGTCCTTCCGGTTGGGAGAGCGAAATTGCAAATTCCGCCCTCAGGTACATATCTAGTCTCGCAAACTGCCGTTTCGATCCCATTGCCCAATTGTGAACGGCGTGTGAAGATACGCCAGTCGGATTGCCCCTCTAGCCTGAAGACCGTGGCTGCACCGCTCCTCACTCACGCAACTGTGCGCATTGGGATGGCCCAGGTCAACCCTGTGGTGGGTGACATTGCATCAAACAGCGCAAGGGTTTCAAGTATTTATGCCGATGCTTTGGCCAGGGGATGTGATGTACTGGCGTTTTCAGAACTGGTTCTCACCGGTTATCCGCCAGAGGATCTGGTGCTCAAGAGCGGCTTTGTGACAGACAATATTGCGGCATTGCACTCGTTTGCAGCCACGACATCATCGTGTGTGGCGGTGGTGGGTTTTGTGGACAGAGTGGGCGATGAACTGTTTAATGCTGCTGCAGTTTGTGCGTATGGTCGTGTGCACGGCGTGTATCACAAACATTTGTTGCCCACCTACAGCGTGTTTGATGAGCAGCGATATTTTTCTGCTGGCACAGATTTTTCGTTGTTTCGAATAAACGGTGCGCTGATGGGCGTAACAATTTGCGAAGACATT
>CAXNNK010000060.1:0-5883 GCA_964203725.1 Ilumatobacteraceae bacterium | reverse complement strand
AAATCGATCACGCCGCATTGCACGACGAATTGCGTGTGTGCGCTGAAGAAAAGCCAGCGCCATTGTCGGCCGAGTTGGCAGCAATAAAGCCTCGCCAACCACGGCACAAAGCGTTACGTGCATTTGGATTTTTGTTTGCCATCGTGTTGGTGGGCGGGTACATCATTCCAAAGCCGTTGCGCCTTAAAAAATATGGCGTTGGCCCCATAGATGCTCGTGCAGTTGGCGTTGCCACACTGCGCAACCGAATCTTGTATCGTCACGACCGAATTGCTGACGGCTACACGGTAGAGCGCGACACGAAAAGATTTTTCAAACTGTTGTGCGAGGTTGTCAAGTCAATTTTTGCGATTGCAACTTCGTATAAGCGCTTGAAGCGTGAATATCGTGCTGCTTACCCAACAATGGTGAGCGATGCTGCATGGGAAGAGCGATTTACTTCTGCATTGAAGCGCTAAGTAGCGCTTGCCAAGTCAGGCGATTGATCTTGCCCGTTTGCTTAATACCGACACTTTTCTGAAAGCGCTTGACTAGGCGCGTAGTACCTGAGCCATAGATGCCGTCTGCGCGCACCTTGACTTTGAGCACTCTGGCTAGAGCGGTTTGAGCGGTGGCAACTGTGGCGTGTTTGGTGCCCTGAGAAAGAATGATTGTTGCTGGGTCGATGCCCAACACTGCCAACACGGCTTCGTCAGCAATGCCGTCAATTGGTAGGGCAGCGTTGGTCTCGAGCGTGGTGACAAGAGCGATGGTGCCTTTGCCGAGTACGCCGTCAACAGCGATGCGCTTCTTCTTTGGCAATTTGAAATATGCATTGAGGGCAGTTTGCAGAGCCTTGACGTTGTCTCCTCGGTCACCCTTGGCCATCGGCACGCCAAGTGGCAATACGGTTGCGACTCCGTTCGTAATGATGTTTTGCGAGCGCAATGCATCAAGTTGATTGCGGATAAATAACGTAAATTCACTTCGGCCGGTACTGGTGAGATGAATGTCATCGCTAAACCATCGTTTTTGAGATGGTGCAGATGAAGCCGCATTCCAGTCGAGTAGCGAAACGTTTGGATAACTTGCTGCAGCATTGGCAAGAACTGCGTTAGAGAGTGCATAGTTGCGAGATGTGCGGCGAGTTGAAAGATTGATGAACACAATTCGCTGCACACCGCGGGCGCTGAGTGCGTTGACGACCTGATCAACATCTGATTGATAGGTGTTTGGATCATCGTTGTAGCCCAACTGAATGATTGCGACGCTCGGGTATTGCTCTGGTGTGAGTGCATTGATAATGGCTGGAGCATCAGGTGCGCCCGATGCCGCTGCGACACAACTTGGACCAACAAGGCAGCGATTACTGAGCGCCTGATAGTTCATTGTTGGGTAAGCAGGTGTGACAACCGAGGCAAATGTGCTGGCGATGCTTTCGCCTACAGAGTCACCGATAAACAACATTGCGCCAACCGGGCCAGCATCGAATGCTGCTCCATACAGAGATGATGTCTCGTACCACGGAGCAGGTAGATCAAAGATGGACTTAAAGTCGTAGCCCTTGACCGTGACGGTGGATGCGGTGCCATTAATGGCAACTGAAGTTGCATAACCATTCCAGTCTCCGCCAAGGCCGTCATGTGTTGTGACAACCGAGGTGAGCGTGCCAATCTGCGGATATTTTGCTGTGAGTTGTGCTGCAGAGATGATGCGTGTCCAGACCAACAAATTATTGACAGGCTCGCTGGCGAGATCACCTGGGTCGACTTGGGCGGGGAAGGTACCACCCGCAGTGCGTCCACCATTGCTCGACGTAAATTCTGTGCGCGACGGCTTGCCGTTTGGTTGCACAATCACGACGCCCGCGGTTTCGGCTATGGCTTGGTCGGTGAGCGGATGCTCAAGAGCAACGATTGCGCCATTGACCGATTCGCGCAGTGCACTGCCGCCGTACACCTGACAGTCTTGCGAGTCGCATGTGCGAGCCAGGCCCGCATATCTATTTTCGGTTGCCGAATACGAGCGGGCGGCGACAGCTTGTGCGCGAAGTGCATGCATACCAGCCCCACCTGCTGCAGTGCCCCAGTCGGCAGGTGACTCGCGCGGTACGACGCCACGCAAGTAACTTTCGATTCTTGTGGCGTTGATGGTGCGATTAGCGCCACTCGAGTTGTTGACAGCACGAATTTCTCCGCGGTAATAGCGGATTTTGTTTTTGCTACTGGTACGTGGCTCGCACAAGCCGATGACAGAAGTTGATGCGGCAGCAGGGTCTGCGCCAACGGTCGTGGTAAATGATGCAACGGTCGGCACATCGGCAATCAACGTGAAGCCTTCGGTCGCTGGGTCTGTAGATACTGCGCACTTGCGCTCCATTGAACCCCACACGCGATACACGCGTTGCGAAGTTTCAATCGCTACAAGCGATGTCCAGAGTCGGCCCGGCGTCGGATCTTGCACAAACACCGCATTGCTGGCGTCGGCGACTACCGAAGTGGCTTTGTCGTTCATGGCCGAAAGATATGTGGTCATTTCTTGGCCCGGGTCGGCGAGCGAGCCGATGGTGTTTCCCGTTGGGCCGCCGTAATAAAAGTTGAGAATCTGGTCCCACGTCGAGCCAGTCGTGGCCCATCCGTATGCACCATATTGGCTCATGCCTCGCCCGTGTCCGTAGCCACGTCCATTGATCACGATGGCGTTGGGCAACAAACCGTCATCGGCGCGCGCAGGGCCAACAGGCAACACGGTTGCGAACAGGCTGATGACAAAAATGCCAACTGCACTTTTCATTTTCTTTTTCGTTTTTGGGGGTACGCGCATGCTGAAGGATTCTCCTCGCCCGCTTGTTATCTATTCTACCGAAAGTGATCGGCAGGAAAGAGCAATGCTTTAGGAAGATTCGCTTGTTGGCGTCAGTGTTTCGCGTTGCTGTACAACCACGCCTGTCAGCACCAATGCAATCCCGATCATGTCAACAAAAGTTGGAGTCTGATCCAGAAATAAAAATCCAAACACAACGGCGGTGACGGGGAGCAACGCCAGCAAGACAGAAAATCTGCGAACTGGAATCTTGCGCATGATCGATTGCTCGATTCCGTATCCGAGTGCATTGGAAAACAAGCCGACAAGCAGACATAGGCCCAAGATCGAGGGAGAACCCCATGCAGGGCCACTCTGCGGTGCACCAAACGGAGCAATAGCGACTGCGCCAATAGCAAGACCTACGCCAAGCCCCGAGACTCCTCTATTGAGTTGGGCAACGCGCGAACCAACAACAATGTATGCAGCCCAACATGCCGAGGCTAAAAAGATAAACAGCAGGCCTAGTGGCTCGTTGCCAAGTTCGAATCCCGACAGAATCACAACGCCAAGTGTGGCGAGCCCGAGTGCGCCAGCATTGCGGCGAGACTTTGTTTGCCATGCAGCCACACAGATTGGGCCAATGAATTCGATCGCAACACCTTTACCTAGATCAAGCCTGTCAATAGCCAAATAAAACGTCAGATTCATAAACGCAACGGCAATACCAAAACTGGCTGCCGAAACCAATTCGTCTTTTGTCCATTTGCCCTGCGCGCGAAGTCGACGTGCAGAAAAGGCGAGCAAGATCAGTGCGGCGCTAATGACACGTAGCCATGCCACGCTTGCTGGCGCAAGTCTGTCAAATAAGTTGAAGGCGATGACCGCGCCAATGTATTGGGCGGTTGCCGAACAGATGAAAAATAATTCGGGTGGCAACGCACCAATGCGCGCCGATGCTGAGGCCGAACGAGGGTCTGGTTTGCTCACTCGAACAGTTCGGGATCTGACGCGCAAATTTCTTGAAACAACGGCTGGAACTGGAACCAACCAGCATCGGCATATCCCGTCAGCTGCTGTGTGTACAGCGCGGATTCGTGGGGGATCAGTTTTGGAGTGCCTGCTGCTTCGGCAAGTAACTGTGCTTGACAACTGCGGTCCATGGTGATGAACCAAAACGCAGCGGCTTCAACAGTGGTACCGACAGTGAACAAGCCGTGGTTCTGGTGAATCGCAGCCTTGCCCGTAGGAAACTTGGAGATGATTTCTTCGGCTGCGGTGGCTTCAAACACAACAGCGCCACCTTGCTCAGAGATAACGGTGTGGTCTTCGTAAAAAATGCACGAGTCTTGCGTGATCGGATCGAGCTTGCGACCAAGCGACGACCAAGCCTTGCCATACGTGGAGTGCGCATGAGCTGCACCAATAACTTCTGGGCGAGCCTTATGAATTGCTGCGTGCAAAACGAAAGCAGCTTTGTTGACTGGTTGATAGCCGTACACAACATCGCCATCGTGATTGACCAAGATCAAATCACTTGTCTTCATGTGACGGAAACTTTTGCCAAATGGGTTGACCCAAAAATGATCGGTGAATTCTGGGTCGCGTGCGGTGATGTGACCGGCAACGCCCTCGCCATAGCCGAGACGACCAAACACGCGAAGTGACGCGGCTAAGCCAATCTTGCGAGCGCGACGCTCGTCTTCAACGTTGTCGTAGGTGGGGCGTCCAAGTGACGCAAGTGTCTGGGGAACAAGTTCACGACCGTCTATTACTTTCTCCATTTTCTTCGTGCTCTCGGTGATTGCCATAAGCCAAGGCTAGCCAACAGTGGGAACTGCTGTCTTTGCCTCGCGAGCCTGTGCGCCTTGCAACGAATCTCGTAGCCTATAACCGTGACCGATTCTCAAACCCCTCGCCAGACTGACTCTGGAATCGTTATTGAACCTCTCTATGCGACTGAGTCGATTGCTAGCTCAACTGCCCAGATCGGCAAACCGGGCGAGCCTCCCTACACCCGGGGCATCTACCCAACTATGCATCGTGACCGTTTGTGGACGATGCGCCAATATGCGGGCTTCGGCAGCGCAGCCGACACCAATCAAAGATTTAAGTTCTTGCTCGAGGCAGGTCAAACAGGTCTAAGTTGTGCATTTGATTTACCAACGCAGATGGGTTACGACAGCGATCATCCACGATCGGCGGGCGAGGTGGGCAAGGTTGGCGTTGCCATTGACTCGCTCGATGATATGCGTATGTTGCTCGCGGACTTGCCGCTTGACAAAGTCACGACGTCAATGACCATCAACTCGACTGCATCAATTTTGTTGTTGATGTACGAACTTGTTGCCGAAGAGCGTGGCGTTCCAGCAACTGCAATTAGCGGAACAATTCAGAATGATCTTTTAAAGGAATACATCGCGCGTGGAACCTATATTTATCCACCAGCGCAATCGATGCGCTTGATCACAAATATTTTTGAATATTGCGCAGCCAACGTGCCCAAGTGGAACACCATTTCAATTTCTGGTTATCACATTCGCGAAGCTGGCTCGACAGCAGTGCAAGAGCTTGCGTTTACTCTGAGCAATGCAATTGCCTACGTGCAGGCAGCGGTCGACGCAGGACTCGACGTGGACGACATTGGGCCACGGCTTAGTTTCTTTTGGAATGGCCACAATAACTTTTTTGAAGAAGTCGCTAAGTTTCGTGCAAGTCGTCGCATGTGGCACGACATCATGACCAAGCGGTTTGGTGCCAAAAAAGAAGCAAGCAAGTTGATGCGCTTTCACACCCAAACAGGCGGCTCGACGCTGACCGCACAGCAACCGCTCAACAACGTTGTGCGTGTGGCGATACAGAGCATGGCAGCGGTGCTGGGTGGAACACAGAGTTTGCACACGAACGGATTTGATGAGGCCTTAAGTTTGCCAACAGAAGATGCAGCGCGAATTGCATTGCGTACCCAACAGATCATCGGGTTCGAGAGCGGCGTCACTGACACGCCAGACCCATTGGCCGGCTCGTACTTCGTTGAGTCGCTGACCAATGAAGTTGAACGATTGGCCTACGAGTACATCGCCCGCATTGACGAAATGGGTG
>CAXNNK010000059.1:0-5943 GCA_964203725.1 Ilumatobacteraceae bacterium | reverse complement strand
GACGACCCTCGCGGTCGCCACGCCCACCAGTTGGTGCATTTGGATCGCGATTTTCTTTGATCCAGTTAAAACAATTTTGATCATTGCCGGTCAATACGTCGGCTGCCATCACGGCTGCTTTCACTTCTGGGTGCAACGGACTCATGATTGCTGACGTCATGCCAGCACCCATCGCCATAGAGAGGAACGTACCTGTAATCACCTGACGATTTGGCAAACCAAAACTCACGTTGGATGCACCACAGGTTGTATTCACCTTGAGCTCATCGCGCAAACGACGAATCAAGGTAAATGCTTGTTGTCCAGCTTGACCCAGTGCGCCAATCGGCATCACCAACGGGTCAACAACGATGTCGCTGTAATGAATTCCATAATCGGCGGCACGATTGACGATCTTGCGCGCAACTTCGAAACGCACATTTGGATCCATGCTGATACCGGTCTCGTCATTGGAGATAGCAACCACTGCTGCGCCATACTTTTTGACGAGTGGCAACACTCGCTCGAGGTTTTCATCTTCACCAGTAACCGAGTTAACAAGAGCCTTGCCCTTGTAAACGGCAAGACCAGCTTCGAGTGCCTCAATGATTGATGAATCGATTGACAACGGCACATCAGTCACTGACTGAACAAGTTGCACTGCCCGCGCTAAAAGCGCTGGCTCATCTGCAAGAGGAATGCCAGCGTTGACATCGAGCATGTGCGCTCCTGCCAAAACCTGTGCTAGCGCATCGGCTTCTACTCGGCTGAAGTCTCCATTTTTCATTTCTTCTGCCAACAATTTGCGACCTGTTGGGTTAATGCGTTCGCCGATCATTACGAACGGGCGATCAAAACCAATCACGACTTCGCGTGTTGGTGAGCTCAGGATTGTATGTGTCATGTTATTTTCCGTTTCGTTGTGAGATTTATTGTTGTTCTTCGTTCATTTCTTCGTTCATTTCCTCTTCAAGTTCTTCGAGAGCAGCCAAATCCTTGGCAGCAACTGTGAGTTGCTCGATGTCTTTCTCGAAACCACCTGCATAGGCAAGCACGCCTAGGTGTTGACGGGAGTACTTTGCTTCGATCTCGTCAGCCACCTTCTGGGCAGCCTCGGCAAGAGTTCCTTCCAACGGCAATGAATCTCGGCTCCACTGCGCGATGTCCTCCTCTGCTGTATAGATATTGGCTTTGCGCTTTGCACGGTCAATCGCCCGTTGAAACTTGGCAGAGAGCACAACCTGATATCGATCTCTGCCCATTTGCGCATTGACTTGCGCTGGAATATCGCGCCACTTGATCACCACTACTGAGTTTCCGCCTCTTGCCATTGCTATACGCTCTCTTTGCTGATTAGGGGGACTTTGACATTTTTGGGGTTTGAAAATGTTACGGGAATCGAGTTTGCAAGGCCTTGCACACCCACATGACGGTGCTCAAACGTCAAGCCAAGTTGCATTGCTGCTGCTTTGGCAAACTCAATAACTTTTGGATCGGTTGTTTGAGACAAGAGAACGACGCGGGTGTAGTTGGAAAAATATGTGTCTCGCAATTGCGGGTGACGGTCAAGACCGAGACCTTCCCACACCAACGCTGTGAAATGTTTTGCCAAAAAGTCGGTGAGATAAAACGTGCCGGGTTGATCGTCATGCAACTGAGCAAACAACTCGGAACCTGCAAAAAATTCGTAACAATGTGCTCCAGGAATTCGTTGCACATCTGGATAGGACTCGAGCATGCGATCGAGCGCACCGCCTGTGCCGCAGTCGGCATAACCCACCATCGTTGGTCGCTTCCCTCGACCATCTAGATGCTCACGAAGTGCAGGCACAATGCCTTCAGGTCGATTGTGCAAGTTGGCCGGCAAATAACGCACTTCCACAGCCTCGTTGAGTCCGTTGATGTTCAACACTTCACGAAGCTCTGACACGAGCGCCCCGCAGGCGATGATCAGCGGACGATTGTCGTCCGACATAATTACAGACTTCCTTTGTAACTAGTTGACCGAAGGGCCAGGAGGCTCGGCTGTGCGCTGACGCTTTGCAGTGACCAACTCTTTTGCCATCTGTGACGCAACAGCTGCATCACGACAATACGCATCGGCACCAACAGCAGTTGCAAACTCTTCGTTGAGCGGAGCGCCGCCAACCAAGATGATGTACTTATCGCGAAGACCTTTTTCCTTCATGGTGTCAACAACGACCTTCATGTACGGCATCGTTGTGGTGAGCAACGCCGACATGCCAAGGATGTCTGGCTGATGCTCTTCAAGAGCAGCCAAGAACTTGTCTGCATCGGTATTGATTCCGAGGTCGATCACTTCAAAGCCTGCACCTTCGAGCATCATTGCTACCAAATTTTTGCCGATGTCGTGGATGTCACCCTTGACGGTTCCAACGACTACTTTGCCAACCGACTCTGCGCCAGTCTCTGCAAGTAGCGGACGCAAGATGTGCATGCCAGCCTTCATTGCGTTTGCGGCAAGCAGCACTTCTGGTACAAACAAGATTCCATCGCGAAAGTCGACTCCGACGATGCGCATGCCTTCAACAAGTGCTTGCTGCAACACCTTGTCAGGCGTCCACTTGCGATCGAGTAAAATGTGTGTGCCCTCAACGATTTCTTCGCCAAGACCATCGTAGAGGTCGTCGTGCATCTGCTTGATCAAGTCTTCATCTGACAGACCTGCAAGATCGATGTCGTCGAAATCACTCATAGTTCTTTTCCCCTTATGTAACGGTCAAAATTGATGAAACGGTTTAAACGGCTATTACTCGGCAGATATATCACCGCAAAAGCAGGTTAGCAGGGCTTAGGCCCCGACATGGTGGTAAAAATCAACAGACTCTGGATCAAGGGGTGCCTTGCCCAAAATAAGATCAGCGGCCTTTTCGGCAACCATCATTACTGGCGCATAGATATTGCCATTCGTCACATACGGCATGACCGAAGCGTCTACCACTCTCAAACCCGCCATTCCATGAACGCGCATTGTCAAAGGGTCGACAACCGACATCGAGTCTGTACCCATTTTGCACGTGCATGATGGGTGATACGCGGTCTCGCCGTCTTTGCGTACCCAGTCCAACACTTGTTCGTCGGATGCAACTTGGGGTCCCGGCGAGATCTCGCCGCCGTTGTACTGAGCAAATGCCGGCTGATCAAGAATTTTGCGGGCTGCAGAAATTGCTTCCACCCACTCTCGCTTGTCTTCGAAAGTTGAAAGATAGTTGAAAGTGAATGCAGGCTTATCGCGCACATCGGCAGAGACCGCTTTGAGACTGCCACGAGAATTGGAATACATCGGACCGATGTGCACCTGATAACCGTGTCCCCCTGCAGGTGCTGTTCCGTCATATCGAACAGCAATTGGCAAGAAGTGGAACATCAAGTTTGGATACTTCACCTCAGCGTTGCTGCGGATAAAACCGCCAGCCTCGAAATGATTGGATGCACCCGGGCCTTTTCGAAACAGCCAGGCAAAACCAATGAACGGACGTTTCCAAAATTTCATTGTTGGGTTTAACGAAATTGGCTGAGTGCATGAATGCTGCACATACACCTCAAGATGGTCCTGCAAATTTTCGCCAACGCCAGGCAAATGATGCACAGGCGTAATGCCAACAGCGCGCAGATCGGTCTCGTTACCAATGCCCGAAACTTGCAATAATTGCGGCGAGTTGAATGCCCCGCCACACAAGATCACTTCCTTCGCACGCACCGACTTGTTTCGACCAAACGGCAGTGAATACTCGACACCAACAACGGTTTTGCCTTCAGTGACGAGCTTTGTCGCAAGTGCTCGACATTGCACTGTGAGATTGCGACGGCGCTTCACCGGGTGTAAGTATGCGCGTGCAGCACTAAAACGACGACCACGCTTAACGTTGCGATCAAAAGCCGCGAAGCCCTCTTGCTGAAAACCATTTACATCCTGCGTGATCGGATGGCCAGCCTGTTTCACTGCACTGAAAAATGCACTGAACAATGGATTCTTTACTTGCCCGCGCTCAAGGCGTAGCGGGCCATCTTTCCCGCGAAATTCATCTGTCGTGTCTGCCGCTAGACAGTTTTCCATTCGCTTGAAATACGGCAAGCAATGCGCGTAATCCCACGAAGACATTCCTGCGTCTGCGCCCCATCGCTCGAAGTCAAGCGGATTGCCGCGCTGAAAAATCATGCCATTGATGCTGCTTGAGCCGCCCAAAATCTTGCCACGACCGTGAGTCACCCGGCGACCGTTCATATGCGGTTCGGGCTGCGACGAATACATCCAGTCGTAAAACTTGCTTCCAATCGGAAACATCAGGGCTGCTGGCATGTGAATAAACACGTCAAACCAATAATCGGGACGACCAGCCTCAAGAACGAGAACCGAGTTATTTGGATCGGCACTCAAACGATTTGCCAAGGCGCAACCAGCAGAACCGCCACCCACAATTACGTAATCAAAAGTCTTTTTCACGAATTATTTATATCACAGCAAAAACAAACGAGACTTGGTATTCACCAAATCGGCACATCAACTCACTGATTAGCGAGCCTGTTTGATAGCAGTTTCGATCAAGACGCGAACCTCGTCAAAAGTTGCTACACGCGGATTAGTTTTTGCTGCAGAATCCTTGAGTGCTTTAACAGCGATTCGCTCTGCACAATCCATCGGCACACCAATTTCGCTTAAGGATTTGGGAATATGAATTTGATCAAGAATTGCTTCAACTGCAGTAATAAAGCCTGTTACCGAATGATCGGATATTTCCATGGCTTCGGCCATGCGACGCACTTTTTCTTCCATACCAGGCAAATTGAAACGCAAAACTACTGGTAACAAAATTGCGTTGGTGTTGCCATGGTGAGTGTTGAACTCTGCGCCAACCATGTGCGAGATTGCATGCACCAAGCCAAGTCCTTTGAGAAACGATATTCCTGCCAAACATGAACCCACATGCATGCCACCGCGCGCGGTGATGTTTGTTGGTTCGGCAACGGCCACGGGTAGCCACCTTGCAATGAGGCTCAACGCTTCGAGTGCCATTGCGTCGCAGAGCGGATGAAAACCTGGAACAAGAAATGACTCAATTGCATGGACCATTGCATCGGCACCAGTCCACGCAGTCAGATTTGCTGGCAATCCAATAGTGAGTTCAGGATCAAGTAGTGCCAAAGAAGGCTTGAGTTCTGAGTGCCAGACGCAGAACTTCATCGCCTTCTGTGTATGAGTGACCATTCCCGTACTTTCGGTTTCGGCACCAGTGCCCGCAGTTGTGGGAATCGTAATCAGGGTCGGAAAACGATTTTCATGGGATATCAGCGGTGACGCTTGTTCGAACTCGAAATCCCAAAGATCGATCTCATTGTTCGCTGTCAAGCAGATCGCTTTAGCTCCATCCATTGCACTGCCACCACCAATCGCGATGATCGCGTCATGACTTCCTGCAAGAAATGCTGCGCGCCCAAAACTGATTTCAGAATCGATTGGGTTTGGCGATATTCCAGAAAAGACTGCCGACTCCAGGCCTGCTGCTGAAAGCAGGTCGACTAAGTGACCAATAAAGAAAAGTTCGCGACTTCCACGATCAGTGACAATCAAAGGATTACGAACACCCAACGCCACACACTTCTGCCCGATCTCGGCCAAGCGCCCAGGACCGTACGCAATCGGTATTGGGAAATTCCAATCATGCGCCAACAACATTGACTGATCATTCATTTTGCAGCTCCTCGTACAAATAAAACGGCGGGCCTTGCGGCCCGCCGTTTCAGATTAATAACTTTTCAATTCTTACTAGTTAAACCAGACTGACCAAACTGCTTCGTTTGCTGCGATCCACTCGGCAGCAACTTCTGCTGCGTCACGACCGTCGATCTCAACTGCTGGCAATGTTGCCAACTGATCATCTGTTGTCATCTGGTAGTTCTTGAAGAAGTTAAAGACTTTTGCGTCTTTTGCTTCAAGCTTTGCCG
>CAXNNK010000058.1:0-5968 GCA_964203725.1 Ilumatobacteraceae bacterium | reverse complement strand
GACTGGTACTTCCCTGTCACGGTTGAAGAAGTAATTGCAATGACGCGCACAAAACTAAGTTGGTGGCCACGCATCACCACTAGCGAACGCACAGCTATTAGCGACGTGCTTGGTCAACTCGGCATTGCCGATGTTGCCCACCGACATATCCGTGAACTTTCAGGCGGTCAGCAACAGCGAGTCTTTTTGGCACGAGCAATGTTTGGTCAGCCAGATGTTTTGATCATGGACGAACCAACATCTGGCGTCGATGTGCGCACACGTCACGAGATTTTGCACCTACTTGCCGATCTGCACGAAAAGGGTTTAACAATTCTTCTGACCACTCACGACCTGAATGGTTTGGCGGCTCACTTGCCGCGCCTGGTGTGCTTCAACAAAAAAGTTATCGCAGATGGCAATCCACGCCAAGTTCTTACGCCACAAGTTCTCGAACAAACATACGGCGCACCGATGGAAGTACTCGAGCACGGTGGAATGCCACTCGTTATTGATCACGGTCGCGTTGCTATGCGAGGTGAAGGCAAATGATTCTTGCGATAGATCTGATGGAACCGTACGGATTCCAGTTTTTCCAGCAAGGACTCATCGTCGCGACAATTGCCGGCGCGCTTTGTGGACTTCTTGGCGTATTTGTGGTGTTACGTGGCATGAGTTACATCGGCCACGGACTCTCGCATGCCGTGTTTGGCGGAGCTGCAGCCAGCGCAGTGTTACGCATCAATTTTTTTCTGGGTGCTGGCGTATGGGGCGTTATTTCGGGTTTGCTCATCGCACGCGTTGCAAGGCGACGCGTGCTCGGTGCCGACGCAGCAATCGGTGTTGTGACCACCGCGTCATTTGCACTCGGCTTGGCATTGATGAATCGCTACGGTCAGGCCGGAAAGAGCATCGAGGCCGTGCTATTTGGCAGCGTGCTCGGCGTGCAGATGGTTGATATTTATGCAGTTTCAGGCGTTGCCCTGCTTGGTTTGGCGGTCGTGGTGCTTGGCTACCGCAGATTGTTGTTTTCTACATTTGACCGCGATGTTGCACAAGTAAGCGGAGTCAATGTTTCTGCCGTTGAAGCAGGACTGCTCGCCATGTTGTCGCTGACCATCTTGGTCACTACGAGAGTCATCGGTACATTACTGATTTCAGCACTCTTGGTTATCCCTGCTGCGTCGGCACGCATGACTACCAACAGTTTTGCCCGCATGTTGTGGATTTCGCCGATCATTGGTGCTTCAACATGTTTCTTCGGTATGAACCTCAGCTATTTTCTTGACACTTCTGCGAGCGCCACAATTATCTTGCTTGATGCGTTGGTGTTTGTCGTTGTCTACGCCGTTGCCGGCACGCGCAACCGTATGAAGATGGCCTCACTCGGCCACATCTAGCAGTCAGTTTGCTTCAGGGTTAAACACAGCAAGCCCTCTTGATATTGCAGCGGCACAGAGTTTGAGATCCGCACAAACAAACACATCTGCAGACGTTGAAACTGCCGAAGCAAGATGCAACGCATCATATGCTCGCAATCCTTCGTTGGTTGCAAAATTGCACGCCATATTGATGACCTGAGCGTCTACGGAGAGAGAATAAATCTCATCTTCAAGGTCTCGCAAGTTCACCATTGATCTTTTAAACTCTTCGCCCGTTATTCGTTTCATCTGCCGGGCGCGTGAAAGCGCAGAAACTGTTTCAAGGACAACGATCTGCGAACTACATACCATTTTGGACTCATCCCAATACGCTCGTACATTGTCTGACCCTTGTTCGTTGATGAAAAGTTTTACAAATGCAGATGTGTCAAAGTATGAATTCATCGACGTTCGCCAACAACAATGTCGCTCACACTCGTACGAGCCACATACGGCTTTTTATGAATACGGTTTTTGGATTTGAGTGGTGGGCGCAATCGGCCTGAGGCAACGAGGTCCTCAAGTTTGTTTGTCAGGTCATCAATCGCTACCAATGTTGCGACCGGTTTGCCGTGCTCAGTCACAATGACCTCCGAACCGTGCTGCACCAAGTCGATGTAATGACTGAGTTTGCTTTTGAGTTCGCGGACACCAACTTCTACTCGTTGATTTTGCACGCTTTTTGCCATACCCAGATTGTAGGCGCATTACGGACCCATTTGTAACTACATTTTTTGCCATACTTACATGTGTACGGCAATGGCCTAGTTGCGAAAGCCCCATTCGGCGCCTTGTGGCGTGTCTCGCACTTCCACGCTGATCTCGGCCAAGCGATCACGAATCATGTCTGACAAATCGAAGCGCTTGTCGGCTCTTACTTGCAATCGCAAATCGAGCAACACCTGTACAAACGGCCCAACGACTTCACGTGGGTCGCGCAATCCACCAGTTGCCGCACCAGCAAGCCGAGTGATCATGCTGCGCAACACCGACCTTGCATGGGAAGCATCGTCGCTTTGTAACGTGTCAATTGACCAACCAGTTATTGCTTCATCCAAATCGAGTGCGGCACGTGCAGCAGCATCGGCATCACCAGCAGAAATTGCCTGAGCAAAAGCATCGTTCAGTCGATCGGTTGCTTGACGCAAATTGCTGTCGAAAGTGGCGTCAGGTTTTGCAGCAGTTTCGGACATTGTGTCATTGCTAGGCACGGCAGAAGACTCACCAGTTTTGGTATCTGCAGACGGATTACGCAAGCGGTCGATAGACAACACTTCGCCGCTTGCAATCTCGGTTGACACACCCTTCACACGAATGGTGAGCACACCCTTGCCCACCACAGTTGCGGTCTGTGCACCAATATCGATCACCACACCTGTGTGTTCGTCTACACCCAATACATAAACATCATCTGGAAGCTCGCGCTCGAGAATTGCTAGGCGACGTTCGCCCATGTAACAAAAACGTGTGTCGTGGTGACCACCTTCGGCATTGTTGTAGTGCGGAATCAGTGCAGCATTGATGCCCACCTCGCCGAGGATGTTGAGACCGTCAAGCCAGCGTGGTTCCTCGCCAACTTTGTAAATCTCATACACCGGCAACGTGAAGCGACCGAGCGTCAGTGCAGCAGCCGATGCAAATGTGACGATGCCACCATCGCGAAGTTTTTTGGTGAGCAAGCCTGCAAGCGGAGTACCCGCCCATTGACGCAATGCATACGTTGGCGAACCTGGCCCAGCAAATACATAATGCGCATCCGCAACCAATTGAAGTCCACGCTCAACAGCAAGTGCGTCGGCGCCGATCATTTGTGTCAGGCCAGCAACATCAAGAGTGATATTGATGCTTGTTGAAAAATATTCGACTGCCTTTGTTGCGAGCTCTGGCGCATTTTCTTGAAATCCATACGGAGTGTCGAGCAACGTAGCCCGCGCAGGCTTTGGCAACATTGCTGCCAGCATGCGGTGAGTGGTCACCATGGTTGGCGCGGTTTCGCCAGAGCCCATGATGGTCAAGATGCGAGGAAGTGTCATGAAAAGAATCCGTCTGTTATTGCTGCGTGCACAACTTCGGCAAAGCGCGAAGGATGTTGGGCATGCAGATCGTGGTCGGCTGGGCTGAACCATTCAACCCTCACCTTCGGCACTAACTGCACAGCGTGCTCAATGGCACTGCGTTTTGTTTCGGCAAACACACCACCTGGCCCTTCGGCTGGCACAAAGAGTACGGGCACATTGAGATCGCTATAGAGATGAGTCGGCTTGTGTTCCCACAAACCGCGCAACACCAACATGTGGCGCTCGAGCGTGAGCCATGGTTTTATTGTGCCATCTGGAAGGTGTTCCATGTTTGCCATCGCACCATCGATTCCGGTCTGTGGCCAATCGGGATGTGCTGATTTCATGTATGCACGCATTTGTTTGGCTGGTGTGCCTATCAAATTTGGTGGACGCAATGCAACCGCGCACGAGTCCCAATCGGCAAAATGATTTTGCAATTCCAAAAATCCACCGTCGACCGGCACCACTCCGCTCACAAGGTGTGAATATTTATGAGCGAGTTCAATAACGACATTTCCACCCCACGATTGCCCGCACACAACAGGCAAAGCAAAACCACGTGGTGCAATTGCGACCAACAATCCAGCCAGATCCTCTGTCACCGAACTCATGTCGTACCCATCTTCGGGTTTGTCGCTCAAGCCGTGCCCGCGCAAATCAATTGCGATGACAGGATGCCCGAGTTTCACGAGTGCAAGCGCCGCACCTTCCCACAACATGGCATTGGATGCCAGACCATGCACCAACACAATTGGCTTGCCCGACTGGTTTGCTGGGTCTCCCCACCTCACCACCCTCAAGCGCACTCCCGTGCCAGTTGCAATAAGTTCACTCATAGGTAATCCGTCATTCACGCCACTCACACTACGCTTCACCATTGATGACACTCAATGTTCTTCTCATCACATTGGATCAATTTCGCGCAGACTGTCTGTCTGTTGCAGGACACCCGCTCGTCAAGACGCCCAATTTGGATCGCCTCGCCAAACAGGGTGTGCGACTGACCAAGCACTACAGCCAGTGCGCACCATGTTCGCCTGGGCGCGCCAGTTTGTACACGGGCATGTATCAAATGAATCATCGTGTTGTTGCCAATGGCACGCCACTCAATCGAAGCTTTGACAATGTTGCGTTGCACGCACAACGTGCAGGGTATGCGCCAGCCCTATTTGGTTATACCGATCAGTCAGTCGACCCGCGCGCAGCAACTGGCCCCGATGACTGGCGTCTCACATCATATGAAGGCGTACTTCCTGGTTTTGATTGCAAATTGTTCATTCCACAAAATCATGATTTGTGGATTGAGCACTTGCGTGCAAATGGCTTTGATGTTCCGATGAATGCTCAGCAAGCGCTCAAGTCTGAACCAGATCGCCCAGCCGAGTTTGGTATCTCTGCATTTCTCACCGACCGCTTGATCACATGGCTGCGCCAGCAACAAGGTGCTTGGTTTGCACACGCCAGTTACTTGCGGCCTCACCCGCCTTACGCTGCTGCCGGAAAATGGGCCACTGCATACGACCCTGCGGATGTCGAGTTGCCAATTCCGCACGGTGACGATCTGCATCCCACGCATCTCACCTATTTGCAAATTCCTGAAGCAACTGCTCCAACAGACGAAGCCGGCGTACGCAACATGCGCGCGCAGTACTACGGAATGATCAGTGATGTTGACGAGCAACTTGGTCGTGTGTGGGACACACTTGTTGAGTTGGGCATGTGGGACAACACCATGATCATCATCACGGCCGATCACGGTGAGCAGCTTGGTGATCACGGACTTAAAGAAAAACTCGGTTTTTTTCCACAGAGCTACCACATTCTCGGACTCGTTCGCGACCCACGCAACGTACAACAGCATGGAACTGTCGTCGACAAGTTCACAGAAAATATCGACATTTTTCCAACAATTGCCGACGCACTCAATCAACCTGTTCCGTTGCAGTGTGATGGTTTACCACTCACACCGTTTCTTGAAGGGGCCGAGCCGCCGATGTGGCGTGATGCCGCAACATGGGAGTACGACTGGCGATCGGTGTTTATTTATCTCAGCAAACGCGAGTGGCCGTGGGATCAACGTCTTGAACAACAACATCTGGCCACCCGTTGTTATGACGACCGCGCATACGTGCAATTTGGCAACGGCTCATCGTTGTCGTTCGACCTTGTGGCTGACAAGACCTGGCGGACATATCTCAATGACCCTGCAACAACGCTCACTATGGCACAAGACATGTTGGTCTGGAGATCGCGCCGCACTAATCGTGAACTTTCAGGAATGCTGGTCGAAAACGGTGGTATTGGCGAGTGGCCAACCGATGTCTCATGGCGCGCATAAGAAAATTAATCGCTAAGTAAGGGACGCCCTACTAACCTTCATTCAGTTGATACGCAGCCTCGGCTTGCATTACCCCCCCCGAAAGAAACCCCCACATGTTGATTCGTCTTGCTCGTTTTTCCGTACGTCGCCGTCGACTGATGATTGGATTTTGGTTGCTGCTCGTCATT
>CAXNNK010000057.1:0-6013 GCA_964203725.1 Ilumatobacteraceae bacterium | reverse complement strand
TTCTGTTCTTTCAAATAGCGACCGACGCCCATCAGCGTGCCACTTGTGCCGAGGCCGGCAACGAAGTGAGTGATCTCTGGACAGTCGCGCCAGATTTCTGGACCAGTGCCTTCATAATGCGCGCGAGGGTTTGCATCATTTTGATATTGGTGCATGAAGCACCATTCGGGATGCTCGAGAGCCATTGCTTCGGCGCGCTTGACCGCACCATTCGAACCTTCTCCACCTGGTGTCAAAATAATTTCTGCACCGAAGACTTCAAGCATCTGACGACGTTCGATTGAAACACTGTCTGGCATCAAAATCGTGATTGGATTTCCTTTGATCGCTGCGATTGCAGCAAGCGCGATACCGGTGTTGCCAGACGATGGCTCCATAATCCGTTGACCAGGAACAAGTGCACCCTCTTTGATTGCCTGATCAATCATCGACAATGCGATGCGATCCTTTACCGAGCCGAATGGATTCTGATTTTCCAATTTGGCTAAAAGTCGCACGCCAGGTTTCGGAGATAAGTTGCTGACGTCAACCAGCGGCGTGTTGCCAATGAGATCCAGAATGCTTTCGAGAGGCACCATAAACGTCTCCGAGTCTGAATTGGACAAATTCGTTGGATTTGGACGACCTGTGATTGTTGACCGCATTAGTCATAATTGTACCGAGCCCCTTAAGACTCTGCAATGCAAGACCAAGAGCCTTCTGACACCTGTATTACGACACTTGGATCGGTGTCTCGGTAATCACTTCGTTGATGATGCGGAAATTTCGCGGCTCTGGCACTCCCCGCTTCAGGGTCACGATCATGTAGTGCCAGGTGGGGTCTTGAGCCTGACCGACATCGGTAACACTTGGATATGCCTCGGTATGGGTGTGACTGTGGATGACCCCGATCACCTCATGGCCCGCATTCTCGGCATTTCGTTCGATGATCAGATGCTCACGACCATTGACGGTGTAGACCCGAGCCGACTTGGCCGTGTTTTCAGTTGGATGAAACTCGAGCACTGTGTTGGTGGCGCCCGATCCAACAAGGAGCCCACATGCTTCTTCGGGGTAACACGCAATGGCGTGATCACCAATTTGTTTCATGATCACTGCCGAAACATGAAGTGGTCGCGTCGAATCACTGCTCATACGCATTTCAGGCTACCCGTATGATTAAACGAGCAATGAAGAACCCTGAAGATCCCGAGAACAACAGGTTGCTTGCGAGCAACCGAAAGGCACGCCACGACTACGACGTCATAGATGTCGTCGAGGCTGGCATTGTGCTGCTCGGAAGCGAGGTCAAGAGCATCAGGTCTGGTGAAGTGCAAATCGGCGATGCCTACGCCCACGCAAGCAATGGCGAGATGTGGCTTGATGGCATGCACATCGGTGCATACGCATTTGCCAATGGTTCAGATGCACACGACCCCACCCGCCGTCGCAAATTGCTGATGCACAAAGAACAGATTCGTCGATTGCAAGATCGCATCGCCCAAGAGCGGCTCACGCTTGTGCCACTCGAATTGCGGCTATCAAAAGGCAAAGTCAAGGTTGAGCTTGCACTTGCCAAGGGTCGACAAAAGGCCGACCGCCGTCAAGCAATCGCCAAGAAAGAATCGGAACTCGAAATGCGCCGTGAGGCTGGGCGCCAAAAAAGGGCCGGCTGAGCGCGTTAAATACATATAAATACATGTACAAAGTAATGATTTGGACTGAGTCCAAAATATGATATGCTCTCAAATATGTCCAACCATGCAACTCTGCTTCGCTCTCACGGATTGAGCGTTACCCCACAGCGTTTGGCTTTGCTACAAACCATTAGCGAATATCCACACATCACTGCCGATCAAGCCACTGAAGTGGTGCGCAAAAGTTTGGGAACTATTTCTCGCCAGTCGGTATACAACACACTCAATGCACTCGTAGAAAAAGGTTTAGCCCGACGAATTCAACCCATCGACTCTCCTGCACTCTTCGAAGATCGCGTTGGAGACAATCACCATCACCTCATTTGTCGATCGTGCGGAGATGTCACCGATGTGGATTGTGCCGTTGGATTACGTCCGTGCCTCCAGGCTTCGGATGACAATGGATTCATTATTGACGAAGCCGAGGTGACCTACTGGGGCGAATGCCCAAAGTGTCAACCGAAAATCTCAAACGTTCGCAAAACTACAAAACGAAAGGTAAAGACATGACTGATACAACAAATGCTTGCCCATTTACGGGAGGCGCCACAACCTCCCAAGATATGGGACCCACAAACTCGACGTGGTGGCCTAATCAACTCAATGTGAAGGTACTGCACAACAACCCAGAGGCTGGCGATCCAATGGATGCCAACTTTGATTATGCAAAAGAGTTTGCTTCGCTCGATCTCGACGCTGTGGTGAAAGATCTCACCGTCTTGATGACCGACTCACAAGATTGGTGGCCAGCCGATTACGGCCACTACGGACCATTCTTCATTCGTATGACCTGGCACGCTGCTGGTACATACCGTGTTCAAGATGGTCGCGGTGGTGGTGGAACAGGTATGCAACGTTTTGCGCCACTGAACTCGTGGCCAGATAACGGCAATCTCGACAAAGCACGTCGACTGCTTTGGCCATTGAAGCAAAAATATGGCAACAAGTTGTCGTGGGCAGACATGTTCATTCTTGCTGGCAACGTTGCACTCGACTCCATGGGCTTTAAGTCCTTCGGATTCGGAGGCGGCCGAACAGATGTGTATGAAGCCGACGATGCTTATTGGGGTACTGAGACAACTTGGCTCGGTGATGATCGCTACAAGGGTGAGCGTCAACTCGACCAGCCCCTTGCCGCTGTGCAAATGGGTTTGATTTACGTCAACCCAGAAGGCCCGAACGGCAAGCCAGACCCAGTGGCATCGGCTCACGACATTCGCGAGACGTTTGGTCGCATGGCAATGAACGACGAGGAAACTGTTGCGCTTGTTGCAGGTGGACACACGTTTGGTAAGGCTCACGGCCCAGGCGACCCAGGCAAGTATGTGGGACCTGCACCAGAAGGAGCCGAAATTCAAGCAATGGGTTTGGGTTGGATCAATTCAATGGGATCAGGAAAAGGTGTCGACACCATCACCAGCGGTATCGAGGGTGCATGGACAACGAACCCAATCAAATGGGACAACGACTACTTCAAAATCCTGCTCGAAAACGAGTGGGAACTTACCGCAAGCCCAGCCGGTGCAAAGCAATGGATTCCAAAGGGCGGCGCAATGGCAGGCAGTGTGCCAGACGCACATGACTCCGCACGAAGCCACGCGCCAATCATGACCACAGCCGACTTGGCCTTGAAATTTGACCCGGCGTATTTGAAGATTTCGAAAGATTTCTTTGCTAATCCCGACAAGTTTGCAGACGCATTTGCTCGTGCGTGGTTCAAACTCACCCACCGCGACATGGGACCAAAGTCCCGCTATGTCGGAAAACTTGTACCAACAGAAGAACTCATTTGGCAGGATCCAATTCCAGTTCCAGCAAAAACACCTTCGGCATCAGACATTGAATCCGCGAAGACCAAGATTCTTGGTTCAGGACTCAGTGTGTCGCAGTTGGTTGCAACTGCATGGGCCTCGGCATCGTCGTATCGCAACACCGATAAACGCGGCGGAGCAAACGGTGCGCGAGTTCGCTTGCTCCCACAAAAAAACTGGGAAGCAAACAACCCAACGCAGTTGGCAGCAGCACTTGCCGTGTACGAAAAACTCAGCACAGAAACCGGCATCTCTATTGCCGACTTGATCGTGTTGGGCGGAAACGTTGGTGTTGAAAAGGCTGCACAAGATGCAGGCGTGAAAGTAAGTGTTCCGTTTAGTCCAGGTCGCGGCGACGCAACCCAGGAACAAACTGACACCGAATCATTTGCCGTGCTCGAGCCAACCTTCGATGGCTTCCGCAACTTCCTCAAGCCTGGCCATGTTCAACCAACTGAACAGTTGCTACTTGAAAAAGCAAACCTGCTTGGACTGTCAGCTCCAGAGATGACCGTCTTGGTTGGAGGCTTGCGAGTACTTGGTGTAAATCACAGTCAATCTGCGGCCGGTGTATTCACCAAGCGTCCAGAAACTCTGACAAATGATTTCTTCGTCAATGTTCTTGACATCAACATTGAGTGGAAGGCCACTGGCAAGGACGAAGAGACCTTTGAGGGTCGCAACCGCAAGTCTGGCGAAGTTGTGTGGACCGCAACTCGCAACGACTTGATCTTCGGATCAAACTCGCAATTGCGGTCTTTGAGTGAGGTGTACGCACAAAACGATAACGCTGGCAAATTTGTGAGCGATTTCGTAATGGCGTGGACCAAGGTAATGAACAGTGATCGGTTTGACCTCAAGTAAATAACAGCACTGACTAACGAATCGAATGCCGATTTTGTGTCTGAATAGCACAAGGACCCCAGTCTCAGACTGGGGTCCTTGCATAAACCTTTTGCAATTTTGTTGTTATTAGCTAGCGACGAGTTCTACTCTTCGGTTGGTCGCACGTCCCTTATCAGTGTCGTTCACACCGACCGGAAGCGCTTTGCCTTTGTAAGAAACACTGACTGAGACTTTACTGCCTTTGAGTTTCATCTTCAGGAAAGCCGCAACAGCATCAGCGCGTGCGCGAGAGAGACTGAGATTGAAAGCCGAAGTGCCCAGGGAGTCGGTGTAACCCGTGACAGCCACATTCAAGAACTTGGCGTCCTTAACTTTCTTTGCGTACGCACTCAATGAGACCTGCGATGCTGGAGTTAAACGCGACGAGTTTGAGTCAAAATTAATCAGCGCGCTTGACACCGCAGTCTTCACAACAACTGGCGCAGAAATGGCTCGTGGAAGGCCTGCAGTATTGAGACCCTCAGCTTGCAGAGTGTGCTTTCCACCTTCGACCTCAGCCGGCACAACGACTTCGAGCCTAAATGTTCCGTCAGCCTTCACAATTGCAGTACCAAGGAGACGTGGTGTCGAAAATATCCATACCTCAACGACTGATCCTGGAAGGAACCCTACGCCTGACATTACAACTGGTGTTTGGGCAGTAATTGTCAGTTTGTCGTTTTCGTAGGAAGTCGTTTTTACGTCAGGGGTTAACGTCATGTTGAACGCTGAGGTGCCGACCTGAACCTTTTTGTCTACCACTGCGATTGGAACCGGAACAGTTACTCCAGCTTCATTAACCAACAGACCAGAGCCCGATGGAGGGACTACTGGAGCACCGCTTGCCGTTGTCGGCGCTGGTGTCGGCGCTGGTGGATAATCGGCTGATACGCCTCCAACATTGACAGGGGCAAAAGTACTCAAAACCAATGCTGCAAGCGTTGTCAAACCAATAAAACGTGCGCGAAGAGAGGACTGGCTTGGCTTGACAGTTTGGATAGAATTTTTTGACTCTGGGGAACTCATAATCAGCTTTTTCCTTTGTTAAGTTGAACGAACAACCGCACTCTACGCTGTTAAAAACTTTAACTTAGCCATAAATCATTATTTTAGAACTAACCCTCGGACTTGCTCACTCTGTCATTTGACACCGATTCATTTTTCCAAGTAGTTGAGTACACCCCCTCCGTATAATGGTGAAGTTACGAAAGTTCAATGGGGCTGACAGGTTTCGACGTCAGTGTCGCTGGGCGATCGTGCGACCCGAGTTGCTCAGACTCGTAAAACGGGGCAAAAAAATAACTGCCAACCAGCAGTTCGCTCTTGCCGCTTAAGTAATTAAGGGGTAGAGAGCAATCGTGAGCCGCAAGGTCGCACGGGGCCAATTCACCGCAGCCTGGCAACAGAAGCGGGGAATGACATTGGGAAAGACCGATGACGTTGGGAAAGACCAATGGCCGAACGGAAAGACGTTCCGCGACTCGCGCACTTCGTGCGCCTGTAGCCGACCCGCCGGTGTTGCTGCGTAGCGACAATGTTGGGAATGGTCGTATCACGGGCGTTCAACGGCTGATGGACGGGGGTTCGATTCCCCCCAGCTCCACTAGTTGTATTAAGGGTTTATGCATGACTCCACTTGTA
>CAXNNK010000056.1:0-6072 GCA_964203725.1 Ilumatobacteraceae bacterium | reverse complement strand
GGCCATTGCTGCACGCGTTTCGATAGTTGCAGAACCAAGGTGCGGAATAAGTACGGCATTGTCAAGACCGAGCAAACCTTCGTGCACAGCAGGTTCTTTTTCAAATACGTCCAACCCTGCGCCGGCAATCACATTGCGCTGCAATGCATCAGCCAATGCTGCTTCGTCAACAACGGGGCCACGAGCAGTGTTGATCAAGTAAGCGCTCGACTTCATCTTTGCCAATTGCGTTGCATTCATAAAGTGATGCGTCTCAGGCGAATACGGGCAGTGCAATGAAACGACATCGCTCGTCGCGAGCAATTCGTCCAACTCAACATGTTTCGCATCAAGCTCTTTGTGCGTTGCAGCGTCAAGTGGCGTGCGCTTCGTGTATGCAATAGTCATTCCAAATGCGCGGGCTCGTCTTGCTACAGCAGCACCAATTTGCCCCATGCCAACAATGCCCAGTTGTCGGCCCTGGATACTTGAGCCCAACATATAAAACATGCCCCACTGCCAAGGTTGCTGAGCACGAATCACGCGCTCGCCTTCTGCGAGCCGACGAGTAGTCATCAAGATCAACGACATTGCAATGTCGGCGGTTGCTTCAGTAAGCACACCTGGCGTATTTGTGACCAACACCGATCGAGCCTTGCACGCAGGCACATCAATGTTGTTGTAGCCCACGGCCACGTTTGATACTGACCCAAGTTGCGCTCCGGCTGCAGCCAAAAGCTCGTCGTCAATCTTTTCGGTCAGCAAGCTCACAATTGCATCTGCGCCACATACTCGCTTCAGCAACTCTTCTCGACCGATTGGCGTTGATTCTTCCCAAGCCAATACTTCGTGTTCTGCGCGCAGTCGAGTCAGTGCTCCGGACGGAATTTTGCCGGTAACAACAACTTTTGCCATGGCTACTTCTTGATCCAATCACCAAGCAAAGTCATTCCTTTTTCGATCTGATCTTTGTTGATGCCGGAAAATGCAAAGCGAACATAGTTGCGCTCTTCTCCTTCCTGTGGTCGACCGAAGTGGCGACGTGTGCAAAAGGAAACGCCAGTTGCGTGCAGTGCTTGCTCGGCAAATACTGCCAAGTCGTCAATTCCTTTCTTCTGCATTGCATCTGTTACATCTGGAAACAAATAAAAAGCAGCCTCTGGCGAATGTACGCTGACACCGGGCATTGCATTGAGCATGTTGACTGCAACATCTCGTCGCTCTCGAAGAGTGTCAAGCATGACCGCCGTTCCCGACTGGTCACCTGTCAATCCCTCAACTCCGCCATATTGCACAAAGTGTGTCGTGCACGACTCATCGTTGGTATTGAGCTTGGCAATCATGTTGGAAACTTCGACAGGTGCAATTGATGCGCCGAGTCGCCAGCCAGTCATCGCGAACTTTTTCGAGAACGTGTACAGGATGACGGTTCGCTCAAGCATGCCTGGCAACGACGCAATCGACTTTGATGTGCCGGAGTAACGCATTTCAAAATATGCCTCATCCGACAACACCCACAAGTTGTGCTTGATTGCCAATTCTGCAATTGCTTCGCGCTCAGCATCGGTGGACTCTGCGCCTATTGGATTTTGCAAGTCGTTATACATGATTGCTGTTGTTTTTGGAGTAATCGAAGCCTTGATCTGATCGATATCAATACTGAAACCGGTCGACGATGGCAAGTAGCGATATGCCTTGGCAACGCCGCCAAAATATTCGATCTGACTTTCATAAATTGGGTAACCAGGGTTTGGATACAACACTTCGTCACCTGGGTTCATCACTGCTTGGATGAACTTTGTAATTACCGGTTTGCTGCCTGGTTGCACAACAACGTTGGCTGGCGAAAAATTGAGGCCACGACGCGCACCAACGTCATTTGCTAGCGCCTCACGTAGTTGAGGTATTCCTGCTGCAGGGCAATATCCAGTTTTGCCGTCAGCAATTGCACGATTCATTGCATCAACGATGTTGCTCGATGTTGCAAGGTTGAGGTCACCAAGATGAAACGGAAAAATATGGTTTCCCTTTGCGCCCCACTCTGCTGCTGCTTGCGAAACTGCGAATGCCGTCTCGGTTCCAAGTTTTTCTAAGCGTGTAGCTAAAGGCATCTTGTCCCCCGATTGATATGTCTGTGATATATTACCAAACTTTACAATACATAAAGTTCAGAGCCCGAGATTACAAGGGATTTGGGTGGTGTCTAATCGGCCAGGAAGGCTTGGCCAACTGGCTCACTCATTGGGTTTCGCATTGTTAGGTACACCCCAGTGAGGGCCACGACCAATGCCACCAACGAAAGCACACTCAGCCTTTCGCCGAACAAAATTGCACTTTCGATTGCACTTAATGCGGGAGTCAAAAAGAACAGGCTGCTCACTCGGGCAGCAGAATGTCGTGAGATCAGCAACATCATCAGCATTACTGCAGATATTGAAAGCACGAATACCGACCACAACAGCGCAAGCATCAACTCGGCGTTGAGATGAAACTCCCACTTTTCAAACAAACTGGATGCCACAAGCAGCACTGCACCAGCAGAAACATATTGTGCAGTGGTGCCACTGACTAACGGCATGTCTTTACCCCGAGCTCGTTGTACCAATGTTCCGGTTGACATTCCAATAATTGATATGACCATTGCAATCAATGCAGGTCTCGTTACGTCACCCACGCCGTCACGCACTTTGTCAACCACTACAACAAGTACTCCGCAAATACCGAGCAACACTCCAACCCACTGGCTTGTTCGCAAGCGTTCTTTCAAAATAACCCTGCCCGCAACAGACGTGACAACCGGGTGCAGTCCAGCAATCAACGCACTCAAACCAGAAGGCAATCCGCGCTTGATTGCATAAAAAACACCACCAAGATAAATCGCGTGCATACAAATACCCACAATTGCCGATGTTGACCACGAGTCTTTTGGAAGTTTTGGCGCCTTCACAACACGAGCAATTACCGATAGCACCAATGCCGCGCACAACATGCGCACTGTAAGAAACGTAAGAGGGCCAGCATTACGCGTGCTGTATCGGGCAACCACGAAGCCAGTGCTCCACAGCGCCACGAAAATCCATGGAGTAAGTCGTTCAAAGATTTTTGATTGTGTCATGCACACACCATCATGCTGGCTGTATCAAATCCCATGGTGCACCATACAAATCTTCGAATACTGCAACAGTGCCATACACCTCGTGTCGTGGCTGTTCACGAAACTTCACCCCGCGGGCCGACCAGTTTGCAAAGTCGCGATCAAAGTTTTCGGTATTCAAAAAGAATGCAACGCGACCACCAGCCTGATTGCCAACACTTGCCATCTGGGCATCAGTTACGGCCCGAGCAATCAGTAGCGATGCGCCACTGTTTAGTCCACTAGTTGATCCACTAGCCGGAGCAACAACCACCCATCTCTTGCCCTCGCCCATGTCTGTGTCTTCCACCAATTCAAAATCAAGTTTCCCGACGAAGAAGCCAATTGCTTCGTCGTATTCGCGAGCAACAAAGGTGACTAACCCGAGCCGGCTCATAAATTCGTCACAATCTCATTGGTTAAACAATTACGAATGAATGATGTTTTCAACCACAAACATGCGGCGCCTGCCAGAAACGTTTGAGAGCGAATCGGCAACGACTGCTGTACCGATTTCGCTTGCATATGCAGCCTCAAAATCGCTTTGCGAGTCAAACCACAGCTCAGACACACCATCTGGGTCGCCTTCTGCTGGATTTTCCACCAAGTTAAAGACTCCACGGCGTAATTCTGGCAATTGCTTTGCTAACGGCGCATGACTCTTGAGCCACCAATCCGCAAACTGTTCGTGAGTCGCGTCAGCAGCGCGAGTAAGCAAGATGATTGCTTTAAAGCTCATGACACTTTGTTCGTTCGAGCGAAGGGTCGGCCACCTACAGCCAATGCAACGCTGACTAAAATTTCGTGTGCCATTGGTGCGTCACCAATACACACTTCAATCGCGTCCATCTCATTAAACGACCAGATGTCGTCTTTGTTCGTGATCGGAATAGTGATTGAAGCACCTGGTCCAGCAACTTTTTTGGTTGACGGAATAATGTCGAGCCCCTGCACGACCACTTTGCGCACTGGTGCACCAAACCGTGGGTGAATCAACGCCGCAGCATGCTCAATTTCACCTGCTGTACCGACGATCGCGGCTTTGCCGTATGCGGTCACCTCCCCAGCCTCAACTCCGAGTGCCGCGAGTGCTCGCTCGGCAAGTAGGCCCGAGATCTCTGCGCCCATGAGTTCGAGCATGGTGAGATCCTTGTGTCGTTTGCCGACAAGCGGATTGGTAATTACCGCGCTGCAAACCGCCTTGCGCACAATACGCCCAGTTGGCTCACCGAGTTCGGCCTGAATATCTTCACATGTAGTGACAAATTTGCGAATTTCCATGCGTCAAAACTACCAGTTAGCAGTGTCTACTCAGTCGTGCGCAGATAAGCATTGATTTTTGCGAATGCTGATCCGAGCGCCTTGATTTCCGAGTCATTCAGCAAGTCGATCATCCGACTCCGGACATCTTTCAGATGCAGTGGCGCAATCTTCTTCAAGAACTGATAACCCTTTGGGGTCAGATGAGCAAACGAAACTCGTCGATCATCCTTGTCTTGTATCCGCACGACATATTTGGCTTTCACAACACCATCCATTCGACGAGTGAGTCCACTTCGCGACAACCGCAACGTGTCAGCCAGATCACACATCTTCAGTTTGTGATCAGGTGCTTCCGACAACATTGCAAGCAACTGGTAGTCGCCCGCGTCCAGACCAAAAGCACCTAAGTCTCGTTCAATGGCATTCATCAAGTCGGGAGACGTTGTGACGAAACCTCGCCACGCTTTCATCTCTGCATCGCTTAGCCACTTTGGACTTGCCATGGTTCAAGTATATCCATATAGTTGCGCACGCAACTACTTAGCTGATATAGTTGTGCTCGCAACTACCTCGCTATTGAGGTACCTAACACAAGGAGCAATTAATGAATTCAGTTATGTTGATCGGGCGTATTCTGTTCGCCTTTATGTTTCTATCCAGCGGCATCAACCACCTCGTAAAAGCAGAGGCGATGGCTGGGTATGCGGCTTACAAAAAAGTGCCTGCACCAAAGCTCGCAAATGCATTGTCGGGAATCTTGATGGTTCTTGGCGGACTCTCGATCATCCTCGGCATCTATGCCGACCTTGGTGCACTTGTGCTTGCTGCACTCCTCATCATCATGGCGCTCAAGATGCACGCATTCTGGACACATACTGATGCAACAGCCAAACAGACTGAAATGATCGGATTCTTGAAAAACATTTCGATGGCCGGTGGCGCATTGTTTATCTTCGCGATTGCCGCTTCACAATCTGAATACGGCTGGGCACTCACCGAAAGCCTTTGGAGTTTCTCCAAATAATTTCTGCGGGGTCACCCCCCGACCTGCTGATAGATAGATAAATAGAAGGGCGGCCCGCAAGGGTCGCCCTTCTTTATTTTGCTTTATTTGCACTTTCGACCACACCCATCTCCACATATGCACGAAATGATGATTTAAGTGCCACAACCCCAAGGTGTATGAGAGGTGTATCGTATGACTATGGCTCGTACAAATATTGATATTGATGAAGTTGCATGCCGCAGAGTTATGAAGCGGTACAACCTCACCACAATGAAGGACGCCGTCAATTTCGCCCTCAATCAACTAGCTGTTGAGCCAATGACCCTCAAAGAAGCAATAGCTATGGGCGGCACTGGGTGGGACGGAGATATACCTGAAACTCAAAAAACTACAAAACGATGATCCTTATAGATACATCTGCGTGGATTGAATTTTTACGAAATCCTTTGTCACCGTATTTCGTCGAAGTAACTAGATTGCTAAGTAATAAATCTGCAATTTGTGATCCGATTAAAATGGAAATTCTTGCTGGGGCTCGCGATGAACACCATCTCCTCACGTTGAAACGTTTACTCTCCCGACCGAAGCGAATAGAGACCATTGCTGTCGATTACGAGAACGCTGCAGAGATTTATCGCGCAGGTCGCAAGATCGGACTGACCGTGAGATCCCATATTGACTGCCTCATTGC
>CAXNNK010000055.1:0-6192 GCA_964203725.1 Ilumatobacteraceae bacterium | reverse complement strand
TGCTTTTCAAGCAACTTACGTTTTCGAGAAATATCTCCGCCATAACACTTTGCCAACACATCCTTGCGCTTAGCCTTCACGGTTTCGCGCGCAATGATGCGCCCACCGATGGCAGCCTGAATTGGAACGTCAAACATTTGTCGCGGAATAAGTTCTCGCAATTTTGCGCACATACGGTTGCCGTAGTCATACGCCTTGTCGCGGTGCACGATTGTAGAAAATGCATCAGCCGGCAGTGCGTTAAGCAGAATATCTACACGCACCAAATCTGATGCTCGGTAACCAGCCAACTCATAGTCCAAACTGGCGTAACCCTGTGATCGGCTCTTGAGTTGATCAAAGAAATCCACAACCACTTCTGCGAGCGGCATGGTGTACTGCATGTCAACACGCTCTGGAGACAAGTATTCGAGTTTGATCAACTCGCCACGACGATCCTGACAAAGTTCCATCAGCGAGCCTGTGTAATCCTTTGGAGTAATAATGCTGACACGGAAAAACGGTTCTTCGATTGAACCTATATATACAGTCGCTGGCAAATCTGCAGGGTTATCAACTTTTACTTTCTCGCCATTTGTTTTGTTGACCATGTACTCCACTGATGGAGCCGTGGCAATGAGCCCCAAGTTGAATTCGCGCTCCAAGCGCTCTTTCACAATCTCCATGTGCAATAAGCCGAGGAATCCGCATCGAAAACCAAACCCAAGCGCACCCGATGACTCTGGCTCGTAGGCAATGGATGCGTCATTGAGTTTCAGTCGCTGCAAGCTCTCGCGTAAGTTTTCAAAGTCATCACCATCAATTGGAAACAGCCCACAAAATACCATTGGCTTCGGATCGTGGTATCCGTCGAGAGCCTCAGTTGCCGAATTGATCGCTGTTGTTACCGTTTCACCACTGCGTGCCTCGCCAACATCTTTGATACCAGCAATGAGATAGCCCACCTCGCCTGGCCCCAGTTCGGCAACTGGCGTCGACACCGGCATACGTGCGCCAATTTCGATCACTTCATGTGTGGCTTTGGTCTGCATAAACAACAACTTGCTGCCGCTATTCATTCGACCATTCATCACTCGTATGCTCGAGACCACTCCACGATATGTGTCGTATTGCGAATCAAAAATCAGTGCCTGCAACGGCGCGTCGGCGTCGCCCTTTGGTGGCGGAATGCGAACAATAATTTCGTCCAACAGCTCGGGCACACCAACACCAGTTTTTGCTGAGATGCGCAAAATGTCTTCAGCAGGAATACCTAAAACCTTCTCGATTTCCATTGCATATCGATCCGGGTCTGCAGCAGGCAAGTCGATCTTGTTGAGCACTGCAACAATTTCGAGATTGCTTTCGAGAGCCAAGTAACAGTTGGCAAGAGTTTGCGCCTCGATCCCCTGCGCGGCATCAACAACCAGCACTACGCCTTCACATGCGGCAAGCGAACGACTTACTTCATACCCAAAGTCGACGTGACCAGGTGTATCGATGAGGTGAAACGTGTGGCCCTTCCATGGCACGCGCACATTTTGCGCCTTAATGGTGATGCCACGCTCGCGCTCAAGATCCATCGAGTCGAGATATTGGGCGCGCATGTCGCGTGATTGCACTGCCCCTGTCATCTCCAAAATGCGGTCAGAAAGGGTCGACTTGCCGTGGTCGATGTGGGCAATGATCGAGAAATTTCGGATTGTTGCGAGATCCATTGAGGCGATTCAGTTCTGCTGGGCCAGGCTTTGTTGGTGACGATGGCGCTTCAGCCCTCAAATTCTACAGTTGGGGCTACGCCCTCATCGCTGTTAGCCTGAACAGTCCTGAAATGTTCAGGGCATCGAACGAAAGAATGGGTAGTCGAAGTGGCAAATATCAAGAGCCAAAAGAAGCGAATCCTCACCAACGCCAAGGCCACCGCGCGCAACCGCGCGACGAAGAGCGAAGTGCGCACACGTTTAAAGAACGCCACCGAGACAATCGGCACTCCTGAAAACCCAGAGGCATTGCGTCTCGCCGTCAAGCGCCTCGATATGGCCGCTTCAAAGCGCGTCATTCACCCTCGTCAAGCCGCTCGCAAAAAGAGCCGCTTGATGAAAAAAATCAACGCCGCGAAGTAGACCTTCCGCCTCTTTTTGCATGTTGCGGTGCGCCGCCCATGCGACTGAGTCTTGCGACCAAGATTTCCATAATCAGTTCCTCTTCCAAGTCTTTGCCTCCGCGCAGATCAATGTCGGCTCTTGCGAGCAATTGCAAGGCAGATGCAATACTCGCAGCGCCCAATCTCCTATATGACTCCAAATATTTCTTTCCTTGATAATCGCTTTTTACTCCGATGATTAACATTGCTTCGTTCGAAGTGTGTACTTCTGGCCCATCAAGTTTGAGAAGTTTCACATAATGATTATGCAAAAGCGCCATCAATTGCATCGGATGGTACTCACCACTGCGAATCATTCGTCGCAACATTGCGATTGCCTTCGGCGAGTTTGAGAGATCGATCGCATCGGTCAAATCCCAAGGCTTGACACTGCCCTCTTGTCCAAGGAATGGCTCAATCTCATCTATGGTGAGTTTCTTGTTGGTGCCGTATGTAGAAACAAGCACTTCGATGATCGAAGGCAGCCTGGCTTGGTCGTCACCGAGCCAATTGATCAACATCTTGAGAGCGCCCGAGTCAACTTTGAGCCCAGCTTCGGTGAGTTGTTCTTGAAACCACATCGAGAGTTCGTTGAAACCACTTGGTGGAGACGTATTGATAGTTGTTGCACCTGCTTGTTTGAGCGCATCAGTGATGGATTTGGCAAGCTTGCCCGATCCGGTGAGCACAAGTTGCGTGTCTTCAAGGGGCTGTGCAAGATATGCGACCAGTGGTTTGAGCTGATCAACAGTTGCCTCGCCGATGCCACGAAGCACCACCACTCGCTCGCCGCCAAAGAGCGAACCTGTTTGCGCTCCGACCATGGCATTAGCAATTTCCTGGTCTCGGTCGTCAGCACCAAGCGGTTCCAGATCATGACTGAGAAGCATGGTGTTGCGATCGCCATCGCCGATGAGCTGCGTGACGAGGTCGGTGAGTTTCACAGAAACCAATCTGGCATCACTGCCCGTAATCAGATAGATCGCCACGCCGATATTCTCGCAGAAATAACCAACAAAGCCACGATGCCCCAACCCAAGGCATTAACACTGCCTTGCAACGACATGCGCTCGCCAAGCGCTGCCACCCACCAGACCCACCGCACCGCAATCTCGACCGGCCACATCAAAGCCGTCACGCAACCAGTCATGACTGTGCCGCTCGAAACTTGACTCAAAATTCCTGCCAACATCCCAAGCGGAATTCCCACCAACATCACCGCACCCGCAATAGGTACTGCCAATAAGTTGGTAACGAGTGCAATCACTGGTGCGCTGTGAAAAATAATTGCTGTGATCGGCATCACCCCCAACTGTGCACCCATAGTCGTGGACAAGGCTGCAGAAAACCACGTAGGTCCTGGAATGATCTTTGCAAGTTGCGGGGTGATTACCAATAAACCGAGCGTTGCCGAACTCGACATCCAGAACCCAACCGACCATGCAAGTAGTGGGTCGCACACGATGAGCACAATGATTGCCAGTCCGAGCATGCGCCGAGCCGGTGTGTCGCGCCCGCGCGCTGAGCCCAGCGCAACAAACCCAGCCATCATCGCTGCACGCAACACGGAAGGCTCGCCCCGCGTCACAACGGTAAACCACAACAACACAAACAGAGTGAGCCCAAATCGCCACGACGACCGAGCACGCATGAGCAACGGGGCCATCACTGTCAAGAGAAATGCAACATTTTGCCCCGACACTGCAGTGAGGTGCGACAAGCCACTGTTTCGAAATGCTGTGATCATTGATGCTGGTTGCTGACGATCATCACCGATGATCAAGCCCATAAAAAGAGCACCTTCATCGTGAGGCATCACTGCGGCTGATCGCGCCAGTGCTGTGCGAATATTATTTGCACTCACATACAGCACCGCACCATTGCCAAAACTTTCGCTCACCTCGCGCACGGCAAAGGTTCCCACAATGTGTCGATATGACAACCTGTTTTGTTTGCTCACTTCAAGACGCAAACGATCTCCCGAAACCCACAGCACCTCGCCAGCCTGACGATTGCTCAATCTTCTTCCGGGTAGCCCATAGGCATACACAATGAACCGCTCGCCATCGAGTTGCAATACGGTCTGCACTCCGCCATTGCGCCACTGCGGATCTTCCATCACCTTCGCAACACCTTGAAACGAACCGAGCTGTGGTTGTCGAAGTTGCTGCCACGAGTGCACACCCAAACCCACTCCCGCCGACGCGGCGCACATCACCAACAAGCCAAACACAAAATACTTCGTCTGACTGCCGCGTGAACTTGCACTCATCACAATGTGCAGCACAAGTAAAAGGAGCCCTACAAATAGCCCAAGCACAACATGACTTGTCATGCTGGCCGACATTCGCGTGCACACCAACAACACAATTGCTAATACCAACACGCTGTTGTCACTCAACTCAAACGCATTCCCACTCCGACCATGTCGCGTCTCGTAGAATTGAGGTATGTCAGATGTCGAAACGTCACAACCGCGCGCACGTTCGCCGCGCATCATTGTCGACGGCATCATTGCCAACCGCAATGTGGTGCGCAAGCGTGGGGGTGTCGTGGCCGTTGCCATGAGCGCTTCACTCGCCCTCGTTGGGTTGATCTTGGTGGCACTGCCCGGATCACTCTTTGGCATGATCGGTTACTTGGTGTTGGTGATCGCACTGCCGGTTTTGTCTATTGCAGGCGTGCCCGCTGTTTCCGCATTTACAAGCTATGCATTTGCCACATTGGCGAGTGCAGCGATCTGGTTTGCTCTCGGGCAAGTCTCTGCATTGCGCGCGACGCGTCGTGCAGTTGCCGGTTGGCCAGAGTGGACGCGCGAATTTTGGCCGCTTGCTATTGGTGTCGCGATCGGTGCAGTGTTGGCATTGGCACTGAGCGCAATTGTGCTTGGCGCGTTGTAACACCGCTCACACACGAACTCGTGCGCGCATCGCCGCAAGTTTTGATGGCCCAATGCCGCGCACATTAAGCAAATCATCCACCGACGCATACGGTCCGTTTGCAATGCGGTAATCAATGATGGCCTGAGCAGTGGATGGCCCAACACCTGGCAGTGCATCTAGATCAAACAACGTCGCGCTATTGATATCAACAATGCCAGCAGCAGATGTTGCACCACCGCCCGCACCAGCAACACTGCTACCGCCAGCAATCGGCAAGTTGACTCCAGCGTGTGGTCGTGGCAATGTCGCGTGGGGTGTTGAGCCATTGCGAGGAAAAAACACTTGTGCGGCGTCTACCAGCGGTGCAGCAAGATTGACCACAACGAGATCGGCTCGATCTGTAGCGCCGCCCGCTGCTTGTAGCGCATCAATCACGCGTGCGTCCGATGACAATATATAGACACCAGGTTTCACGACCTCACCCGAAACGTACACCGTAATCAGTAGTGACACATCGGGTGACGTGATCACGTCGCCAGGCAAAAGTCGTTGCGGCGAAGCAATCGTGGTCGTAGCAAACGGAATGCTTGCCTCAGGTGGCGGAGGTGGCACTCGAACAACCCACCAGGCCCCTATCACCACGATTACAACCCCAACTGCAGATGCAAAAATTCGACTGATACCAATCCAATGAACGAAGTCGGTGAGTCGTTGGTGCACGACCCCATGTGTACGGCAACTAGAAGAGTTGTGCGGTCAATCTTTTGCGATGTGCAGCACTGCGCGGATCGATTGGGCCCATTTTCTCCATGATCTCGAGGTACTGCTTTCGCGCTTCTTCGTCCGCCTTCACAAGAGGTAGCAAGACAGCCAACTGTGTGTCGTAATCATCGGTGGGCCTAAATGCCGCACGAGCCGCTGCCATCACCACACGCACCTTGTCGGTCTCGGGCACCAATGCCAGCACACCTAACGCGCCAGTCACATCACCTTGAACCAGCAACAACTCTGCCAACAAGATCGCAATTTGTTCGTCACCGGGCTTGAGCACAAATGCTTCACGCAAACTCGCCTCATCGCCAACTGCCACTAACGACTCAACAGTCGGCGCACCACCCTCAGGCATGAGTGACTGCACAAATTCCGCGATCACATGTTCGGACTGCGCACCGACAAAACCATCGAACA
>CAXNNK010000054.1:0-6286 GCA_964203725.1 Ilumatobacteraceae bacterium | reverse complement strand
CACTGGTCGATCGCTTCCATTCGTTCAGCGGTATGTTGCCGGAACTGTTTTTGTGTTGCTCGGTGTTATGGCCGGCACGACCGTCGCGCCAACAAGCTCATAACACAAGGGCCAATTCCGAGGAGAACATCCAAGCGGCGCACCGTTATCGTTGGTATCTATGAATTATCAACACATCAAGAATCGCCTAGACACCAACGACATTATTGTTCTAGACGGTGGCACAGGAACAGAGTTGCAACGCCGCGGTGCGCAAATGGACACCGCTGCTTGGTGCGGGCCTGCTTCCCTCACGAATAGTGCGCTACTCACCGAGATCCATCTTGACTACATCAATGCTGGCGCTGACGTAATCACCGCCAACACCTATGCATCATCCCGACTCATGCTCACCGGAGCCGGCTTCGGAGATCGTGTAGAGGAAATTAATACCATCGCCGTTGAAGCCGCACTTCGTGCGCGCGACTTGGCGCCTGCAGGACGCAAAGTTGTTGTTGCTGGTTCACTCTCACACATGGTGCCAGTTGCGCAAGGCACTGCAGTTGTCGACCAAACCAAGACACCTCCGCTCAACCAAATTTCCGATGCATTCAACGAACTTGCACAAGTTCTCAAAAAAGCGGGCGTCGACCACATCATGCTCGAGATGATGTACGAACCGACCCGTGTGCCGCTTGTATTGGAAGCAGCACTAGCAACTGGACTGCCAGTTTGGTTTGGTTTGAGTGCACGTCGCTCAACCGATGGCCGCGTCGTTGCATTTCATGCTTTTGATGATTTGCCACTAGAAGAAATCACCAAGTTCATTCCAAAAACCGGAGTGGACGTGGCAGGCGTAATGCACACCAGTGCCGAAATCGTTGGCGAGTCGCTCAAGACCATTCGCAAAAACTTCTCCGGCCCTCTTTCTGCTTATCCAGATGGTGGATATTTTGAAATGCCCGACTGGAGATTTGTGGATGTGATTGAACCACCACGCCTTGAAACATTTTTTGAAGAGTGGACATCGCTCGGCGCCCAAGTTATTGGTGGATGTTGTGGGCTTACTGTTGAGCATGTTGATGCAGCACAGCGTGTTGCTCTTGCCAATCGCTAACCCACTAGACGAAATGTGAGATTGATTCTCGGACCAACTGGAGCTTTTGTTTTTGCAATCTGATGTACCCAACAGTGCTGCGAGAGACCAGACATCACCAAGAGTGATCCATCTTCCAGGTCTGCTCTCACCATCTCTTTCGTCTCTTTGTGCCGCAAATCAAAGCGACGCGTTGCGCCGAGACTTACCGACGCAATTGTTGGCTCCTTACCGTTAACTGCTTCGTTGTCTGAGTGCCAACTCACACTGTCTTGCCCGTCTCGATACAAGTTGACGAGAACTGAGTTGAATTGTGTGCCGGTGTGCGCGGTGCACATTGCGCCAAACTGCTCAAGCAGTGGCGTCATTGGGTGCGCTTCGCGAACGATCCCCGAATACTGATACGAAATTCCACTATCGGTAAACCACGTAGATAGCCCAGCCTGATCATATTTTTTACCAAACATGATCATCTCTGGCTGCTCCCAAGACGTTTTGGTTTTCAATTCTTCAAATGCTTCCCGTGCAAAGTCGGCATTGAAAAATCGTGGATGCAAAACGGCACTGCCATCAAATGGAAGCAGTTCGTGTGCATCAGAAAACAAACTTGGGGTACTCACGGCTGTTCATAATTCTTGCACGACTGATACCGTTTGTACATGACAAATTGGCGTGACCTCAGTGCCAGAGCATCGCTTTCTTCACATCGACTCATTGGATGGATCTATTGGGATCCAGATGCAATTTCACGATTCACCGCACTCGGTGTGCCAAATGGTTTGGGCTATTACGTCACCACACGTTCTGCCCCTCTTGCCTCGGTTGGCAACAACGCCGTCACCGCAGCGTTTTACTCGATCCGCAAAGAGTTCATTGACGTATGTCTCGATGTTGCTCGCCAGCACACAACATTTGAAGACGCATACCGAGTGCGCAATGAGGCCGTCGCTCAGGGATTACGCGAGTACGCACCAGAAATAATCGACCAATTGGGCAACTTGGCTTTGCCACTTTGGGATGCTGCAGACTCACTGCCCCTCGGCGCACGCGTGTTGCATGCGGCGCATCGCGCATGGCCTCGCTGCGAAGCCGACCCTGCCCTGTCTGCGTGGCTGGCCATTAACTGCATTCGCGAGTGGCGTGGCGACACTCACTTTGCAGTACTTGCTAGTCACGATGTGAGTGGCGTGCAAGCAGGTTTATTGCACGACGCATTTCTTGGGTACCCAGGCGACTGGATTCCGCGCAGTCGCGGCGCCGACGATGCCCAACTTGAAGAAGCTTGGACTGCACTCGACGCTCGAGGCTTTGTCAGTAACGGACTCATCAATGATGCTGGACTTGCATTTAGAGAACAGATCGAAGACACCACAAACGAATTATGCGAAAAAGCATGGCGTCAACTTGGCGAGCAAAAGAGTCTCGAATTTGTTCAACTCATCGAACCAATAGGCCACAAATTTTTGGCTCGTATTGATGCAACCGCTGGAGAAAACTGGATGCCCGCAGCGCGCGACTCACGCCGTACTTAGTCCTCTACTTCTGAGCACACAATAAAATCGCTGGGCCATTGGGATGATTTGGATTATCTTCTGCGATCTCAATCTTGGTGAAGCCTTGAGAGCCCAAAAAACGAATCATTGATTCCTTAGTTACCCAAGTTGCATCGGCAGCAGGACCACCACAAAAACCTTGCCACTGCAGGGCGGTTAAATAGTTGTATTTAACAATTTCATATTTCTCACCATCTCGATCAACAATGCGCGGCTCGTCAAACTTTGCTCGCAACTCCTCGGACGACTGAATTACTGACTTGTCGTAATAGTGCGTCCACAAAAACAAACGTGAACTGTGCTCGGCAATCAGTTTTAAGACCCGAAGGGGCTGTTGCATGTGATATAGCACTCCACTCGCAACCACCCAGTCGTATTGTTTTTGGGTTGTCCCCAAATATTCAACGAAGTTTCCCAACATCAAGTTGGCGCGATCAACCTTCAAAATCTCTTTAGCAATCAAACATTTCATAAAAGCCCGCGAGTTGGCTTCGACCGAATCGATTGACGCAGCCCCGTATTGTTGCAACATATAGGTGTGGCCAAGTTCAAGAGGACCCAATTCGAGCACGGTTTTCCCTGCAAAGCCTCCGAACATCGTGTTTGCCCAAGTCACTCGGGGATCTTCGAATAGAGGTGCGGTGCCCGGAGTTGATACAACACCAGACCCCTGCGGAAATGAAGAGCTCCACTCTCCAGCAAACAAGTCGACTGCGGATTGTGCGCTCGGAGCAGTAGTGATGTATGAATCAAGAATTGACATGAATTCAAACCTAGCAACTACATTGGGTTTGTGATTACACAGTTTTCTAGCGACACCGCATTACTCCTCATTGACGTCCAAAAAGGTGTCGACGTGCTCGAGCATTGGGGCGGGCCAACAGGTCGCCGCAACAATCCCGATGCCGAGTCGCACATGTTGCGTTTGCTTGCAGCGTTTCGTCAACATGGCCTCACTGTTGCCTACACACGACACGACTCTCGCGAAGCAGTTTCCCCACTTAAGTTTTCTCTGCCTACTGGTGCACAAAAAGAAGGCTTTGAAGTGCAACCAACCGACATTTGTGTTGAAAAGGATGTCAATAGTGGTTTTGTTGGCACCGATCTCGAAATTCAATTACGACGCAAAGGTGTTAAGCGACTCGTGATTGTTGGTTTCTTCACCAACATGTGTGTCGAGACAACCACACGGATGGCCGGCAACCTTGGGTTTGATACATACCTCGTACCCGACTGTTGCGCGACGACTAATCGCATTGGTCTTGACGGTGCCGACTACGACGCCGAACTTGTGCACGACATGACGGTTGCTAACTTGCACGGCGAATTTTGCACAGCCATCACACCTGGTGACGTGATTGCACTACTCGACGCTGATGCACCGCAACTCGACAGAGTGCAAGGTAACGAATAACACGCAATCGCTAATCGCCCTTTGCTAAATCAGGCGAGATACTTGCGCAACAACGATGCAACTTGCTGATGAGCAAGCTCGGCATCGTCAAGAGCGCCAATCATTTTAAAGAAATCATGAAACTCGCCGATGTATCGAGTGATGGTAACGCTGACGCCGTTTTCAATGAGACGTCTTCCATACGCTTCGCCCTCATCACGAATTGGGTCAAATTCTGCCGAAATAACGATTGCTGGTGGCATCTGCTTCAAAATCTCGTCCGACACCAAAATCGGTGAGACTTTCACATCGCCGATGTCACTTGCATCGCGCAAATAATGCTTCTGAAACCACTTCAGCACTTCGAGAGTCAATAGCGGGCCACTTCGATTTTCCAAAATCGATGGATACGACATTGACGCGTCCACGCCTGGATAAATGAGCATCTGAAATTTGATTGGCACAACCATTGCATGACAGACATGTGCGGCCAATGTGCCGCCGGCCGAGTCTCCCCCAACCGCAATGCGGTTTGGATCAATTCCTAACGATTTCGCGTTCTTGAATGCCCACTCGACCGAGGTAAGCGCATCGTCAATAGCTGCTGGAAACTTGTGTTCGGGGGCCAAGCGATAATCAACTGCCAATACAGCGTGACCCGATTTTGCTGCAAGCGAACTCGCGACTCCGGCATGAGTGTCGAGGTCACCAATGACGAATCCGCCACCGTGGAAATACACAAGAAGTCCCAAATCGTTTGATTTTGAAGGCCGATAGAGCCTGCACGGCACTCCACCTGCATCTACCTCTCGAATTTCGTCCATTTCGTCTGTTGGAGGAATGGTCGCAAGTTTGTACGAAGCTCGAACGTCTACAGGGACCGCGTCGGCAATTGGTCTCGAATTTACTGATGCGATGAGATCCGCAATCACTTGGGCTTGGGGATGAAGTGGCACGATAAATACTTTAGAGCCCGCGGAACACAGGCAACGAAGCGATCAACACTCCGGTCGCTGCAAAAATCGACATCAGCACAACAAATGTTGGCTGTAATCCGAACTGATCAACACTTGCGCCAACGATCAATTGCCCAACTGGAGGTCCTGCATAGAGCAATGACATCTGCAGCCCGTACACACGTCCTTGCAACTCTGGTTGCACCCGCGTTTGCACAACAGTGTTCCACAACGGATTAAACGGACCCCACGACAATCCAGCAAAAAATGCAAGAATCACAAACCACATCGTGGACGGCAGAAAAGCCATTGGAAAGAACGCAACGCCCGAAATCAGTACAACTAAGCGCAGCAATGTTTTAGTGGAGAAGCGCGCGGCAAGTTTGCCGTACGAAAGCGAACCGATGACCACGCCTACAGCAAGGCTTGCAAACAGCGAGCCAAGAGCGCGCGGATTGTTGATCGACTCAAAATATGTTGGAAAAATCACGGCTTCGATTGGCATATACATCGCCGACAGAAACACGAACGAGATCGTGAGCGAGAGCAATGGCTTGTCGGTTGTCAAAACACGAAATCCACTTTTCAGTGAATCCGCAAACCGCTCATGCCCGTCCTCGTGATGAGCAATTGTTTTACCATGCGCATCGTCAACTTTCATCAATAAAACAAACAGAGTCGCTACCCCAAACATCGCTGCAGTAATTCCAAAAGCGAGCATCGGTCCACTGAATTCGATACACGCTGCCCCAAGTGCTGGCCCAACCATCCAGCCGATCGCAAAGATTCCCTCGTGCCGACCATTTGCCGAGTCCACATCAACACCCGAGGACGTGGCGGCATTGGGAATCAACGCTTTACGCGCCGTGTAACCAGCGGGGTCGAAACATGCACCAAGCACTGCAATAACCAAGATCCATATGTATGTCAGGTCGCCGACCCAATTGATGAGCAAAAACATCAATACCGAGAGCATCGACATCACGTCCGAAAACATCGAAATCGCGCGACGCCCAAAGCGGTCGATGAGCCCACCGACTATTGGTGAAACGAAGATTCCGGGGATACTTGAAAGCGCCGCGAGCAAGCCAGCTTTGGCAGCCGACCCCGTGAGGTCAAGAACAAGCCACGGAATGGTGATCATCACCACGCCGTTTGATATTCCTGATGCAGCATTGGTCACTTGTAAAAATGGAAATGCTGCTTTATTAATCGCGAACTTTTCTGCTGTTTTAATCACTATGTTCCAGCGTAATTGGCAAAAACTTCAGACAGACTGCATGCGATGAGCAGCATCATTGTTTCCGAG
>CAXNNK010000053.1:0-6460 GCA_964203725.1 Ilumatobacteraceae bacterium | reverse complement strand
CTTCAACAAGTGTGTACTTGCCTGCTTCTCCCAAGCCGCGACCACCAGAAACAACGATTGCAGCTTCGTCAAGTTTTGGACCGCTGCTTGCCTCAACGTGCACTGCCAAGACTCTTGCGCTGCCTGCAATGCCAAGGTCTGGAATTGGTGCGGCAACAACCGGTGCTGCTGCACCGCCTGCCGACTCGGCAACGAAACTCTTTGGACGGAACGACACTAAGTGTGGACCGCTTCCGGTGAACGCTGTAGTTATGAGTGAGTTGCCACCGAAAATTGGTGTTGTTGCAGTCACGCCGTCTGCAGACTCTGCAATGTCGGTGTTGTTGGTGAGCACGGTGCGATCGAGCTTGACCGACAAGCGCGACATGATGTCACGACCTTCGTAGTTTTGCGGAAACATGATCACGTTTGGCATGTCGCCACCATCGATAATGGCTTTCATCGCACCCGAAACTGCAGGGCCCGACAATTTGCCAGCCAAGTCTCCGGTTGCATACACCTTTGTTGCGCCGTGTTCGCCGAGTGCACCAGCAATCGCTGTTGCGTCGCCGCCAACGAATGCAGTGACTGATGCACCGATTGCGCGAGCCTTTGCAAGCAATTCGAGGGTGCCGGTTGTTGGCACATCACCATTGGCTTGTGCGAATACCCAAATGTTGTTGATTGTCATGATGTTGTCCTCAGATCACTTTCAGGTTCTCTAGAAATGCGACGATTTTTTCGAATGCTGCGCCGTCATCTTCGACGACCTCACCGGCTTCACGCGCTTCGGCTTGTGTGACCGAAACAATTTTTTGTCCGGCTCCTGCCCAACCAGTTGCTGTCACACCAAGGTCAGATGCGGTAAAAGTTTCTACTGGCTTTGACTTTGCAGCCATGATGCCTTTGAAGCTTGGGTAACGCGGCTCGACTACACCAGCGGTAACGCTGATGAGTGCAGGAAGCTGACATTCGACTTCGTCGTAGCCTGCTTCGCTCTGGCGATCAACCTTCAAGGTTGTGCCAGACACTTCTACTTTTTTTGCAAACGTAATTGAAGGCATGCCAAGCAACTCTGCGATTTGTTCTGGCACTGTGCCGGTGTATCCGTCGGATGATTCGGTTGCACCGATGATCAAGTCGACTGGGCCCATCTTCTGAATTGCTGCTGCAAGAATTTTTGCTGTGGTCAACGCATCGGAACCAGCAAGAACGGGATCGCTCACAAGCACACCCTTGACTGCGCCCATTGCAAGTGCAGTGCGCATGCCGGACATTTCGCCGTTAGGCGCCATCGACACGACACTCACTTCGCCACTGCCCGCTGTCGTGACAAGCTGCAATGCCATTTCGACGCCGTAACCATCAGACTCATCCAGGATGAGTTTGCCATCACGCTTGAGTGCGTTGGTGGCGCTATCGAGAGCACCTGGGGTGGCTGGGTCGGGAATTTGCTTAACGCATACGACAATATTCATTCCTCTATTGTTACCGATGCGTAAGGCTTTTACTCCATCTAAAGTCACGGAATATATGTCTGTGACACGAGTTACCGCAGGCACTGGTAAAATTTCGCCCTTGCGTATCTTGCTGATCGTCAATTCGTTTGCTTCATCGGTAACGCCTCGTAACACCGTGCTCGTGCACCAGCACTTGGCCAAAACCCACGACGTGCAGGTGGTTGAGACTAACGAACGGGGTCATGCAACCCGTTTTGCTCAAGATGCTGCTGCTCGTGGCCTCGACTGTGTGGTTGCCTTTGGTGGCGACGGAACCTTGAACGAAGTTGCCACCGGTTTGGCTGGTAGCGATACCGCACTTGCTATGTTGCCGGGTGGATCAACCAATGTGTTTGTGCGCTCGCTCGGTATCGCCAACGAACCCATGGTTGCACTCACTCAATTGACAACTGGCATTGAGCGCAACGAGATCGAGCGTGTCAGCCTTGGCAAAGCAAATGGTCGCTACTTTTGCTTTCACGCCGGCATCGGTTATGACGCTGCAGTTATCGAGCAAGTTGAGCGCAGATCGTCGCTCAAACGACTTGTTGGCCAGCCGTTATTTGCGTTTGCTGCGTCGCAAACATGGTTTCTCTCGTACAACCGCAAATACCCACACTTCACTCTCGATATTGATGGCCGACATATTCCAAATGCATTTTTCACGGTCGTGCTCAACACCAATCCATACACATATATGGGTAAACACGCCATCAACTTGGCGCCGGCTGCTGCGCTCGAGAAGAAGCTCACGGTTGTCACGTTTCGCAAGATGACGACACCGCTCTTGATGCGGTCGATGTACAGCGCATTGCGTGGCGAAGGCGTGCACACATCGTCGGGCATTGACGTTTCTACCGATGTTGAAAAAGTTTCGCTGAGTTTTCCAGCGCCATTCCCTTATCAATTAGATGGCGACTATCTAGGTGAGACAACTTCGCTGGAGATTGAGCACTGCCCTGCGGCACTATTGCTCGTGCGACCAACTGTTGATTTCTAGTGAGCGATTTCTAGTTATTGATTTTGGGCGATTACTTCGAGCGCAACATCAGGCTTGTTGGTGCACAAGCCATCAATTCCCCAGTCGAGCAACTCGGCCATTCGTATCGGATCATCAATTGTCCACGTGTTCACACTGAGGCCGTGTAGGTGCATGGTGTCAATCACATGCCGAGTGAGTGTCTTGACATAGGGGTGAAGCGCACTATGCCCGCTTGCTCGCAAATCTGCAGCCACGATTGCTGCCTGAGCATCTTCAACGGTGAGAGTAAGCCACGCCGTTGGCAATTCTGGCCACAATGCATGTACAGCGTCAACGGTTTGGCGCCTAAACGATGAAATCAGCCACTGATTTGGGGCGCCACGGTCGCGCAACATCGCAACCATCTTGCCCGCCAGCGTTTCGCCCGAGTCAAAGTCGGGTTCGCTCGCGTCATTTTTAATCTCAATATTGACCCACATGCCATCGCAAGCATCTAATGCTTCCTCAAGCGTGCACACATGGCTCGGCAACTCATTTTTATTGAGCAAGTTGATTTGACGACCGTCGCTCAGCACCGGATTGTGATGCACAATCATCTCGCCGCTTTGACATAAGCGCACATCAAGCTCTACTGCGTGTGCGCCCATTGCTTTTGCTCGGTGAAATGCCGATACCGTATTTTCGGGTTCGACTGCTGATGCACCGCGATGCGCAACAACTTGAGGTTCGTGATGCGGCTCAAACGGCTTCCACCATGTCTCGACCACGACGGCAGGTTACAGCCACTACGTCAAAATGCAAGTGCAAATAAAAATAAAAAAATAAGTGCAAAGACTCTTGAATTGCTCTCCGCCCTGCCTATCGTGACACAGTCGTACTGGACTACTCAACGAAATCACAGGTGATTAACTTGTCAATACTTGCCACCAGTCTTGCTCTCGGATCTGCTGATTACTCGTGGCGAAGTAATGCGCTGTGTCGAGACACCGACCCAGAATTGTTCTTCCCAATTGGTACAACTGGCCAAGCCCTCCTGCAGATCAGTGAAGCAAAAAACGTATGCTTCGAGTGCACCGTCAAGCGCGAGTGTCTCGAGTTCGCCATCGAAACGAACCAAGACTGCGGTATCTGGGGCGGTTTGTCCGAAGACGAGCGTCGTGATGTTCGACGCAAAATGGCTGCAGAGCGTCGCGCAGCCCGCGCAACTGCCTAAGCAAAATCGTCGGTAACTCGGCTTAATTTCTTGCCGAAACCGGCAAGCGCAACTCAACAATTGTTCCCTGGCGTTCCGAGGTCATTGCAACTCCACTTGCCTCGCCGTCAGCCCGCACAGCAGATCGCATTTTAATAGTGCCCGCAAGTTCGGTTGTCACAAGTGTGCGTACGATTGACAGACCAAGACCTCTTGCCTTGGCCAAGTCAAAATCTTGGCTGAGTGCAATGCCGTTGTTGACAACTTGAATGAGCAACTCGTCTTCGTCGTGCGAGAGAACAACCATCACTGCACCACCAGCACTGCCCTCTGGAAAGCCATGATCGACTGCGTTCTGCAACAACTCAAGAATCACAACCGATAGTGGTGTTGCAATGGTTGCTGGTAGTCGCCCTCCGTCGCCCTTTGCCTGAAATGTGACAGGGCGATCGGCTGACTGTAAACCTTCTTCAACTAAGCGCATCAGTGGTCGCACGATCTCGATAAATGAGATGTCTTCGCCTGGCTCGCGAGAAAGCGTCTCGTGCACAAGGGCAATCGTGCGAATACGACGCACAGACTCTGCAATTGCTTCTTTGGCCTCTGGCGATGTGAGCCGCCGACCCTGCAATCGCAACAATGAAGAAATAGTTTGTAAATTATTTTTTACGCGGTGGTGAATCTCGCGAATTGTTGCATCTTTAGTCAGCAACAATCGGTCACGGCGGCGCAATTCGGATACGTCGCGCAACAGCAGCACGCCACCGGTTACCTCAACATCACCATCAACACCGCCTTGTCGCAATAGCGGGATGCTGCGCGTGAGTAGCGTCACTTCCGTCGTCTGTTCTATTTCCTCAATCACTGGCTCTTTGCGTTCGTACGCGTTGCGTGCCGCAGTCTCTGCCACCCCGAGTTCGGCAAGTGTTTGCCCAATCGCATTGGCCCTCACACCAACTCGATGCAGTGCCGATACCGCGTTTGGCGATGCATACCGCACGCGAGTGGCAGCGTCGAGCACAATCACTCCGTCACCGACTCGCGGCGCAACACTCGCGTCGGCCACTCTGCCATCAAATGGAAACAAACCTTGAGCAACCATCTCGGCAAACTTCAAAAATATGTCGGTATATGTGGTTTCAAGTTGCCCTGGTCGACGCGCATTATCGACTACCCACTCACGCGATAACACCGCGATGATGTGCCCTTCATAGCGCACAGGTATCGCGAGCATGTTGGCAGATCCGTTAATTGCCTGCACGAATATCTCGCCTTGCACCGTGCCATTCGTTTTGACGCACTTGTCAAGCAAAGTTCGCTCGGTGTCACTCGCCCACGTATCTACATAGTCAGAGTGATACAGGGTCTGCCCAGTTGCCGCACGCACCTGCGCACTAATGAGCCACCGATCGTTGTCGATGGGTATGTAGAGCAACATGTCGGCAAAGCAAAAATCGGCCAACATACCCCACTCGGAAACCAATGCCGCGAGATGCTCAATTGCACCATGATCGAGATCTGTGTGTTCGTGGGCTAGTTCGATCAGGGTTGGCATAGGACAGTCTTATTCTGTCGCACTTCAGTCAAACGAAGTGTCAGCTACCAAAACCCATTTTGCGTGCACCCTCAGGAGCACCAAATTCGACATAAGCGATCTTGCTTGCCGCCACCATGATCTCGCGTCCACGGCTGTCGACAACAGTCAATGTCTCGGTCTTGCCTGCAAGAGCAGCCTCAGATGCAGCCTTGAAATTGGCTTGCGCCTTTTCGTCATCTATTTCGAGAGTGATTTCACGTACTGACTGGATGATGCCGATGCGGATTTCCATAAGAACCTAGTCTAATTCACTTTCAGCGCTGCACTGAAAATCTTCTTCGGCTTCATGTCTTCTGCGATGTACTTGGCTATCGCAAAAAACGCTTTTCCGACTTCGCTGTCTGGCGCAACAGCGGCAATTGGGCGACCATCATCGCCACCTTCGCGCAATGCATTGAGCAGCGGAATCTGTGCGAGCAATGGAACATTCAGTTCGTCAGCCAAGATCTGCCCGCCGCCTTTGCCAAAGAGTTCGTAGCGCTTGCCGTCGTCGCCCGTAAACCACGACATGTTTTCGATGATGCCACGTACTGGCAAATTCACTTTGACTGCCATGGCAGCCGAGAGACGCGCCACTTTTTGTGCGGCCTCTTGTGGTGTTGTGACCACGAGTACTTCTGCTCGCGGCAAATATTGGCTCAAGCTCAATGCAATGTCGCCCGTGCCAGGTGGCATGTCAATAAACAAGAAGTCTGGCTCATCCCAAAACACATCCGTCAAAAACTGCTCGAGTGCTTTGTGCAACATTGGTCCGCGCCACACAACTGCCTGGCCTTCAGGAACAAAGTAACCAATGGAGATGCAACGCACACCCCATGCCTCTGGTGGCAACAACATGTTGTCGATCACCACTGGGTCGCGATCTGTGCCGAGCATTCGCGGAATTGAGTAACCGTAAATGTCGGCGTCAACGATGCCAACTTTGTATCCAAGCGCAGCCATTGCAACCGCAATGTTTGTAGTGACGCTGCTCTTACCAACGCCACCCTTGCCCGACGAAATCAAAATTGGACGCGTCTTTGAGCCCGGCTGCGCAAACGAAATTGTGCGACCCTCTGCGTGGCCTTGAGCCGGAGAAGAACCTGCGGTTGCGCCAGGATTGCCGTTGAGCATCTGACGCACTGCTGCTCGCTCTTCATCGTTCATCACACCGAAGTTGAGATTGACATCGCTCACGCCATCAAGTGCGCGCAACGCAGTATTGACACGAG
>CAXNNK010000052.1:0-6559 GCA_964203725.1 Ilumatobacteraceae bacterium | reverse complement strand
GAAATGTTTGCCTCGCGCAATCGACGAATGCCTGAGATCAATATGCGTCAGGCAATGGTGCCAAAAGGCGCTGCGATTATCGAGCAGCGGCGTGGCACTGCGCCGGGGTTGATCTGCCCGGTTGGCGACAAAGTGATTTATGCAGTGCCAGGAGTGCCATATGAGCTCTATGAAATGTTTGAGCGCGCGATTTTGCCCGACTTACTGATGCGTTCTGGTTCTGCATCGGTGATCTCTAGTCGCGTGTTGCGCACATGGGGTGAGAGCGAGAGTGGTTTAAATGAGCGCCTCTTCGGTGTGATCGAACAACTCGAGAGTGTTGGTAATCCGACCCTTGCGTTTTTGGCGAGTGGCTGGGAAGGCATCAAGGTGCGACTGACCGCAAAATCTTCCACTCAGGCCGAAGTAGTTGCGATTTTGGACAAGTGGGAAGAAACAGTTCGTGGCGCCATCGGCGACATCGTGTTTGGGGTCGACACTGACACCATGGAGTCGGTAGTGCTGCAAATGTTGCGTGAGCGCGGGCTCACGCTGGGGCTCGCCGAGTCGGTAACGGGAGGGCTTGTCGCCGGGCGCCTCACTGGCATTGAAGGTGCAAGCGAAGTGTTTCGCGGCGGAGTCGTCTCATATGCAACCGAGGTCAAACATTCGGTACTCGGAGTACAAAGCGACATGGTTGTCAATGAAGAGGCAGCGATTGAGATGGCAGTTGGTGCGTGCAAGGTGCTTGGCGCAAGTGTCGGGTTGGCATTGACCGGAGTTGCAGGGCCTGCATCGCAAGAAGGCGTCAAGCCCGGAACATTGTGTGTTGGCGTGTGCTTGCCAAATGGAACCACTGCTTCGACAACGTTTGCTTTACCGGCTGTGCGCGATCAGATGAGGCAATTGTCGGTAATCAGTGCACTAGATTTTTTGCGTCGACACATTCGCGAGTTATAAAAACTCGCCACAACACTCGCTAGAGAACGAGCGTTAAACCACCGTCAACCACAAAGATTTGACCCGTTGCATATTTCGTTCGCAACAAGCCAAGTGTTGCTTGCACACAATCTTCCATAGTGGCCGAACGGTGAAGTGGGGTAACTGCCTTGACTGCGTCGTGTTGATTTTGCCAATCTTTTGTCCACGGTGTTTCGACAAGACCAGGTGCGACTGCATTAACACGCACTGGGCCACATGACTTGGCGAGCAACACCGTCATTTGATTGAGTGCAGCCTTGGTCATTGAATATGCCATCGAACTACCAATCGGTCGTACGCCAGCAACAGAAGTGATGTTGACAACATTGCCATCGTCGCTTTTCTTGAGATGTGGCATGGCGGCTTTAGTGAGCATCCAGGTGCCGGTGACGTTGACGTCAAATGTGCGTGTAAAAATTTCGTCAGTCAAGGCTTCTAGGTCGTGATGAGCAATGAGTTTTGTCCATCCAGCGTTGTTGATCAAGATGTCGAGTTGACCAAACTGTTTGAGTGTTTCGTCAATGAGTCGTTGACCTGATGCCTTATCGCTGATGTCGGCCTGCACGTAGATTGCATTGTCTCCAAGAGATGCAGCAATCTGTTGGCCAGCCTCAACCGATGAAGATGAGTTGATCACCACTGATGCGCCAAGTGCATGCAATGAGCGGGCAATGGCTTCACCAATGCCGCTAGAAGAACCCGTAACTATTGCAACTTTGCCACTGAACTCAGACATATAACTCAGCTATGCAACTCAAACATTGCTTGTCACCCGAAGCAGTGGAGCGGTGAGACATGTTGGGCCGCCGTCACCTTTAACCGCCACGTTGTCGCCATTGAAAAGGTGCACTTCAACGCCTGCCGCCCGCAACTGAGCCTCGATGACTGGGTTGCCGGCTGCGAGCACCACAACATTCGGTCGAATGGTCAAGATGTTGCTACCTTGAGTCAGCATTTCTTTTTCACTCACGCTCAACCACGAAATGTTTCGTGATTCGAGAAACTGCAATAAGCGCACGGGTGCAAGTGGTTCGTATACAACGGCTTTGTCGTGCGCGATAGGTGAGAGCACGCTCATGAGGTGAAGCACTGCACCCGCGCCTTCGTAGTGAGGAAGATCAAATGAAAAAACATCAACGCCATGTGGTACGAGCAGTGCGCGCACTTGGTCGATACCGGCCTGATTGGTGCGATAGCCATGACCAATCAAGAGGGTCTTTGCATCGAGCCAAACTTTGTCTCCGCCATCGGCAAACGCGGGATCGGTGAGTTGCCCCAAGATGGGCACACCAAGCCGCTCGAGATCTTTGCGAAACTCGGCTGGCTCTGGTGAACGCACTGGCTTTGCCATGCGCAACAAAATTGCGCCGTGTGGTGTCATGATCATCGGGTCATGCATGTAGACCGCATCAACGAGTCCGTCAACTGGTGGCGCAACATCAACTGTGCATCCAAGACTTTCAAGAAGTTCAGTAAACGATTTGTGTTCGGTGAGTAATGCCGAAGTATCTGGTTGACGCCAGAAACCTTCTTCCACAAACTTTCCAACTGTTGTCGGCGTGCGTACCAGCACTCGCTCGAGTTGTGAAACCATGTCTGGGGTACCCCATTGAGGGTTTTGCGATGTAGTCATGTGCCTATAAAAGTAGCAATGATTGGCGTAGTATTTGTTAATGGCACGCAATAAAGTCTCTTTTTGGCGACCATTGAGTGCACTGTTGTTAACGTGTTTGGTCGTGTTGGGCGCTTGCGCGGTCAGCAACACACCCAGTGCTTCAAGCACATCCGATGAAGTCACCAACTCATTGGTTGAAGCGGTATCGACGTTGCCAGAGTCTGCTCCGCTCGCTGTGGACACAACGGTTCCTGAAACAATAGTTCCCGAGACAACCACCACTTTGCCGGCTCTAGACATCATGTGTATTACGACTCTGAAATGTCAGTTTGCAAACCTGGTTGGCGTCGATTATTCGCTGCTCAAGCTTGAATTCACCGATTTCAGTGTGGCCAACTTGGCTAGTGCGCAATTTGTGAGAGCCAACCTCAAACAGACTCAGTTCATACGAGCCAATGTGACCGGAGCAGATTTCACGGGTGCCAATCTGGCAAGCGCTAATTTCACTGGCGCAGTAATCGCCGGCGCAAACTTCACCAATGCCAACATGCTCAGCACGGTGATCTGCGGTTGGGATCTTGAGACAGTTGTTGGAATTTCAGCGAAGCAGCTTTCTGATGTCCAAATGTTTCGAACAAAAGGCAATCTGTACTGCCCATGAGGTTCGTGTTTGGCTCACGTGTAGGAAAACGATTGAAGAGAAAGTGGACCAATCAACAAGGTGCTCAACCTCTAGCACCAGTGAATGACCGCCAATCGTTTGTTGAATTGATTCCACCCACAGCGCGAGTTTTGGAGATCGGACCATTTGCAGCACCAATGTTGCATGGGCCAAACATCTCCTATGTCGATGTGATGTCAACACATGATTTGCGTGCTCGTGCAATTCAGTTGGGTCTTGATCCCGAGAAAGTTCCAGAAATTAACTGGGTCAGTACAGGTTCAGATCTCTCGGTGGTCAGCGACAAATTTAATGTTGTGGTGAGCAGCCATGCGATTGAGCATCAGCCAGACATCATTAGCCACCTTCAAGATATTGCTGACTTATTGCTTCCAGGCGGTCGATATTTTCTGTTGGTTCCCGACCATCGATATTGTTTTGATCATTTTTTTGCGCCTTCTACGGCGCAGCAGATGATTGACGCGCACCTAGAGAAGCGTGCAGTGCACCCTGATTCGGCGGTGATAGCCCATCTTGCTCACACGACGCACAACGATGCAGTACGACACTGGCAAGGCGACCATGGAGATCCTGATGAGAATCGCACTGAGCGAACAAAATTAGCAATTGATGCATTAGAGGCATCTCATGGTTCATACATTGATGTTCACGCTTGGTTTTTCACTCCCGAGACATTTGTGCATACCATGACTTCCTTATCAAAGAGTAAGCACATTCCATTTACAGTCGGTCGTATGTTTCCAACGCGAGAGAACGCACTTGAGTTCTGGGTGATTTTGCGCAAAATATGATTCTGCAACGAGCTTCCGAACGGCCTGCAGTTCCGTGGCGCAATGGCCTTGGGGTGCAATATGAAATCACCTGCGATGGATCTCTTCCCGATGACTGGACTTGGCGGTTGTCGACGGCTGACATCACGCAAGATGTTCCGTTTTCATCATTCCCCGGAGTGACTCGAGAATTTTGCGTTGCCGATGGCAATGGGGTGACGCTCAACATCAACGGCGTCAATCATCGCTGCGAACCCGAGTCAATTACAAAATTTCGCGGGGACGATGTGGTCGCTGCCGCTCTCACTGATGGTTCGATGCAGGCGCTCAACCTAATGGTGCGCGACGGATCAACTGCTCGTTCATTGCAAATTGCACGTGCTGGTCAACATATTGTTCAGTGTCAAGTAATCGTGGCGATCATGGGCTCGGCATCGATAGAGATAGCCAATCAAGTTGTGGAGTTGGGACTGCTTGATGCGATTATTGATCTAGAAGGAATGGATGCTGTCGTTCGCATAGGTGAGGTTGCAGCATTTTAGGTAGCATTTGACTGTTGGGATTGCCAACGAAGCACGACTGTAAGGATCTTTCTGACCAGTAAACCTGCCACATCGGTGACGCAAGGACTCAATAGCTCGACACAAGGTCGAGTATTTGATCCAGCCGATCTGGAGCGCGTCACGCGAGGCTTTATTGCTGCACGCACCGAGAATCGGATTGTCGACGACAAAGGTCGCAAGGTAATCAACACTGCTGCATACGATTTTTTGCGAGATGGTCGTGACGCACCAGACACCGTAAACCCGCACTTGTGGCGCCATGCAACGCTCAACGCGCATCATGGTTTGTTTGAAGTTGCGAACGGCGTATGGCAGGTGCGTGGATACGACATTTCCAACATCACATTTATCCAGGGAGACAAGGGCTGGGTAGTCATCGACCCGCTCACGAGCGACTTCACTGCACGAGCATCACTCGAATTGATTAATAAACACGTTGGTGACCGCCCCGTTACTGGTGTGATCTATACGCATTCGCATGCCGACCATTTTGGTGGAGTGCTCGGTGTGACAACGCGAGCCGATGTGGACGCGGGCAAGTGTGTGGTGGTTGCACCAGAAGGGTTTTTATACGAGGCGATTGCCGAAAACGTCATTGCTGGGCCGGCGATGGGCCGACGTGCGACATATCAATTTGGACCACTCCTTCCAGCCGGTCCAGAGGGTCATGTTGACTCGGGTCTTGGCAACTCGGTACCAACAGCAGCGCCATCATTGGTAGCGCCAACTCACGACATCACCTTTACTGGTGAGCAGATGATCATTGACGGCGTGCGAATCGTGTTTCAGATGACACCCGAGACCGAAGCTCCAGCCGAAATGAATTTCTTCTTTCCAGATTTTGGATGGTTGTGCATGGCAGAGAATTGCTCGCACACGATGCACAACCTCGTGCCAATTCGCGGAGCGCAAGTGCGCAATGCACTTTCTTGGTCAAAATACATTAATGAAAGCATCGAGTTGTTTGGTGCTGACACCAAGATCTTGTTTACGTCACATAACTGGCCACGATGGGGAACTGCCGATGTTCGCGAGTTTCTCATCTTGCAGCGCGACCTCTATAGATGGATACATGATCAGACAATGCGTTGTGCGAATCGCGGTATGACACCACTCGAGATTGCTGAATTTCTTGAGATGCCCGACGAGTTTTTGGCAAATGAACACACACGTGGTTTCTATGGTGATCTCGTGCACAACTCGAAGGCCGTATATCAGCGATATCTCAGTTGGTATGACGGCAATCCTGCCAACCTCAATAAATTGCAACCAACCGATGCTGGTAAGCGATATGTAGATCTGGCAGGTGGAATGGATGCACTGCTGGCATCAGCACAAAAGTCGTTTGGTGCTGGCGACTATCGCTGGGTCGCAGAACTCGTAAATCATGCGGTGTTTGCAGACCCCACCAATGTCAAGGCCCGCGAGTTGCAAGCCGACACGCTCGAACAACTTGGGTACCAAGCGGAGTCGGCAACATTTCGCAATGCGTATCTGATGGGGGCTCAAGAGTTGCGCAATGGCCCGCCGCCGCCAGTAGAGGTTGGTGCACGAGCGCGCGGAATGACGCGAGCGATGACAATTGGTCAGGTGTTTGACACTCTTGCGGTGCGATTGATGCAAGAGCAGGTCGGAGGTCTTGCAACCACGATTAATTGGAACTTCACCGACATGGCAGGTACACCTGATCAGTCATGGGTGTTGGCACTCTCAAATAGAACGCTTTTATCATCTCAGGGGCGTCACGACGATGCTGCTGATGCAACGGTTCACATTAAAAGAGAAACATTGATAGACGTGATTACGCAAGCCACGACCTTTCTTCAAGAAATGACCGACGGGGCCATCACTGTGGATGGTGACGCAGCAGCACTCTTAAATATCTTTGGAAATCTAGAAAAGTTCGTCACAGGTTTTGCAATCGTTGAGCCCTAACTCACGTCTTGGTTATTCGGCGAAACCGTTCGCC
>CAXNNK010000051.1:0-6610 GCA_964203725.1 Ilumatobacteraceae bacterium | reverse complement strand
AACTTCGGTAAAGCCAATGCGTTGGTGAAAACGCAGTGAGCCAGGATTCGGTGGTTCGAGGTTTACTTCACAACATAAAATCAAATGCTCCGCTGAGTCAAGCATGCGTTGCTCAACTGTTTGATAGAGCAGTGCACCAAGACCGCGGTTTTGATGGTTGGAATCAATTGCAATACGGTCAAGATAGACAAAGTTTTTATAGCGTTCGGCAAACCATTGATGATTAGTGCCGGCATCGGGAGCATCTGGTGCAAACGTGATACAGAAAGCGCAAACTTCACCATGGCTGTTGTCTATCGCTAGCGCATGCAGACAATTATTCATGTCGGTTTCAAGCTCGGACAGTGTCAGTTTGCTCACGCCAGGTGTGTTGGCGTTATTGATCTCGAGCACACGTGTCACATCGGTGCTTACCATGTTTCGCACGATTGGTTGAAAGTTGCTCATGATTGTGCTCTAGCCTGACAGTATGAACACGCAAATGCCAACTGGATTTGAAACGGCGATCTTTGGAATGGGATGCTTCTGGGGAGCTGAGCGTTTGCTGTGGCAACTTGAAGGCGTGACATCGACTGCCGTTGGCTACGCGGGCGGCCATACCGCAAACCCCACATACAAAGACATCTGCTATCTCGATACTGGACATGCCGAGGTGGTGCAGGTGGCATTTGATCCTTTCCAAATCACGTATCAGATGTTGCTGAAAGCATTTTGGGAGTCACATAATCCAACCCAAGGCATGCGCCAAGGCAACGATGTGGGTTCTCAGTACCGCAGCATGATCATGTACACAACCGAGACTCAACACATTGAGGCGCTTGCAAGCAAAGATGTGTACAACGAGCAACTTAATGCTGCGTCATACCCAGCGATTACAACAGAGATCCTTGCAGCAACTGAGTTTTTTATGGCAGAGGAGTATCACCAGAGATATCTAGAGAAAAATCCAAATGGTTATTGCGGCATTGGTGGCACGGGTGTGTCGTGCCCTATTGCTTCCATCCGCGCTAAAGGATGTCTTCACGGTCGGCGTCGAGCGGTCGACCTTCCCAACCGAGCACACCAGGAGTTTTTGAAAGTTGAGCAATGAGCCCTTGCATCGGGGTTGAACCAACGACAGGAATCATTTGTCTGGCTGCGTAATGCTCGTCGGTTGCAATATCTGCCATGTCAAAGACAGGACCAACGGCTGCTTCTGCTGCAGCGAGTGTGGCAACAACTTCATCTCGAGTGCGTGCAGCGCACCAGTCGATCATCAATCGTTCGAGTAATTCACGATTGGCCATGCGTCCGGCAAATGTTGAAAACCGATCATCACCACCAACACCCAATACTTCCATTACACGTGCTGCCACCGAGTCGCTTGATGCAGAAACCCCAACCCACTTTGTATCGCTGCATTGATAGACACCCCGCGGCACCGAATACGGCAAGCCAGACCCAAGTCGTGGCTGTAACTCGCCGCTTAATTTGTAGAGCGAGATGACGGGGCCCATCAATTGAAAAACCGTGGTGAGCAAATTGACATCAACTACTTGACCAACACCAGAGTGCAACGCAACCATGGTTGCAAAAGCGGCCGTGATGCCAGTTGCTTCGTCGGTAAGCGCAATGGCAGGCAACATTGGTGGGCCATCTGGGTCGCCACTGACCGCGGCTAGACCAGCCATCGACTCTGCGATCGATGCAAAACCTGGGCGTGACGCATATGGACCGTCTTGACCAAAGCCAGAGACTCGAACGATCACCAACTTTGGATTGCGCTCAAGCAACATGTCTGGCGAAAGATTGAGACGCTCTAGCGTGCCTGGCCGAAAGTTTTCGACAAGCACGTGTGCTTCATCAACAAGTTGCAAAAAGATTGTGCGGTCACTTTCGTCTTTGAGGTCGAGTGCAATGTTGCGCTTATTGCGGTTAACGAGTTTCCACCACAGACCTTCTCCGTCGCGGGGGTCGCGCCACGCCATGCCCCGTAACGAATCACCGGTGTCTGGTCGCTCTACTTTGATTACATCTGCTCCAAAGTCAGCGAGGTAACGCGCGCAGTTTGGCCCAGCCAACACTGTCGAAATGTCGACTACACGAATATCGGAAAGTGGTGGGTTCAAAAAACTAGAACCCGGGGCGTGATCGTCGGATCACACTTGATTCGCTCCACCAACGGCCACTAAAACGCCATGAAGTATTCGGTGTTTCGTGCTCTGTCGCAGGTTGCACTTTTGGCCACAACACCTCTAATGCAGTTGCAATGGCAATCGCTTCTTGTTCAGAAGGCTGCGGCGAGACGCTGTGTTGCATAATTCCTACAGCGGCATGTTGCCGTGTTTGCGGCGTGGCAATTCTTCGCGCTTCGATTGCAGCATCGACAAACCAGCGATCAGCTTGATACGTGTTTCGGCTGGATCAATGACGTCATCGATGTAACCACGCTCTGCAGCCGCATACGGGTTTGAATACTTTTCGGTGTATTCACTCACCAACTCAGCACGACGTGCCACTGGGTCTGCAGCATTTTGCAACTCTCGGCGGTACACGATCTCGACTGCACCCTGCGGGCCCATCACTGCCAACTCTGCTGTTGGCCATGCATACGCCAAGTCAGCGCCAATCGACTTTGAGTTCATGACCACGTACGCACCGCCATAGGCCTTGCGTGTGATGACTTGAATGCGTGGCACAGTCGACTCGCAATATGCATACAACAACTTGGCGCCGTGGCGAATAATGCCGCCGTACTCTTGGTCGACACCAGGGAGAAAACCGGGAACGTCAACAAACGTGATGATCGGAATGTTAAAAGCATCACATGTGCGCACAAAGCGTGCAGCTTTTTCGCTCGACTCGATATCGAGCACACCAGCCAAGATCATTGGCTGATTGCCAACGATGCCAACTGATTGACCATTGAGTCGTGAAAAACCACACACGATGCTCTTTGCCCAATGTGGAAAGTATTCAAAAAATTCCCCATCGTCCATCACCTCAGTGATGACTTTCTTCATATCGTATGGCTGGTTGGCGGACGGGGGAAGAATGGTGCGCAATGATTCACACAAACGTGTTGGGTCGTCAGTGATTTCACCGACAGGTGGCTCAGTGATGTTGTTTTGTGGCAAGAAACTGAGCAAAAAACGCACATCTTGCAAACACGATTGTTCGTCGGCGCTCACAAATGTGGCAACACCGCTCTTGGATGCGTGACTCATTGCGCCACCCAACTCTTCGAGCGTGACGTCCTCACCGGTAACGGTCTTGACAACATCTGGACCAGTAATAAACATGTGGCTTGTTTCGCGCACCATGAAAATAAAGTCGGTCATGGCAGGCGAGTACACAGCGCCACCAGCGCATGGTCCGAGGATTACCGAAATCTGCGGAATGACGCCAGATGCTTGCACATTGCGATGAAAAATACCGCCGTAACTTGCGAGCGACACAACACCTTCTTGAATTCGCGCGCCAGCTCCGTCATTGAGACCAATGAGTGGCGCACCAACCTTGAGCGCCAAGTCCATCAACTTGTGAATTTTTTCGGCAAACACTTCGCCGAGTGCTCCACCAAACACCGTGAAGTCTTGGCTGAACACAAATACTTTGCGTCCGTCAATCGTGCCCCAACCCGTGATCACGCCGTCGGTATACGGGTGCTCTTCAAGGCCAGCCGAGTGAGCACGGTGGCGAGCCAACAAATCCAACTCGTGAAAACTATTTGGGTCGAGCAAAATCGCCAAGCGTTCGCGCGCGAGCAACTTGCCCTTTTCGTGTTGGCGCTCAACCGAGCGAGGTGATCCAGCGTTGTAGGCCTGGTCTTTACGAGACTGCAGATCCTGCAGTTTTGCGTCCATCGAATTGTTACTCACTACGTCAAGAATAGCGAGCGATCAACCGCCAGCGAGAGTGGTTACAGGTGCTATGTCAACTGGAATAGTGGTCGTTGGTGCCACTGCAGATTCGGTGATGGTGATCGTTGTGGCAAGAGGGATCAATTCACCCGTTGTGGTTGCGCCACTGACCTCAATTGACCATACGCCTGCAACTGGCAAGGTAAATGAGCCATCACCCATCACGATTGCTGCGCCTCGGCGCTTGAGTGGCACATTGATTGCAATACCCGCGTAGCCAATCTCGGATGGAATCAGCTTGACCACAAAATTATTGATGCGCGACGGCTCAAGCAACTCGATGCGCATCGCGTTCACTCCAGTTGTGCCAGGTGTGAGCGAAATGATGATGTGGAAGCGATCATTCTCGAGATCCTCCCGAAATGCATATGGAACAGTCGGACCGGCGCCTGGAGCCTTGGCTTGTAGCGGACGCATCGGAACCATCCACGATGTCAGACCAAGCACGAGAATGCCGACAAGAAGTTCGGTTGACACTGCGCGTCGGAGCCGCCACGCCATCTTGCTTGTGAGTTCAGTCTCTTTGGAGAGTCGTGAAGTGGTGAAATTCTTCAACATCAGACTGATCCATACCATGACTGCGACAACAATGACTTTAAGCAAGCTCAGACGACCATGACCAGTGGAAAAAATGTTGGAGCTATCGAGCAGATACACCTGCATGAGACCCGTAACAACTGCTGTCACAATCAACGTGAAAGAAATGCGAGTAAAGCCGCGCACTGCATTCAACAAATCGGCGTCGCCGGGCGCGTTGAGTACTGTGCGCGAAAGCAGGAGCAACCCACCAAGCCACATGCCGATTGCCAAAGCGTGCACAACACCGAATACATATGTCAAGAGCGCGACCTGCTGACCAATTCGTGTCAGTCCAAATGTTGCCATCATCACGGTGATCAGTGTTATTGCCGGAACTTGTGTTGCGGGCTCAAACACCCGTGCTGGTTGAAATGTCACCCAGAATGAGCCGGCAACAAGAGCAAACCGAAGAAGCAATATCAAACCTGCTGCACTATTGAGAGCGCCAAACCAACTAAAAGGATTGAGTGAACTCATAAAGGTTTGATCAGAATTGCGCATCGCTGTGATTGCAAGGATTAAGTACATCGTCGAGACAGCAAGGAGCCACGAGATGCGAAAGAACCGCAAACACACTCCGTAGTCAATGCCCTCTGGCCATGCAAGCGTGACGGTGAGCAATCCGCCAAAGATTGCAGCAATAAACAGATATTCAAAAATGCGAAGCAGACCAAGCAGTCCGCCTACTCGAGGCCCAGCACCCGCAGACTGCTGCACTACTTCGCCGATAACTGCTGGCAATGTTGTGTCGGTAGCGGCAACTTCGGGAGCTACAACAGTCGTTTCAGAAACAATTTGTGAAGTGAACGGGATAGAACCCTGTGAGCCATCGGCAAGTTTCCAATCAATCAAACATTCCCCAGCGGCAAAGGCAGTGGTGAGCGCAACCGACACCGTTTTACTGTCGGCACCGAGTTGGGGCAGTGCGATGCCCACTGATTCGTTATTGCACACGACAGTCAGACCCATCTTGCCGATGTCCTTAATTTCGTCTCGAAACACCATCTGAATTTGTGGAGGTTGTACCTGCACAATCTGATTACGCGCTGGATTGGATGTGGTGACTTCATTTGTGCCAGCAACGCCGCTGGCAAGTGCTCCGAGCGCACTAAAACCGCTTAAATACATGAACGACCCAATGGCGAGTCCAATAATTGTGGCTAATCGTCTGCCCATAAAGCGTGCTGGTTGTTGCGTTGTCATCATTGGTCCCGTATAACGGTAGCCAAAAGGTTTCAGGGGTGTGGCACCGTCTAGGTAGGCTCGCAAGCGATGGCTGTTCAATCGTTATATCGTCGCTACCGGCCCCGCCGCTTTGGTGAACTCAAAGGCCAAGAGCACGTGGTGCGTGCGCTGCAAAATGCCGTCATCAATCATCGTGAGGGTCAGGCTTATCTGTTTTCCGGACCGCGGGGCACTGGTAAAACCTCCACTGCTCGCATATTGGCCAAGGTACTCAATTGTGAAGAGCCCGAAAACGGCGAGCCGTGTGGCATCTGTAATTCGTGTGGGGCAATAGACAGCGGCAATAGCTACGACGTGCTTGAACTTGACGCAGCAAGCAACAACGGTGTTGAAAACATGCGCGACCTGATCGAGCGTTCGTCGCTTGGTAACCCTGGCCGACATCGTGTCTTTATTTTGGACGAAGTGCACATGCTTTCGAAGCCAGCCGAAGCAGCGCTGCTCAAGACGCTTGAAGAACCACCACCTCACGTGGTGTTTGTGCTGGCCACAACTGATCCGCAGAAAGTAAGCGAGACCATTCGCAGTCGCACGCAGCACCTGCAATTTCATTTGTTGCCGATGCACGACCTTGACGAGCATGTGCGCTGGGTAATTAAAGATGCCAACCTCAAAGTGAGCGAAGCAGCGATTGCACAAGTACTCACACAGGGAGGCGGTTCAGCGCGCGACACGTTGTCGGCACTCGAGCTTGTTGCTGCAGGCGGCGGTGAAGCAGATGAACAACTTTCGCCTGATGAGTTTGTTGAAGCCATTATTGACAGAGACCCAGGCCGTGCACTTGGGGCAACCGCTGCGGCGATCCAACGCGGAGCCGACCCACGCATGTTGGCTGAAGAAATTGTGCGCCAACTTCGCGAATGCTTCTTGTCGTTGATGGCCCC
>CAXNNK010000050.1:0-6856 GCA_964203725.1 Ilumatobacteraceae bacterium | reverse complement strand
AAACGGCTGTGAATGTCGACAACAACTTGGGATGCACCGATGAGGTCTACGTTGAGTAGTGCAAGACGGTCATCGCCCTGCAGTTTTCGTAAGCCATCTTCGACAACGAGAGTCTCGCAAAAAATGCTTGCTGTTTCGGCTAGCGCCATTGGTACTCGCTTTTGCACCGGTGTTCGCGCGGCCAACTGGGTGGTGTGATACGCGTGTCCAAGTTCGTGCGCTGTCGTCTGCGCAGAGTCACCGCTGCCACTCCAATTGAGCAATACAAGCGATCGGTCTTTTACGAACGACATGCAAAACGCGCCACCAACTTTGCCACTTCGTGGTTCTGCATCGATCCATTGCTCGGATAGCGAGCGGTCAACGAGGTGCGAGAGTTGATCGCTGTAACTGGCAAATGCACCTTTGACCAAACTGATTCCCTCGTCCCAAGAGATTGCACCAGGTGAGACCGAAAGCGGTGCAAAAAGATTCCACCACGACAATCCGTTTGTATCACCCGCAAGTTGGGCTTTGACGCGCATCCATTTGCGAAAATCGGGGAGTGACGCATGCACTGCCGACTGCATTGCGTCAAATGTTGCGCGACTCACGCTGTTTCCATACAGCGATGCATCGAGTGGCGAGTTCCAATTGCGTCGACGATTGACGGTGTTGGCTTCACCCTTGATCGAGTTCATTGCGGCTGCGCATGCGACTGCAATGGTTGGCCATGCTTGCATCTCTGCGTCGTATGCAGCCTTGCGTGTGGCAAGGTCGGTATCTGTTGCAAGCCCACGCACTGCGGCCATCGGCATATTTGTGGTGCCGCTTGGAAGTTGCACGTCAACACTGAGTTGCGAAGTGAGGTCTCCTTGTAGGCGACCCCACGCTGACGAACCTGTCGTACCCAATTCGGAATACAAACCTTCTTCGGCTTCCGACATCTGGTGCTCGCTACGAGCCTGCAGACGCTGCAATGGACCAAGGTGCTTGCGAGCCTCAACGCTGACTGTTGCAAGCGCATCAGCGCCCAACGATGCGACCCAGTCCGCAAGGCGTGCAAGCAGGGGCGATACTCGTGCGTCCAAGGTTTCAAGTTCGCTGAGCAAGCCTTGCGCCTTTTCGTGACGGGAGTCGGTGCTGACGGTCGCATAAATATATGCACCCAAGATCTCGGACTCTTCAACTGTCGTGTTGAATGACTTGATTACGGCATCTGCTGCTTGGCCGTCGGCTTCACCTGGTGCGCGTGGCTCGATGGCTCGCACATTGTGTTGATCGAAGAGTTGCTCCATACGTGACACAGTTGCGCCTGCACGCTCCATCGCATCGGTGAAAGAGCGAGATGAAAAGGATTCATGCACATCGGCAACAGACCAGCGTGGAAGTGAGGCGGATTCAGGGTTTTTGAGCGTTGACATGCACTAAAAACTAGTGCACATCACCAACAAACGCGCACTGTTGATGATGGGTTCTGAACCCAAGCGAGTTGTACATGCTCAATGCCCGTGTGTTTTGAGTATCGACGTACAACATGCCGACCGTGGTGCCAAGCCTGGCGAGGTGTTGAAGACCTGCAACGGTGAGCGAACGTCCGAGTCCGATGCCTGCATGGTCTGGGTCGACAGCAATGACATAAATCTCGCCGAGCACTGGTTGCGTGTCGAGATGCAGTTTCGTCCAGCAGAAAGCGGCGAGATTGTTGTCGATGTGGTGAAGCAGAAAACCATTTGGATTGAACCAAGGCTCGTGTTGTCGCGATTGAAGAATGTCAGATGTCCAGCCACCTTGCTCGGGGTGGTCGCTGAATGCGCGGTTATTGACGTGGAGCCATGCGGCCTCATCGGTACCCACACGAAAGGCACACGTCTCGATTGCTGAGGTGTTGCTCACCACATTTTGGGCGAGTGGAAGTGCAACGCGCATCTGAGTAACAGTGCGACCAAGAGCGAAGTTGATACCTCGTGCAAGTTGATGGTGCAACTGGGTTGGTTCGTACACCCACCAGTACACCTTGCCGCCGCCTTCTTGAGAAATGATGTCGATCGCAGCGTTGAGTAGTTCGGGGCCAATCGAAGCCATTTCGTATCGATGATGAGGGTCGACGATCAGATCAAGCGACCATGAATCGTTGCCACGCGAGACCTGGCAATATGCGACAAGGTGATCGTGACCAGGGATGCTTGCTAGCAAACCGGCAAATCCTGGGCGCCCACCTTGGCGGAGGTCAATCCATAAGTGGTCGGAAAGAGGACGCACTCCATCGGCTCGTTCAACTCCAGCAAGCAGGTCCTCGACATCGGAGAGATCATCCTTGGCGGAGCGTCGCTGAATCTCAAGATGCCCCATAAGCAACAGGATATCTGTGCCAATCGCTAGTCTTCGGCACTGTGGCTACTACACCAACGCGAGCTAAAACTGCAGCAAAAGTCAAAGCAATAAAGAAAGTCAAAGCAATAAAGAAAGTCAACCCAAAAATTCTTGATCGCTCGGCAGAAATATTGAGCAGGCTCAAGACCATTTACGGTGCTCCAATTTGTGAGCTCACTCACGAGAACGCGTTTCAGTTATTGAGTGCAACAATTCTGTCTGCTCAATGCACAGATGCGCGAGTCAATATGGTGACGCCAGCGCTGTTCGCAGAATTTCCATCGGCCCAAATGATGGCTACTGCAGACGTAACTCGCGTAGAAGAGCTGGTGCGAAGCACGGGTTTCTACGCCACGAAGGCTAAAAATTTGGTGGGGATGGCGCGTAACGTTATGGAACGTTTCGACGGTGAAGTTCCAAGTGCGATTGAAGACTTGGTAACACTTCCTGGTGTTGGTCGCAAGACTGCAAACGTATTGCGCAGTGTGGTGTTTGATTTGCCTGGTTTACCAGTAGACACCCATGTTGGACGATTATCGCGCAGGCTCGGCTTGACCACAGAAGAAGATCCTGTCAAGGTTGAATATGAATTGAACGCAATGTTCGACCCCAAAGACTGGGGAGGTTTTAGCCTCCGACTCATATTGCATGGACGTCGCGTGTGCGATGCCAAAAAACCAAAGTGTGATGTGTGTGAACTTGCAGACATTTGTCCATCGTCGGAAATGCCATACGGAAAATTGAAGACATCAAAGAAAGCCAAATAACGATGCCAAAAAATACCTCTACCGATGGCGCAGCAAACACCGAGAGTACAAAGGCCGAACTCGCAGCAATCGCCGACACTCTTGAACGTTGTAGGGAACGTCTGTCAACGCTTGGAGCCTCGCGGCTGATGGCGATTCGTGACCCCAAGAATGCCGACGCGGGTGACGACTTGCTCACGGCAATTTACGAATCCGAGCGAGGTCTTAACACAGCGCTGCGGCTTGTGCAACGTGCAGCGCGCCAAGGGCGCTAGTACCCTAACAATCGTGACTGGAGCGCCCGAAAAACTCCCTATCAAGATGCTCAATGACCGTCTTTTGGTGCGCATACCCCATGGCGAGAATGAGCGTCGGTCGCACGGTGGAATTGTGATTCCCGCAACTGCGCAGGTAGCCAAACGATTGGTGTGGGCCGAAGTAGTTGCGATGGGGCAAAACGTGCGCGCAGCAGAGACGGGTGACCGTGTGTTGTTTAGTCCGGATGATCGCTATGAGGTTGAAGTTGGCGGGCAGGATTACATCATGCTTCGTGAGCGCGATATTCATGCTGTGGCCGCCACACGCATCGAAGCAAGCACGGGGCTCTACATCTGATGCAGTTTTTTCCGAGCCGCGAAGATTTTCATTTGCTCTCAATTGCCCACACCGTTGTTCCTGTGTGGACAGAAGTGTTGGCCGACATGGAGACGCCGGTTGCGGCGTACATGAAACTTGTTGGAGACGAACCAGGCTTTTTACTTGAATCAGTAGAAAATGGTGAGCGCTGGAGCAGGTATTCGTTCGTTGGCCGCAATCCAATTGCGACGCTCGTCTTGCGCGATGGTCAGATCACAACAACTGGTGAGATCCCGAACGGCGTGGTGCTCGATAAGGGAATGTTGGCGGCAATGGAGTCTCTCCTCAAGATCTATAAGGCACCCGTAATGAAAGATTTGCCGCCACTGCAGGGTGGGCTGATGGGCTACTTGGGCTACGACATTGTGCGCGAAGTTGAGCATTTGCCAAATACGCCGCGAGATGATCGCAAGTTGCCAGATGCTGCAATCAGCATCATCGGATCGCTGGCCGCATTTGATCACTGGCGCCAGCGTGTCTACATGCTGGAGAGCGTTCCGCTCATCAATCTCAATAATCTCGAGATTGATGCCGCTTACAATGCCGCAATTGAGCGGATCAAAGATGCCGTTCACGATTTGACAAAGCCATTGTCGTATGTGGCCGTCGAACCACCACGAGCGGATGATTACAAATCACAGTTTGATCCGACAAAAAACGGCAACTCATATCAACGTGCCGTGCGGGTTGCTCAGGAGTACATCACAGCAGGTGACATCTTTCAGGTCGTATTGTCGCAGCGCTTCGATCTCAAACTGAATGCCGATCCGTTTGATGTTTACCGTGTCCTGCGCCAGGTCAATCCGAGCCCATACATGTATTATGTCAAGCATCCCGAACTCACGATCGTCGGAAGTTCGCCCGAGCCAATGGTGCAACTGCGTGATGGCAAAGTCGTCAGTCGTCCAATTGCGGGCACTCGCAAGCGGGGAATTGACGAGGAGCACGATCGCAAGTTGGCAGCCGAGTTGAAGGAAAATCCAAAAGAGATCGCAGAGCACGTGATGCTTGTCGATCTTGCACGCAACGATGTTGGTCGCGTTGCCAAGTTTGGGACAATGAATGTTGACGAATTTATGGCGCTCGAGCGTTACAGCCACGTGATGCACTTAACATCGCAAGTATCTGGCGAGTTGCTTGACGGGCTTGGACCCATCGACGTATTACGTGCCACATTGCCAGCCGGAACCGTGAGCGGTGCGCCAAAAGTGCGGGCGATGGAAATCATTGATGAACTCGAGCCCGTCAAACGGGGTCCATATGCGGGTGTTGTTGGTTATGTCGATTTCTGTGGCAACTTAGACACTGCCATCGCAATACGTACGATGTTCATTAGCGAACACGGCGCATCACTGCAAGCCGGTGCAGGCATCGTTGCCGACAGTATTCCAGAAGACGAAGATTTGGAATGCTTCAACAAGACTGCAGCATTGATGGCTGCAATTCCTGCAGCACGACGCATGACCGCAGCCCGTAAAGCCGCTGGTGAAATTCAGTGATCAAATTGTTATGAGCGATACTTCTTTTTGGCTCGCAGTTGAGCGTGATGTCGTTACTGTCACGGGCTCGGATGCCAAAAGCTATTTGCACTCACAGCTGTCGCAAGACATCGCTTCAATGCAACCTGGCGATGTACGGATGTCGTTATTGTTGCAACCAACGGGCAAAGTTGACTCATTGCTACGAGTCATTTGTGCTGCCACCGATCGTTTTGTTCTTGACTGCGACCCGGGTTTCGGAGAGCCAACTGTTACTCGCCTCAGCCGCTTCAAGATTCGGGTTAACGCCGATATCGAGTTGCAAACTCAAACGTGGCGAGCAGTTCGTGGCGTTACACAAATTCATATTGATGGCGCAATACCTGCATGGCGACAAGATGGCACAGCGGTCGATGTGTTCTCTCCAAACATGACATTGCCATCTACGTTGCGAGAAGGTACTGAATCCGAATTTGTTGAGTCGCGCGTACGAGCGTGCTGGCCAGTCATGGGCGTCGATATCACGACCGAGATAATCCCTGCAGAAACAAGCGTGGTTGATGTTGCTGTGAGCTTCACTAAGGGCTGCTATCCAGGTCAGGAACTTGTTGAACGCATGGACTCACGAGGGTCAATGGCTCCACGCCGGCTTTGTAGGGTGATTTGTGTCCCAGGCACAAAACCTCAAGATGAAGTGTTGGTGAACGGCGAGATTGTAGGGCAGTACACGACAGTGGCGAACACGATTGCACTCGCGTTGATGAAACGGGGCATCGATGTAACCGACCCATTTGAGGAAACTCAGCCGCTCTAGAATGGTGTGATGACATACATCTACGCTTTTGATCACAAGCACCGTAAATCACCAATGAGTCTTAAAGACTTGCTGGGCGGAAAGGGTGCCAACTTGGCCGAGATGATGAGTGTGTTGCACTTACCTGTGCCGCATGGTTTTACTGTGACGACGGATGCATGTCGCGACTACATGCATGGTGGCTGGCCCAAAACACTCGATCAGGAAATCGCATTACAAGTGACCGCACTTGAGCGCAAGATGAAAGCACGCTTAGGTGATCCGACGAGCCCATTATTGGTGTCGGTTCGCTCGGGCGCCAAGTTTTCGATGCCAGGAATGATGGACACTGTTCTGAACCTGGGTTTGAATGACAAGAGTGTGGTCGGTTTGGCTCGAACCACCAATGATGAGCGTTTTTCTTACGACAGCTATCGCCGCTTTATTTCGATGTACGGACGCATCGTGCTCGGTATTGACGGTGCAAAATTTGAGCATCCGTTTGATGCAGCAAAGAAGTCTGCTGGCGTGAAAAGTGATGCCGACTTACCGGCTGAATCATTGAAGGCTTTATGTGAGACATACAAGCAGGTCGTAAAAGCCGAGACTGGCCGCGAGTTTCCACAGGATCCAATGAAACAGTTGCGGGGCGCAATCGAGGCTGTGTTTCGTTCCTGGAATGGTGCAAGAGCGATTGCCTATCGCGTGCGCGAAAAAATTAGCCACGATTTGGGTACTGCAGTCAACGTGCAGGCAATGGTGTTTGGAAATCGTGACGATAACTCGGGTACTGGTGTGGGCTTTACTCGCAACGCTGCAACGGGAGAAAACAAACCGTATGGCGACTTTTT
>CAXNNK010000049.1:0-6913 GCA_964203725.1 Ilumatobacteraceae bacterium | reverse complement strand
TGCCACAGCTCATCGAGCTGCTCAAATCACGCGGCTAATTATTTTCGCTTTTTAGCCCTCAATTATTTGAGGTAGCTGGAGAGGAATGCGAGCGAGGCAATTACAGTGCCTAACACTGCGATGTTGGTGGCGATCATCAATCTGACATTGTTTGTCCAGTGATCGGTGAGGAAGTACTCAAGTCGACTGAATCCTTCATTCATTTCGCGACGAATTACTTCGAATTGGAGGTCCATGGCGTCAAATCGCTTGTCGAATGCATCAAATCGACTGTTTAGGTTTTTTCCAATTGCTTCATCCACATTTTTGAGTGTTACACAGGTTGTGCTCTGGTTGTCAAGCAACCGAGTCTCGGGCATTGATCGCCCAAGATAAACCGCGTTGCTCGTCAACGATCACGAGTTGCAGTTGCCAGCCTGTTGGGTTCTGGTCTGCATCAAACCACGACCACTTCAGCGAATGCAAGACATCGCCAATCTCATCGTTCTTGAGAGGCCATTGATCTGCCCGCCCGGAGAGTGCGCCAAGCAACCACCACGCACTGTCACGTCCTGCAGCAGCACCACGACGCCGACCAAACGCCCCACCGCTTGCACCGGCCCAAGCCAACAACGCCAATGCATGAGTTGGCTGAAGCGCGCGCAGTGTTGCCGATGTAATTCCCAGAGATGCGAGTGCATGAGATTCATCACCGCGTGCTGCACCAACCTGCAGTGTGCCATTGGATGACGTTGTCCAGGCACCAACGAGCTGGTGCACAGCGTCAACTACAGCAATGTCCTGAACAGTCGCACTCTCTGACGAAGTAGCAGCTGTTACGACATGACTAGATGAAGTTGGCGGAAGCTCGGGCGATGGAAACTCTGCAGAGTTGTCGCGGTAAACGGCAAGCTCGTAGTTGGGCTCCCATGGTTGCAATTCGAGGGGAGTTTCGAGCGCATCAAAAACGTCAGCAGAGTTTTCGATGTGCTGACCGCGCAATGCGCACTCGTGTGCAACGAACGATGCAATTGGTGAATGAGGCAACTCGTGTTGTAAATCCGACCACTGATGGTTCTGAGCAATTACTTCGGTGAGTGGCCCCAGAGTAAACCTTCCAGAACCCTCTTCAAGCACCTGGGCAGCGATGTGTGTAGGGGCGAGCAAGGCAAGACGGTATTCGGCAAGCGTCGATGCTGGCCACAGTTGCTTGCCACTTGCGGTTGCGAGCCTGCACGAGTTGCGTAATTGTAAGAGTGATGACCAATCACGACTTGAACACAAGTCATCCACCGTTCGCACCAAACCATCCAAGTCGCTTCGATCGATGAGTTGATTGAAATCGCTCAAAGGATTGGCCACGGATATCGCGTGCCACTGCGATCGATAGGAAATGCTCCGCCCTCGCAGATCCACTGCGCGCGTTCTTGCAAAGCCACTACTTGTTCACTATTGAGAAGCGCAGAAACATCGAGTGGAACTGTCTCAATGAGCGGCTCGATGACTTCGCGAAGATTGTCTGGTAGTTCTTCGCCACCAAACTCCCAAATCACGGTGCGCAGTTTGAAGTCGGGGGAGAAGCACACACCGTGATCGATCGCCCAAATATGGTCATCTGCATCAATCAGGCAATGCCCACCTTTGCGATCGGTGTTGTTTGCAACAATGTCGAAAGCACACATGGCTCGCAGTCGGTCATGCAGATCTTCGCGTTGCTCAAAAATGGTGAAATAGTGCTGTTGTACATCGACCTCGATAAAAAGTTGCACGGAGCCTTCTCCGAAAGGGCCATCACGCAAAATCGTTGGCGGCACAATCCCTAAACCCATTGCTTCAGAGAGTCGGTAGGCCGCAACTTCGTTGCGATGTAGACCTGGTTCGAAATCCCATAGCGGGCGTTCGCCTTTGAGAGGTTTGTAAATTCCGCGAACTTCCTTGTCGTTGCACGTGACGTTCACAAGAAATGTTGCGTTGCTGCTGTGCGGCATGCGCGAAACAATTTCGACCTGCCCGTGAAGCAGGATTTCGATTAGTTCATCCGTGGGCATGCGTGACCGTCGAGATCAATCGGGTGGCCGCAAAAAATGCACGGAGGACGTCCGGCTGCCACCACATCGTCTGAATGTTCACAAAATGCAGCTGCTTGACCACGAGTCATGTGCACCCGCAAACGACCTGGGTCGGCATCATTGATTGGCTCGTTGTCAACGTTGGTCGGCACAAGCTCTTCAATCTGCACAACCATGCGGTCATTGCGTGAGTCATACGCAATACCGACTGTGCCAACAACAAACTCGATGTCGATGGGAGAAGAGAGTTGCATTGCGTCAACAATTGGTCGGTCATCTGCATCTGGCGCATCAGCGAGCAGTTGGCGCATGAATTGAGCGAGTGCTGCCACTTGCTGTTTTTCACACTTCATCGTCACTCGTTGACCGTCGGCTCGTACCTGAATGACAAACAGTCGCGAACCCGGCTCACCAATAGCACCACTCGTGAATGCGTCGGCTTGATCAAATTCGTAAAACGCACTCATGATGGGCGCAACTCGCTGAGTGACCCGCCAGTCGAATTGACAGTGAGTACAACTGGGCCGCTCATCGAATATGCAACAGCACTGACCGAGCACGTGCTGATCACGATGCGTTGAAACAAGTCGAGGTGCGTGCCCATTGCATGCGCAACTGCGGCCTTGATCGGGTCGGCGTGACTGACGCACACAACAATCTCACCGGGATGCTTTGCGCGAATGTCATCGAGTGCTCCAACCATGCGCGATTGCATTTCGGTAAAACTTTCACCGTTTGGAAAGCGGAAAATGCTTGGAGCCTTCTGTACCGTCGTCCACTCTGGCTTCTTCATTAACGCAATTAATTGCGCACCAGTCCATTTGCCAAAATCACATTCAAGTAAACCTTGATGAATCTGCACCTTGTGCTTGAGGATCTTGCCGATCGGCGCAGCGGTCTCTCGTGCGCGCTCGAGTGGTGATGCATAGACGGCAGAGATGCCCTTGATCTCCGACAGGCGCTCAGCAACTCGGTTGGCCTCAGCCACGCCGCTTTCGGCCAGATGCAAGCCCTTTGCACGGCCCGGCAATACCTTGCCCGTTGTAGGGGTACGGCCATGGCGAACCATCAAAATGAGGGTTGGTTTGGTGTTTTTTGCGCGAGTCATGTCACTCACAAACTATCGTGCGATGCAGTGTCACAACCTGTCAGCAGCCCCACATTGCGCCATCTAGAGGCGCAAGTACACGCGTGTGAAAAGTGTCCGCGTCTTGTCAAGTGGTGTCGCAAGGTGGCGGTCGAAAAACGCGCCGCATATCGCGACGAAGTGTATTGGGGCAAACCAATCTCTGGGTTTGGCGATAAAAATGCGCGCATCATTGTGCTCGGCCTGGCCCCAGGAGCACACGGAGCAAATAGAACAGGCAGAGTTTTTACTGGTGATCGCAGTGGTGATTGGTTGTATCGCGCAATGCACACTGCCGGTTTAGCCAATCAACCAACATCTACCGATGTGAATGATGGACTTGTGCTCAAGGATGCGTGGGTAACTGCTGCGGTCAAGTGCGCGCCACCTCAAAACAAGCCGACGCCAGCCGAGCGTGTGAAGTGTTCGCCGTTTTTGCAGCAAGAACTCGAGTTGCTCTCTCATGCAAAAGTCATTGTTTGTCTCGGCGCATTTGCACTGCAGGCCGCGTGTGACGAGCTTGGTGTCAAGCCACGACCAAAGTTTGGTCACGGCGTTGTCGTGCAGGCTGGCAAATACTCTCTTGTGTGTAGTTATCACCCGAGTCAGCAAAATACATTTACTGGCAAGCTCACCGAAAAAATGCTGGACGATGTGTTTACGAAAGCGGTGCGCCTAGCTAATAAATAAGCAAGTAAACATCGACACGCTCGTGTACTAGTGCGGTGCAGGAACCGTTCCGTCTACCTTCTTTTTCGGTGGCGGTACACCAACAAGTGGGGCAGGGTTTGCAGTTGCCGGCCAACGCCTGCGGCTGACAGTGCTCAGCAACTTCAAGAGTTTCATTGCCGTTGCATCAGCCTCGGCTGGGCGAGCAATCACACTGCCGTCGGCAATCATGCGGTTCATTACTTCTTCGCCGAGTTCTGTGCGCACGATGCACAGTGTCCATGCATTGTCTTCACCAATACCGCCAGTTGAGATGTCGGCGTGTTCGGCAGCAAAGTCGGGGCATGTTTTGCAACCTTCGCGCGTCCACTGATGACACTCTTTCAAATCAATTTCGTGGAATGAGCCGTCCTTCATCCAGATCTGGAAGGCGCCCTTGATGTTCATCTTGATCATCTCTTCTTTTTTCAGGCCGTACTTTGCCAAGAAGAGTTCTTCAAAGATTGCATCATCAAATGTCTTAGAGCACAGCAATCCAATATTGAAAAGGAATGGCTTACCGGTCTTGCCAACTTTGCGCTTCCACATGATTGGAAGAACGGACGATTGGCAACTCATGCCAACAAGTGCCAAACGGCTAAGGCCTTCTTCCTGTGCTTGCTTGAGCGCGAGAGTGTTTGCCGAATATGTATAACGACTACCAGCAGCCTTGAGCACGTCTTCTGGGTTGCGGGCAATGCCTGGCAATGCCTTCCACGATGTGCCGTCGCCTTCCATAAAACTGGTGAGTGCAGCATCGATGTAGTCGTGCTTCATGAGCCAGATGAGCATTGCGCTCACAAAGCCGCCGTCTTGACCTTTTTCGTGCACGTTGTCGTCGGCGGCTCGCACAAGAAGCAGTTGCTTGTATTGGCCATACATCGCACTGTCGTCACGTGTTTTGCCAAACAGATGCATGTCGGCGTCTGGCTCCCATGTGCGAAAGCGCGGGCATGCTCGTGTGCAACTGGTGCAACCCTTTTCGCCATGACCGCAATTGTCGAGGCCGAGTTCTTCTTCAATATGAAACGGTTTGTAGTTGCCTTCTTCGTGCTTGTAACCGATCACTTCGTGTGGGCATGCAATAACGCAGCCAGCACATCCGGTGCACAAACCCGTGTTAATGACTTCTTCGTACAGCTCTTTCCACTGGTGCGTCCAGCGCTCGAGTCCTGCAGGGGCTGTTTCTGTAATGGTCATGGCAACACTCTACGACATGGCTCGCAAAACTGCGATGCCTTGTAGTTAGCGCAATGCGCGAATGATCTTGTTTGACGCTTGTTCAGAAAGTTTTCTGCCATGGGCATCGGATACTTCAAACATGTTGTGCACACGACCTTGGTCGGTGCCGATCTGGGCATGGTGGATGACGATCTTGAGTTTGGCGAGTGTCGCCGTGATGTCGCGCAACAGACCGGTGTGGTCTTCGCCCTCTACGCGCATGATGGAGTGCCAAGGGTGAGCAGAGTGATCGAGTCGTACACTCAATTTGAATGGACCGCGTGAGGTCTTTACGTTTCGTGTTTGTAACGATCGCTGAACCGCGTCAGATACAGCACCAATGCGTGGCTCAACAGATGATTGAACTGTAAATATGTCGAGTACTGCGCCATCTGCCCATGTAGCGATCTCGGCATTGAGCACATTGAGGTCGAGTGATGAAAGCGCGCCAGACAATCGCGCGAGTAACGCAGTTCTATCGCGGCACGCAATATTGACCAACCATTGATCGTTGCTCTGCGTGGGCAACACAACTATTCGTGCATCACCCGAACGCGGCATTGGCTCAACAAGCAGTGCATGGTCGAGCAACTGTTGTGGCGTATGCGTGAGCGCGTAACTCGCAGGCGCATGGGTAATGCGTGCGCGAATTGCTTCGTCCGATGTGAGTGCAAGTGCTGCATGAAGTCGACTCTCTACAAGCGTATTTGATTCTGAATCAATGAGGTCTGGGTGTGCGAGCACTTCTTGAACATCTGCAACGATGCCGACGAGTGCCAAATTTTGAGTAGTGCTCAAATCCTGTCGTGCGCTCACAAGTTGTCTGCATTGCTCGACGAGAAGTGGGTTCTTAAGGTGATTCGCAATCTGTGACAGCAGGCGTGGTGTTATTTGTAGTGGTTCGCTTTGCACAATGTTGCGCAAGAGTTGAGCGCCATCAAGAAGTATCAGTACCGACTTGCTGGTAGCAAGATCGAGCCCTAGCCGGGCAATTGCTCTAGATCCATCGGCTCCAGAATCCGAGATGTCTTTTGCGAATGCTGCAAGAACCAACGCATCTGTGTACGCATTCGTAGATGTTGCAGCACAAATTGCTTCGACAGTAGGAAACTGCAATGAGTGTGTTGGGTCAAGTTCGGTTGAGTCACTTGAACGCGCAGCCATTGCGTCGGACACTTCGGGAAGTGCGCGTTGGATAAACCCAATGGTTTCCAGCAATCGCCACGCGCGTGCTGAGCCAAGTCGCAATACGCGTAGCAGACCGATCGTTGCGTCTTCGTCCCAACTCACTGTTGCATTGCGATGCAGTGCAAACCAGTCGAGCAGCTGACCACTCGGACGTGCATCCACGGCGAGTGAGGCCGTTGCTAATCCAATTTCTACAAGTGCGCGCACAGGAGGCGAGCCGTTCAACACAATTTGCCCACCAATGGTCTTGACCCAGCCTTCTAGAGGTCTAGATGCGTTAATGCTCTGGTCTTCAACGGCTTCTGCCTGTTTGCCAAGTCTCCATCGCAACAGAGGCGGTGCAACGAGTGTGGTAACGAGTACGACTACAAGCACCGATCCGTACATCTCTTTTGAAAGTGCGCCAACGCTCAAGCCAATGCTCGCAAAAATCAGACCAACTTCACCGCGAGGCAACATGCCAAAACCAATTGTCCACTTGTCGCCACGTGAGCCAAGAGCGCCAAGAGCAGCTGCAATTTTTGTGATGATTGCTATGACGGAAAGCAGAAGCGCAATTCCTAAAACGCGTGGATCTGCCATTGCGCGAATATCGGTAGTGATACCGATGTTTAAGAAAAAG
>CAXNNK010000048.1:0-6941 GCA_964203725.1 Ilumatobacteraceae bacterium | reverse complement strand
GTCAGCGATTTTGTTGCACAGCGAATTGGCTACGGCACATCGGCCGCTGCTCTGGCGCAGAGACACAAGGGTGCGCTTGCACCTGTGCGCGTCAGCGGATATTCGGCTGGCATGTGGGCACTTATTGCACTCGGTTACCCAATCTTTGGCGCACTTGTTGGTGCGGGAACTATTGCGGCACTGGCTCGCAAGTTGCGCGATGTTCCACATGCCGTCGAAGAGTCTGCGCGTTTGGCTGGCCTTGGCAATTTGCATGCCGGACGCACAATCGCTTCAGCGATTACGCGAGTGTGGTGGCCAATTGCAGTTGTGCTGGCACTGTTTTCAAAACGAATGCGCTGGGTATTGATTACTGCAGCAGTGGTTCCATCAATGTATGAATGGTGGAAAGGCCGACCAAAACTTGACCCGATCCGATTTACCGCTCTGCGCGTTCTTGACGATGCCGCGTACGGAGTTGGTGTGTGGAAAGGCGTTGTCCGAGAACAAAACTTCGACGCGCTTAAGCCTGACTTGACGTCGTGGCCAAAGAACGCAAACTGAAGTTATTGCACTCTTCGCAAACTTCTTCAGGAATCACTCCAGCCTTCATCAGCCATCCAAACATGATGCATCCGAGGCATATTGCAAATGCTGATTCAAGGAATGCGGCTCCAACAAGTGCTGCGATTACGAATCGTGCAGGTGTCTCTGCACCATTCAAAAACAGCGCGCTTGCAACGATGCCGAATGTTGCGCCAACACCTTGGGCAAATCTTTTTGGCGGGCCAGGCACCATTCGGTGTTCGTACTTGATGATCGATGTGAGTAACGGTGTGAGCACTTGTGTCGAGAGTCGACCGAGCGGGCTCAATGTTGGCCCAGTGAGTACTCGCGCGATAAAGCCATATGTCAGTACCGCCAAGACCCAGCCACTGCCAGTGACGGCAAATAAGGTGCCCATGACTACTGCACCGCCAGCGACGATGCGGGCTGAAGTTTCGTTGACGGGGTTGGGGAAACTGAACAATTTGGACATGAAATGAGCCTAAGGGGCAATTGTTGACTTAACAAGTCGGGTTTAAATGGGTCATCCAAACCGTTCAGATACCGTGCAGTTGTATGACTTTGCGCCTGACAGTCGACCGCCAAGCATGGCTCGGCCATGTGCACACCCAGGCCGCACTACTTGGGAATAACCAACTCCTTGTGCCAGTTGTCAAAGGCAACGGTTACGGGTTTGGCCGACCACTTCTGATTGAACAAGCACTTTCGATTGCCACCGAAATTGCGGTTGGCACAGTGTTCGAGGCCCACGATATTCCTGCATCGCACACGCCAATCGTGCTCACGCCTGTTGGCAATGAGTTGCCCGCTTCGTTGCCGAGTAGTGCGGTGCTCGTTGTCGGGTCGGTGCAACACGTCAACACACTTGTGTCACATGGTTGGAGTGGCCGCGTGATCATCAAACTCCGATCGAGCGTGCAACGTTTTGGTGTTGCCGGCGCTGACGTCGCGTCGGTTGTGAGTGCCATAAATGCTGCTGGCTTTGAGCAACACGGCTGGTCGGTACACCCACCACTCGATGGCACGGCTGCTGATCACATGCAAGAGATCGCACAATGGCTGAGCGTCGTGCCAAATAATTTGCCGATGTATGTCAGCCACGTCGATGCCGATTCGCTCAATGCATTGCGTACATCACATCAACAACGAAAGATTCTCGTCCGCTCCGGCACTTCTTTATGGCTTGGTGACAAGTCGATGCTCACACTCGGCACCGATGTCTTGGATGTGAGCCGCGTCAATGGCGGAACAGCCGGCTATCGCAACACACCAATTACTGGCAATGGTTCACTTGTGGTAGTCGGTTGCGGATCAAGCCACGGTGTTGTTGCAAATGCTGGCGATCTCAGCCCATTTCATTTTGCGAAGCAACGCCTCACGATGCTTGAGCCGCCGCACATGCACTCAACGATTTTGTTTGTACAAGATGGTGCAACGTGCCCAACAGTCAACGACATTGTTGACGTGCAGCAACCACTCACTCGAGTATTTGTCGACACCATCGCTTGGAATTAACTCATTTCCGTGAATTCGTCATCGCGAATCGAAAGTCTGGATGTTGCTCGAGCCATTGCGTTATTTGGTGTTGTTGCTATGAATTTTCACGCCTATCTCAACGGTTTCCGGTCGATGTACCCCACACAACCGTCGGTGTGGGAGCGTTTGTTTAATCCGCTCACAGGCCCACTGACGACGCGATTCGCTGCAACGTTTGTCTTGATAGCCGGCATCGGTGTGAGTTTGTTTACGCAACGCGCGCGAGAGTCGAACAACCGTGCCGATATCCAACATGCCCGCATCGTTCTCTTGCGTCGTGGAACATTGCTGTATTTCTTGGGTTACTTCGTGCAATGGATCTGGCCTGGAACAATCCTCTTTTATTACGGCGCATATTTCATCATCGCGGCGGCTGTGTTTGCATGGTCAACAAAACGACTGATCGTGCTTGGTGGAGCAAGCATCATCATTGCAGCAGGCCTTTCATGGTGGCGAGCAAGCCAGTTGCTCGATGGCAACAACACTCGTTGGCTCTCACCCTCGCCCAATTCGCCACGCAATCTGCTCATCCGCACATTTGTTGACTACACCCATCCCGTGTTTCCATGGATCGTCTTTTTTGTCACTGGCATCATGCTCGGACGCCACATTCACCATCTGTCCAAGATTCGCCTGCGTCTCATGTTCGCAGCGATCCTCCTCATGCTCACCACGCACGCTGCAAATTTTCTCTTTACACCGTCTTCACAGATTGTCAATCGCGACTTCCTCCTCGCAAAGTTGATGTCGACTCAGCCACTCGATCGCGGCATGTTGTTTTCACTCGGCACGCTTGCAACTGCCGTTGTTGCACTCTGTCTCGTTTCATTTATTGTCGAGCGCGCGCCGCATCTTGCTTTCACACAGTTACTTGCACGAGCCGGACGCATGACACTCTCGGTGTATTTGTTACATGTCGCATTTTTTAATCTTGTGGTTCATCAGTTGCATTGGGTTGGTGGTACCGGTCTTGACACCGCACTTGTGTTGTCGCTGTCGTTTTACGTCGCTGCTCTTTTGCTCGCAAGCGGATGGAACAAACACTTTGGGCTTGGGCCAGCAGAACGCGTTTATCGAGCATTTGGTGGATGACCAGGGTCTTTGCTCCATGTCCGATCAATTACCGCCGTTGTGGCACGACCTACTCGCCCACGAAACCACGACCCCATATTGGTTGACTTTGCAAGATTTTGTTGCTGCTGAACGACAAGTTGCAAACGTCTACCCACCTTTAGGCGCAACCTTTCGTGCGTTCGCACTCACCGCACCTCGCGATGTGCGAGTGGTTGTGCTTGGGCAAGACCCGTATCACTCGCAAGGCCAAGCAAATGGTTTGTGTTTCTCGGTATCGAGCGGCGTCAAGATTCCGCCATCGCTGCGCAACATTTACAAAGAGTTGCACTCAGACTGCGGCATAGAGCCTGCGTCAAGTGGCGATTTGACTTCATGGGCTCGTCAAGGCGTGTTGTTACTCAATGCAACGTTGACCGTGCGACACGATGGTGCTGGCACACACCAAGGTCATGGTTGGGAAGTTTTTACTGATGCCGTGGTGCGCACACTCGGAACAAGTCAATCGCACATCGTGTTTGTGTTGTGGGGCGCATTTGCGCGCAGCAAAAAAACGTTTATCACGCAACCACAACACACAATCATCGAGTCGGCTCATCCAAGCCCGTTGTCGGCGCACAATGGTTTCATTGGCTCTAAACCATTTTCTCGAATCAACCAAGCGCTTCGAGCAAACGGATCAGACCCCATTGACTGGCAGATACCCAACCAATAATTCGTTGGCTTTGTGCAGTTTGAGTGCGAAAAGATTAGATTTGGACTATGGGAACCGTGCGTCGCTTTGGCTTTATCGATTGCGACGCCGACACCGTGTGGGCGTTTGTTGGTGCACCAGAACGACTGCATGAGTGGTTTCCAATTACCTCGTGCCGAGTAGAGGGAAATAAGCGTTGGATCGTGCTTGCAGCCGGCATCACCTTTGAAGAAGACATCGTCACCCTCGACCACGACTTGCGTCGCTTTCAATACAAAATTGTCAACAACCCACTGATCACGTTTCATCTCGGAACAGTCGATGTGATTCCTGACGGACCCAATCGATGCTTGCTGATGTATTCGACCGACATGGACCCAGAAGTGTTGGCGCTACCAATCGGCGGCGCAGCGGGCGTTGGCATTGCCAAAGTCAAAGAAATGTTTGATCGGAAATAAATGGGCCGCAAGATTCTTTTTATCACCACCGACCAGCAGCGCTACGACGCGCTTGGTTGCAACGGCGGACTTATCGCTCGCACTCCAACAATTGATGCCCTGAGTAAACATGGCATCACGTTTGATCGTGCACATCCACAAAATGTGGTCTGCATGCCATCGCGCAGCACCATGCTCACCGGTCAACACGTTGCTACTCACGGCGTGTGGATGAACGGCGTGCCGCTGCCAGAGGACGCACCGAGCATTGCAGCCGATCTCAGGGCAACCGGTTATGCAACCGCACTCATTGGCAAAGCACACTTTGAGCCGTTGCTCGATCCATTTTTGCGCTTCACCGAAAACCGCATGGGTGCCCATCGCTCAACGAACGAAAACCCAAATGATCCACACCGTGGGTTTGACCACATGGAACTCGCCACCCATGGAGCAGCAGGTGCATTGCATTACTCACAATGGATACGTGACAACCATCCAGAATCAGTTCTGAGTTACTACCGAGTGCTCGACAATGAATTGCAAGTCAATGCCGAAGGCGGTGGCGATACCAAAGCACCGCAAGTACATGTCAACCCAATTCCCACCGAGTGGTACCACACCGAATGGGTGGCTCAACGAACGATTGCATGGCTCGAGTCGTTGCCTGCAGATCGCGACTGGTTTTGCTGGATGAGTTTTCCCGATCCACATCACCCATGGGATCCACCCGCATCAGAGATGCACCGTGTGCGTTGGCAAGACCTCGATCTTCCAGAGAATTACATCGCAAATTCAACAACTCGCGAAGCCGTGCTCGATGACAAACTGCGCCACTGGCGCGGTTGGTACGACGGCACCTTCGTTTCAAACTACGAAGCACCGGCTCGTTGGGTGCCAGCCACGCTTACACAAGACCAAGTGCGCGAAGTTAATGCGTACACGCATGTCGAAAACGAGCTGATCGACGAAGCAATTGCCAAAGTCATGGGCGCGATCGAGTCACGCGGTTGGGGCAACGATCTCGACGTGTTGTACACCACCGATCACGGTGAGTTTCAAGGCGACTTCGGTCTGCTCTTCAAGGGTCCGTACCACGTCGACTCATTGATGCGGCTTCCACTTATCTGGCGCCCAGCACCAAGCGCCAACATTGCGCCAGCTCGAGTTTCTGCACCGGTCGGACACGTTTCGCTTGCCGCAACGTTTGCGCACATTGCCGGCATTGCTCAACCGAGTTACGTAGAAGCACCCCGATTGCCCATTCATCAGGCAGAAGCCGAACAACTTGGTCACGAGCGTGTGCTCACCGAATGGGACTCAGTGCTGTTCGGAAAGATCGTGCACCTGCGAACAATCTGCCGTGATAACTGGGTGTGCACCGCGGCGCTTGACGGCTCAATGAGCAAAGCCGGCGAGGGCGAGCTCTACGACCTGACGCACGACCCACTGCAACATGTCAATCGCTGGGATGACCCAAGCGTGCGTACCTTGCGCGAAGATTTGCTTGCCGACATGTGGGACAACCTGCCATCGCAGCACTTGCCGCTGCGCTCAATGGACGCGCCTGTTTAAAGACTGTTAGAGAACAGCAGGTATTTGCTGCGTGATGCAGTGAATACCACCACCACCGTAAGCAAGAATGCCGCCGATATCCAGACCAATGATGTCGCGATCGGGAATGTATTCACCTATAAGTGCAAGCATGTCGTCGTCTGCTGCATGACCGCAGACGGGCACGATCACAGCACCATTGATCATGTAAAAGTTGAGATATGGAACTTGCATGCGCTCACCGTGATACTCAATCACTGGCAACACAGGAATTTCGTGCATCGTCACGCCAAAAGATTGAGCAACCTTGCGGTTTTCTTCAAGTCGCAAGTGATCACTCAATGATTTATCGTCGCATGTTTGAAAAACCATCGTGCGCGGAGCAATAAAGATTGCAACATTATCTACGTGACCGTCTGTGTCGGCATCCATCGACAATCCGTGTGGAAGCCACATCACTTCGCTGAGATCAAACTCGCTACGTAATCGTTGTTCAATCTGATCTTTACTCAATAGCGGGTTGCGATTTGGGTGCAACAAACATTGCTCAGTTGTAGCCAACAGACCAGCACCGTCGGACGTGATTGATCCACCTTCAAGCACCATGTCGATATTGCGCACCGGATGACCAGCGTGTTTGGCCCACGCACTTGCAACAGCAGCGTCTTTGTCAAACGGCACAAACTTTTGGCCCCAGCCATTAAATATCCAGTTGCCCGCCAAACGATCATTGCCATCAAATACATAAATCGGACCTGAGTCTCTAAACCACGAGTCATCAATAGGGAGTGCAACCACATCGACTGTTGAGCCACACAACTCTGCTGCATACTCGGCTTCTTGCTGATTTGCGATCATGGTCACAGGCTCGTAACCCGAGATCGTGCGCGCTAACGCAGCATGTGCTTCCCGTGCTTCGTCGAGATATTCGCCGTACACATCGTCACGTGTAGGCCATGCAATAACTGTGCGTTCGTGAGGAGCAAACTCTCCTGGCATCCTTGGCATTAGTTGCCCAACGTCGTGCCATCAAACGTGGTTAAGCCGCGATACAACTCTGGGCGTCGGTCACGAAACAAGCCCCAAGCGCTGCGCGTCTTGCGGTT
>CAXNNK010000047.1:0-6942 GCA_964203725.1 Ilumatobacteraceae bacterium | reverse complement strand
AAGGCACCAGTTCCATGAGTTGAAGTTGACAATGCTCCAGAAATAGTTTGATAGGTCACGTCGCCAAGGTTTGGCATCGCAAATCCCGCTTTGTCGAGACACTTATTGAGGTCACTAATCACTATCCCCGACTCGACAGTTACTTCCATGCGTACTGCATCAATTGAGACAACCTTGTTGTAGCGAGTCATCTTGACCAGGTGATCTGGCGCCACAGCGATCGCAGTGAAACTATGCCCAGAACCAACCACCTTCACCCGCTGCTGTAGTGCCGTCGCGTAGCCGACCACCGCAACGATGTCTGACTCACACTCTGGCTCGTGAACCTTGATCGGATATGCGTGCTCATTGCCCGCCCAATTTTTCCACTTCATCATGCAGCAACCGCCTCACGGGAAATGCCAAATTTTTTCCACATCACAGCTACTAACAGTATTCCAGCAAGCACGGTTCCAACATTAGACAAAACGTGATAACCAACCGCTTTGCGAATAAACCCGCTCGAAAAACCGGCAAGGCCACCGCAGAAGCTCATCATCAGATCGGCTGCGCCTTGCACCCGGACACGAATCTGATGATCAATAGAATCCACAAGCAGGCTTGAGCCTCCGATCAAACCGAAACTCCAACCAACACCGAGCATCCACAATGCAGGAAATAGGAGAACGGGTGAATCACCGGCAAACGACGAAAGCACCGTTGCACCCATCAACACCAAAGCGCCCACCTGAATTGTTGTCAACCGACCACGTTTATCCGCGAATCTTCCAACAAGTGGACTAAACGCGTACATGCCAGCGATATGCAGCGAAATTATGTATGCACTCACTGTCTCGTGATCGTGCAGTCTCAGATGCACTGGTGTCATCGTCATTACTGCAACCATCGCCATTTGCGAGATCACCATTGCAATCACCGCAATCTGCGCGTCGCCAGAATTTCGTATCGCCCTCACCGCGTCCGAAAACAGCCTCGTAGGTGCCCCCGCCTCGGCTTGACGATTCAGTCTGCCTGCAACCTCAAGCGGATCAGGACGCAATCGAAGTGTTGTATTGATGAGCGAAGTAAGAAAAAAAGCACCAGCAAAAATCCACGGACCGATGTACTGGCCCCAACCAAACCATTGCACACCTGCTAGTTCTGCTGGCTTTATCAACAACGGTCCAAACACAGCACCAAAGGTTGAAGCAAACAGAATGCGACTCATCGCGCGACCGCGCTCATCCGAAGTGGCCAAATCGGCAGCCACGTAACGCGAAAGCAAGTTTGATGCTTGACCATTTCCGAAAACAAACAACCCAAGCAGAAAAATCCACAGCGTCTTGGTCTCGGCGCCATAGCCAGCGATGAAGCCTCCGAAGATGGCTAGCAAGTAACCGGTCTGCAGACCATTACGTCTGCCACGCACATTCATCAACCGAGCAAGCATTTGCGACATGAAGGCGGTACCCATCGTCACTGTTGCTGAAGCGATACCACCCCATGCAGTTGTCTGTCCAAGGATGTCTTGAATGACAAATGCGCCAACTGTGACCGCAGCGGCAAGTGCTGCAGAACCTGCAATCTGACTGAGCACCAACACACGCAATGTTCGCTTCTGAATTGCTGCGATCTCGCTAGGTGTATACAACGTAACTATCTCATGATCGTAGGTGATCACACACCAGATATCATGACCTGACTCTTGTGTCGAAGAGGGGACTTGAACCCCTACGCCCTTTCGAGCGCCAGCCCCTCAAGCTGGTGCGTCTGCCATTTCGCCACTCCGACGTGGTATTTCTTATAAACCTTTATGCGAGGAGCAAACCCAATGCCACAACCGTAAACACCCATACGAGCGCAAACACGGTGGTTATTCGGTTGAGATTTCGCTCCGCTGCAGCACTTCCTAAAGCAGCAGAACCACCGCCACCGAACATGTCGCTGAGACCACCACCACGACCGCTATGGAGCAATACTCCAACGATCATGGCAAGCATGGAGACCACATTGACAACGATGGTAATGACTTTGATGAACTCTCTCACGGGCTAAATCCTACCGTTATTACTCTGGAAAATGGCAGGCTGAAAGCTGACCTGTCGGGCGGACAACCAATTGTGGCTCGATACTTGCACACAATTCAGTGGCCTTCCAACAACGCGTTCTAAAACGACACCCAGTGGGTGGATTGACCGGCGAAGGAACATCTCCTTCCAACATGATTCGTGAACGCGATCGTTCAATAGTTGGATTTGGAACTGGAACCGCAGAGAGCAACGCCTTCGTATACGGATGCGTTGGATGTTCGTAAATTGACTTCTTGTCGCCAATCTCTACGATCTTGCCCAGATACATCACCGCTACTCGATCTGCGATGTGGCGAACTACCGACAAGTCATGGGCAATAAACACATACGACATGCCAAGTCGCTTCTGCAAATCGCCAAATAAATTGACTACACCTGCCTGGATACTCACATCAAGTGCCGATACTGGTTCGTCCAAAACAATCAATGCAGGGTCGAGTGCCAGTGCTCTTGCAATACCAACGCGCTGACGTTGGCCACCCGAAAACTCATGGGGGAATCTTTTTGCGTGGTCGGCTGCTAAACCAACCAACTCGAGAAGGCTTGCAACTTTGTCTTCGTGATTACCTGCAACGCCCTGAACAACAAGGGGTTCTGCAATTGATGAACCAACAGTCATCTTGGGGTCTAGCGAAGCGAATGGGTCTTGAAACACAATCTGCATCTTGCGACGTATTTGTCGCATTTCTTCAAAGCTCAATCCACCGAGTGTCTTACCCTCAAACGAGATAGTTCCAGAGGTGATGTCGAGCAACTGCAGCACACAACGACCGACGGTCGTCTTGCCAGAACCAGACTCGCCAACAATTCCTAATGTCTGACCTTTGTCAACAGAAAAAGAAACGTCGGACACGGCCTGCACAAGGCGTGTTGTTTTGCGTATTCCGCTATTGGCGCGCAACTCAAAGTTCTTTACTAGGTTCTCCACCTGCAAAAGAGGTTGGTTCACGACAAACCTGCCTTCACAACTATTTCTTCGGCACGGATACAGGCTGTTTCAAGATCACCAAACGTTCGTATTGGTGGCAACGTAGCAAGACAAGCATCAGTGACGTGAGAGCAGCGAGGTGCAAAACCACAGCCCGTAGGTGGCGTCAACATATTGGGAGGGAATCCCGTGATGGGCGTCAGACGATTGATCCCTTCGTGCGGCAGCGATGCGAGCAAACCACGCGTGTACGGGTGGCTTGGGTGGTCAAATAGTGAGTCAACCCCGCCCTTTTCAACATTGCATCCCGCATACATCACATTCACACGGTCAGCAACTCGTGCGATTACACCAAGGTCATGCGTGATGAGTACTACGGCAGTTCCGAAAGATTTTTGAACTCGCTCAATCACTTCCAAAATCTGAGCTTGCACTGTCACGTCCAAAGCCGTTGTTGGTTCGTCGGCAATAAGCACCTTTGGGTTGTTCGCAATCGCAATTGCAATAACAACTCGTTGACGCATCCCGCCTGAGAACTCGTGTGGGTATTGGTGCGCACGTTCAGCAGCTTGAGGAATACCGACAACGTCCAGCAACTCGACAGCACGTTTTGCTGCATCCTTGTTGCTCATCTTTGGCTGGTGAGCCTTCAACATTTCAACAATCTGATCACCAATGCGATGCACTGGATTGAGCGCCGACAATGGGTCTTGAAAGATCATTGACATCACACCACCACGCATATTTCGCAACACCTTGTTTGACGCACCAAGCATTTCTTGGCCGTTGAGCATCACGGAGCCACTTACTTTGGCCTGATGCGGTAACAACCCCATTGCAGCGAGAAAGGTCACCGACTTACCGGACCCACTCTCACCCACAACGCCTATCATTTCACCTTCGTGAACATCAATATCTACCCCACGTACGGCTTCGAGCTGCCCCAATGGAGTCTCGAAGGTCACACGCAAATCACGAATGGACAGAACCAACTCGCCCATCATTCTCCCCTGTCCAAGCGAGGGTCAGTGGCATCACGCAGTGCGTCACCAATGAAGTTGATGGCCAGTGAGATCAAAACCAATGCGAAACATGGGAACACCGCAATCCACCAATAGCCAGACTGCACTGCACCTTTCGCTGCACCAACCAAGATTCCTAACGATGTGCCACCGTCACCCGCTTGTGGGCCATACCCAAAGAAAGCAAGAGTTGATTCCGCAATGATTGAACCAACGACCGCAAATGAAAGCGCAACCATGATCGGCCCAATTGAATTCGGTAATAGATGTCGACGAACAATGTAGCGACGAGTTGCACCCACAGCTCGTGCAGCCTCAATAAACTCTCGTTCTTTCAGCGCCAGTATCTGACCTCGAACGATTCGCGCGACACCCATCCATCCAAAAAAAGACAATAAAAACACGACGAACCTTGGCGATGATTTATCGCCAATAATGGCAGTCAACCATCCAATACCGCCGATGGTATTGCGCACGACGAGCAACGCAACCAAAAAAGGAAATGCTAAAAACAAGTCAGTCACACGCATCACAACGTCGTCAAATCGTCCACCTCGAAACCCAGCCACCGCACCGATAACGCATCCGACGACTGTAGAAATCAACGCACTGAACAACCCGATGATGAGTGAGACCTTGATCCCATAAATCAACCGACTGTACATGTCGCGACCAATTTCGTCAGTGCCAAACCAAGCGAGTCTCTGTGGTGGCAAAAAAGTATTTGGAGGTTTTCGCACTTGCTCGTTGACGCCATATCTAGCAGTAATCGGAGACAAAATCACCGCTAGCACCATCACTGCGAGCAAAACACAACTCACAACTGCAGCCTTATGAGAAAGAAACCGACGCATAGCCATGCGCTTAGGTGAAAGCGTTGCAAACTCAGTCAAGACGAATCCTTGGATCCAAAAATGCATATGAAACATCGGCAATCAAATTAAACATCAATGTAGAAGCGACAACAACAACCATCCATGGCATCAGCAATGGAAAGTCTCCTGTACCAAATGCCGACAAAAAGTACATACCCATTCCGGGATAGGCAAAAATATTCTCAGTAATAATGAGACCGCCTATGATCGAGCCGATGTCGAGAGCCGCAATGGTTACGACAGGTATCAATGCGTTACGCACACCATGCCTGAACAGGATTCGTCGTTCACTGATACCCTTCGAACGAGCAGTACGCATGAAATCGGAATTCATAACATCCAGTAATGACGAACGCATGTAGCGGCTATATACAGCAATAACCTGAATTGCGACAACAATCGTTGGAAGCGCCATGTGCTTGAGCATCAAGAGCAAATCAAAGCCAGTGTGCCCCGGTGGATATACCCCGGATGTTGGAAAAAGCGTGTGTCCAAACCATCTTGACCAATACACCGCAAACAGCAATTGAAACAATACTGCAGTTATGTAGGGAGGTATTGAGATTCCCAAAAATGCGGCAGTGTTGACTGCAACGTCACGTCGACTGCCTGGCTTAAGCGCTGCGAACATTCCGACCATCAGCCCGATGACGACACCCACGAAAGTTGCAAGTGACCCGAGACGAACGGTGTTGACAAGCGAATCTTTCAACTCTGGCCAGACTTCACGGCTTCCCTTGATGCTTCGCGGCCAATTGAAGGTCACAAAATTCTTCAGCCAATTAAAATAACCGAGCACATAATTAGATGAAAGCCCATTAACGGACTTGTATTGCGCAATCTTCACTTTTGTCGCACGAGGATTTGCACGCAGATAACTCTGCAACGGGTCGGTTCCCAAACGCAACGCTATGTAGACAAGGAAGGTAACCAAAAGCAGAGTGGGCACTGCCCATACCAATCTCCTGATCGTAAACCTCAGCATGCTCTATCTCCCCAAATACACACAAAACAATCCAATAACGCAAAAGGTGCGCAGACCAAATCTATCCGACTCGGTCTGCGCACCATCAATGCGTTTTAACTACTTGCTCCGACTAAAGCACCTCTACGGTTGCTTCGCCTGCAAGCAGGTTGGTGACTACATACTGACCATCATTGGTCGTTGTGTAGGCACCAGGGCTTACTGGGAATGCTGTTGTCCACACCATCCATGAAGAGTTTGCACACTCCGTGATTGGGTTCAGGCATTCTGGCCACTGCTCGGCACCGATAACGATTTGTCCATCGCCATCAACGTCGGTCCATTGGTCAAAGTTTTTAAATGCTTGGTAGTTGTTCAACTCGCCGTCAACCGGACCGCCTACCTTGTCAGTGCGCCAGAAACCCGACTTCGGGAATTGGAACAATGGCAACAGAATAGAATCCGCAGACATCAATTTGAGTGCTGACTTAATCTTCTCGGCTCGTGCTGCTGCATCGACTTCGATGTCTGCTGCGTGCAGCAAATCCGAAGCTTCAGCGTTGCACCAACCACTGCTGTTTTGACCGATGTTGCCATTGGCCTCAGTTGGAATCAAGTCACAAGCGAATGAGCTCGTGAGGTAAGCAGGGTCTGGTGGAGCTGTCGAGATGTACATCGCCAAGTCGTAGTCCAATGCTGGCAAACGCTTCTGGAAGTAACAAGCTGCATCGCAGTTATCTGCACGCACATCGAAACCTGCTGCTTGCAGCAATGGAATCAAATAAGCCTGTGTGCTTTCACGACGACCGTTACCGGTGTTGATGATCCAACGAATTTTTGGAGCCGTCTTTCCTGCTTCAGCCCAAAAGCCATTGGCATCTTTTGCCCAGCCTGCGTCTTCCAAGAGTTTGGCTGCACCTTCTACGTCGTAGCTACTGGTGAATTCATCACCGTTGCAATACAGGCCTGGTGTGATCGGTCCACACTGCAAGAGTGTTGCTGATTCAGCAATTGGGATGTAGATCTGCTGAAACAATGCTTCGCGATCGATTGACTTCGAAAACGCTGCACGGAAAGTTGGGTT
>CAXNNK010000046.1:0-7005 GCA_964203725.1 Ilumatobacteraceae bacterium | reverse complement strand
GTTCAATTCCCACACTCGGCTCCACTACATCAAGTACGGTTGTTGGTATGAGCCAAGAACAACGTCGTACTCGCCGCGAACCGATTCAACGCGGTTCTTCCATAAATTCAACAATGTCGATAGTTGTTGCGGTTGTTGCTGTACTGCTCGGGTTTCTTATTTTGCGCGATATTCGCAGCGGTGACACAACTTCACCCGTAGTGACCGAAGAGGTGACGACTGAATCAGTCGTCACCGACACAGTTCCGGTCGAGACAACGGTTGCCGTCACCATTCCGCTCACGGCATTCAAGATTCAGATTGCCAACGCCTCAAAGGTTGCAGGCAGCGCCGGCCAGTTGACTACCGAATTGCAAGGTCGCGGATACATCGTGCAACCCGCAATGAATTCGAGTGAAGCCACACCAAAAATCACAGTGACCGTGGTCTATTACTTGCCCGGCAGCGAAGCTCAAGCCGCGATTGTTGCCGCCGAGCTTGGTGGGGTAGCAACGGCTGTCATGCCGGCACCGATACCAACCGAAACTGGAAAGCTTGGCGAAGCAAGCATTTTGATTTTGCTTGGTACTGATGTTGCTGGCAAACCACTGGCTTCGCCGGTGCCAACTGTGCCTGTCGCTGTCGATCCAAATGCGCCAACCACTGTTGCTGGCGGCTGATTCAACCAATCGTTTGTAACGGTGAATTGAAGCGACGAATAATTGTCGCTGCTGCTTTCTCAATACACATGAGAGGCTGTGCAAACGCTTCTTGTTCGCCAAAGTTAGCAATCAAACTGAACGAATCAATGCGCTCCTGAGCGCTTGAGTCTGCCCCACCACAAATTACGACAACAGGTTTATTGAATTGTTGTGCAAGATGTTGTACACCACCAACGACCTTGCCATCAAAACTCTCCATGTCTAAATATCCTTCACCGGTAATGACTAAGTCGCACTGAGCAACTTGTTCGTGAAGACCTACTTCGTCGGCGACCACATCAAAACCAGGAATAAGGAGTGCGCCCAGTGCGCCAAGACCACCAGCAAGACCACCCGCTGCACCACCGCCAACAAGTTCAGAAACGTCGACGCCGTATTCTCGAAGGTACGACTGCTGTAATTGTTCGAGGCGTCCAGTGAGAAATTCGATCTGCACTTTTGATGCACCCTTTTGTGCTCCAAAAAGTTTTGCAGCATCACTGAAGAGTGTGCGCACGTCGCAAGCCACTACAAATTCGGTACCGCGTAATCGTGCTGGTGTGCTGATTGCGCGGATCGCACCCAGACCGCCGTCGACGGTTGCCGAGCCGCCAACACAAACAATGATCCGTTTCGCTCCTTCGTTGAGAGCGGTGTCAATCAGTTGACCTGTACCAATAGTGGACGCAGCGATGACGTCATTCTTTTTTGGGCCACCGACCAATGAAAGCCCTGAAGCACGTGCCATTTCGATGACGGCAGTATCTCCAGCAAGTCGCCATTGAGCCTCCACTGGATTGCCGAGCGGGTCGGTGACTCGTGACGTGCGATTCGGTCCGCCGAGTGCGTCAAGTGTTCCTTCACCTCCGTCTGCAATGGGTGCTTCAATGCAGTCAACTCCCAACTCCCAACACGCATGACCGATTGCTGACGAAACCTGTGCTGCTGTGGCGGTGCCACGAAACTTGTCGACAGCCGCAAGTACTCGCATGTCGTACAGGATAGGCAACCTTTGTATGGGTCAAGGGTCTACTATGAATTTGATGTATCTACGAGGCAGGCTTCAATGGTCGCTTCTGGTGGTATCGGTACTCAGTGGAGTAATGGCCGTGTTGCTCTCGCGTGGCGGTGGTGAACCAGAGATTGTGGTTCCAACAACTGTTTCAACAACAATTCCACCACCAACCACAACGGTGTACGTAGAGCCTGTCTATTACACAATCAAACCAGGTGACTCTCTGTTTGCTATTTCCAAAAAATTTAACTTAAACATGGCCGAGTTGATGGTGATCAATAACATCACCAATCCAGACAAGGTCAATGCTGGCGATGTAATTCAGTTGCCAGTAGCGACAGGTTTTATTCCTGTTGCACCGTCAACAACAATGAATCCTTAACCGCGTCGTTGACGTACGATTTCTGCGATCTCGCGCATGATGCGAGCGATATCAAAATCTTTCGGTGTGTACACGGCAGCAATACCAAGCGCGCGCAATGAGTCTCGGTCATCTTCGGGAATAATTCCACCAAGAATAACTGGAACATCAATACCAAGTTCTTGTAGTTCGTACAGCACATCTGGAACTAGCTGCAGATGCGAACCCGACAAAATGGAGAGCCCAATTACATCTGGATCTTCGTCGCGTGCAGAAGCAGCGATTTGCGCTGGTGTGAGTCGAATACCTGAATAAATAACTTCCATGCCCGAATCACGCGCTGCAACAGCAATTTGTTCGGCGCCGCTTGAGTGCCCATCCAAACCGGGTTTGGCAACCAAAAACTTTGGTGGTCCACCTGGGATAGTGCGAACAAACTCGGCCACATCGGCGAGCTGTTTGGTGCGACGGCCGGCTGCGGCGCCAACACCAGTAGGGGCGCGATATTCGCCAAAGACTTCGCGCAGTACTTGACTCCATTCGCCCGTAGTTCCGCCAGCCTTGGCCAACGAAATTGAAGCATCCATCAAATTGGTTGTGCCAGTTGCGGCTGCGCGCAATTGGTCAAGTGCTTGTTGCACATCGGCGTTATTGCGTTGTGTGCGCCAAGTCACAACATCGTCGACAAGTTGCTGTTCGACAGTGTGATCAACTTTGAGAATATTGTTCACACCATCAAGCGGCGACGGTGTTGATTCGGTAAAGCGATTAACACCTACAACCACTTGCTCGCCAGATTCAATACGGCGAGTGCGGTCGGCCATTGATGAAACGAGGCGACCCTTCAGTTCATCTACTGACTCAAAAGCACCACCACGAGAAAGAATTTCTTGTAACTCTGTCCATGCAGCGTCGCGTAACTCGGCAGTGCGGGCCTCGACGACATGTGAGCCAGTAAAGATGTCTTCGTACTCGAGCAAGTCTGTTTCATAGGCGAGAACTTGTTGCATGCGTAAAGACCACTGTTGATCCCATGGGCGCGGCAGCCCGAGGGCTTCATTCCACGCCGGCAGTTGCACACTTCGCGCACGGGCCGACTTCGACAACGTGACGGCAAGCATTTCGAGCATGATGCGTTGCACATTGTTTTCTGGTTGTGCCTCGGTGAGGCCCAACGAATTGACTTGCACGCCGTAGCGAAAACGACGTGCACGTTCATCAGTGATGCCGTAGCGCTCGATGCCTATGCGATCCCATAATTCGGTGAAGGCCCGCATCTTGCACAGTTCTTCGACAAATCGAATTCCTGCGTTGACAAAAAATGAGATGCTCGCAAAAACCTGTGGAAATGCTTCATCGGATATTTGTCCGCTTGCGCGCACGGCATCCAAAATGTCAATGGCATTGGCAAGTGAGAACGCAATCTCTTGCACTGGAGTAGCACCCACTTCTTGCAAGTGATACGAGCACACATTCATCGGGTTCCACTTCGGTGCATTGCTTGCGCACCATGCGATCATGTCGACGATGATGCGACGTGATGATGCTGGAGGAAAAATGTATGTGCCACGTGACAAATATTCTTTGAGAATGTCGTTTTGTGTGGTGCCACGCAACTCGTTTGCAGACGTGCCCTGCTCTGCAGCATTGGCAACATATAACGCAAGTAACCATGCAGCAGTTGCGTTAATAGTCATCGATGTATTCATTTGACCGGGAGGGATCTGTTGCATCAGCGTGCGCATGTGACCCAAGTGCACGACAGGCACGCCAACTTTGCCTACCTCACCGCGGGCAAGTATGTGATCTGGATCGTAACCAGTCTGCGTCGGCAAGTCGAAGGCGATAGAAAGACCGGTTTGACCCTTGGCGAGATTGTTTCGGTACAACTCGTTGGACGCTTCTGCAGTTGAATGCCCTGAATAGGTGCGGATCAGCCATGGTTCATCTCGGCGACTCATACGTCAAGGTTAGAGGTTGATGGCCTCGCCAAGACGATGCAGGTAATCGTCGCGGGGAATTTCGGTAGCCCCAAGTGTCTCGAGATGGGGTGTGAGCCATTGCACATCAAGCAGCGACATTGCTGATTTTTGCATGGTCGCAACGAGGTGCATGAGGGCGACTTTAGAGGCGTCACCCTTGAGATGAAACATTGACTCACCTGCAAAGAGGCCGTTGACACGAACGCCGTATAAGCCACCAACGAGCACACCGTTTTCGTCAAATGTTTCAAAACTGTGAGCCCAACCAAGTTTGTGCAGTGTCACGTATGCATCAATGATGTCATTAGTGATCCATCCGCCCTCTCGGTTGGGTACGGCGCACCCGCGCATCACTCGTTCAAAACTAGTGTTCACACGAATTGAATATTTGCGTGCACTGTTACGCATTGACCGAGTAATGCGTAGTTGATCGAGTGGAAGAACTCCACGCATCATTGGAGACCACCAACCCATCTCTGGTTTTCGATTTGGCATGTCGCTGGACATTGGAAACACTCCGCTGCGATAAGCCTGAATCAACGTTGCTGGTTCTAGATCAGCACCACGCCCAACGATGTCGTGCTGCGGCCATTCACTCGGTGGTGGAAAATTCCAACCAGACAGACCGACCTCGACGGGTGAGACATGCCAAGACGTCATATACCACGGTACATCTGTTGTAACTACATCTAGTAAGAAAAGAATCCCTGCTTGGTCTTGCGGCCCAGCTTGCCTTCCGCCAACAACTTTTTGAGTGAGTCGGCAGGCTCGAGATGGCTTTGCTGGAATTCACTCCGCAAAGCATTAAGAATGGACACTGTTGTATCGATGCCGATGAGATCGAGTAGGGCAAATGGCCCCATCGGGAAATTGCAGCCACCTTTCATTGCGGTGTCGATGTCTTCCATAGATGCAGTCTTGGCTTCAAACATGTGTACGGCATTATTCAGATATGGGAACAACAATGCATTGACAATGAAGCCTGCTCGGTCAACTACCTGTACAGGATCCTTGGCACATGCAATTGCAAATGCTGTTGCAACAGAAACGGTGTCATCACTTGCGGTGATTGGTCGAATGACTTCAACAAGCGACATCATCACCGCTGGATTGAAAAAGTGAATACCGCAAACTTTGTCGGGACGATTTGTTGCCTGAGCCATTGCAACAACTGGCAATGTGCTGGTGTTGGTGGCAAGGATCGCTGATGGTTTGACAACTTTGTCGAGTTGCGCGAACAACTCTTGTTTTGGTGCGAGTTCTTCAACAATTGATTCAATCACGAGGTCGCAATTGGTGAGGTCGGAAATTTGATCAGTGATGCTGATGTGCGACAAAATTTCTGAACGTTGTTCTTCGGTCATCTTGGCTTTTACAACTTGCTTCACGAGATTGTTTTCAACTGCAGTGAGCATCGACTGTGCTCCTGCCATGGTGCGCGATCGCACAACCACGTTGATTCCTGCACGGGCTACTACTTCTGCGAGACCAGAGCCCATGATTCCCGAGCCGCAGACACCGACGAGTTGTGGAAGTGAGGCAGGACTGGCTGATGTGGTTTCTCGAGTTGTTGGTGAAGTCATAGCGAGCAACCGTAGTCAAAACGGGCTGTAATTTACCAACTGGTAATCAGCGAGATGTCTTGGCGTTACCCATGCTGGATAGGTTTTCCCTCATGACAAACACGCATGTTGAGGACACAGTCAATCATCCGAGGCGAATTATCGGTCTAGCGGCTGTGCACAACTTTCGGGATCTGGGTGGCTATCCGACTTCGTCTGGGCAAACGACAAAATGGCGCACTTTGTTTCGTTCGGACGGTTTGCATCGACTGCGCGATGCTGAAGACATGGCTCAAGTACAGCAATTGGGGTTAAGGGCGGTCATCGATTTGCGTACCGAGCGTGAACAGCGCGAACAAGGAATTTTTCCTACTGAAGAGATTGCAGTCGACTTCCACCACTTGTCAATCGTTGATGTGACCTGGTCTGACACAGAAACTCCGGAGTTTGACGACGAAGTTGAATTTTTGGTGTGGGGCTATCGAGACATGCTTGAAATTGGCTCGGGTCGATTTGCGGATGCGATGAACGTGCTTGCGCAGGCAAATTCTCTTCCAGCAGTTTTCCATTGTGCTGCTGGAAAAGATCGCACGGGTGTTTTGGCAGCGTTGTTGTTGTCAAGTATTGGAGTAGATGATGCGCACATCTGTGCAGATTACGGACTCACGCAAGATGCAATGCAGCGAACAATTGCATGGGCGCGAATTCATCGACCCGAAATGGCAGAAAGATATGCTTCGATTCCACAGGCCTATTTGGCAGCAGACCCACGTGCAATGCAAAGAATCTTGAGCGAGTTGGCTCAACAACATGGTTCGGTGCGCAATTATGTACGCGAAATCGGCGTTGCTGATGCCACTGTTGAAGCGTTGGCAAACTTGTTGCTTGAAACGCGCTAAATCTCACATACAACTTCAGTCGTGATACATTCCCGTGCGATGTCGGGACAACTTATTTTGCAGGGTGGCGGCCCATTCGTTTGTAACGATGAACTTGACAGTCCATTGTTGCTGGGAATAAATGGCTATGTGGCGGTGCTACCAACGGCCGAGGCATTTGAAAATCCTGCTGCACTCATTGCTACGAGTACGTTGTGGGCACATCGAATGGGAGTAGAAACCAAACTTTGCGCGGTATACACGCGCGCAGATGCCCGCGAGGAGCGCTTTGCCCAAGTTATTCGCGATGCCGCAGCCGTGTATGTGGTGGGTGATTCGCCAATTCACTTACGCACAACTCTGCAAGCAACGGTTGTGTATGAGGCGATTGAACAACAGATACAGAGTGGCATTGTGGTGGCAGTTGCCGGAAGCGCCGCGGCGTTGTGTGATCCGATGGTTGATCCTCGAGGTGGTGCATTCACGCTCGGTCTTGGCCTCGTGGAAGGTATTGCCGTGATTACCGA